>PBTU01000049.1 GCA_002729295.1 Verrucomicrobiales bacterium | reverse complement strand
GCATGCCTCAGGGAAAAGGGATTTTCATCGAAATCAAATGCGGTCCGGAGATTGTTCAAAAGCTATCCGAGGTAATCACTCAATCAAAGATTCCCCGGAAACTCATCACCATCATTTCCTTCAACAAAGAAGTCGTTCGAGCCATCAAGAAGCACGACCCGAAGCTCACCGCGAATTGGCTCTCAGATCTCAAACCAAAGAAAGGCGAGGACATTTCATCAAAGCTCGCCGGGGCCATTCAGACCTTGAAGGACATCAAAGCCGATGGCCTCGGAGCCAAAGCCGTCGATTCGCTCGCCGCCAAATTAGGGAGCACTCTGAAACAACACGGACTCGGCTTCCATGTCTGGACTGTCGATGCCGCGGCCCAGGGACGGCACTTTGTCAAAGCCGGGGTGCATTCTGTCACCACCAACATACCCGCCAAGATGCGGGAGTTTCTGAAGGACCAATAAATTCTCCGGTTGACGGGGAAAAATCGTGTTCAAATTTTTCGATTCAGTAGTGTTTCCCCGGACGGCGGTCGCCGTTCAATAACGTCACTCAAATCATCAATTCCCCGACTCAGCGATTTCCAGCTGATCGACGCTTTTGAACTCGAGCAAGTCCTCGAGAACTCTCATGAGCCATGCCAACTCATCGAAGCGCACTTCAGCTCCGCCGATCACCCTCTCGCGGGAAACGAGTCCAGCCTCACGCTAGAAGATCCTCGATCACCTCGCCATGGACGTCGGTGAGGCGGAAGTCCCTACCGCTATAGCGGTAGGTCAGGGCCTCATGATCGAAGCCCAGCAAATGAAGCATCGTGGCATGGAGGTCGTGCACGTGAACTTTATCCGTCGCTGCCGCAAAGCCAAAATCGTCGGTCGAACCATGCACGTGGCCGCCTTTCACCCCGCCGCCTGCCATCCAAGTGGTGAAGCCGTGGTGATTATGGTCGCGGCCGTTAATTTTTCCGGCATTCGTTCCCTTTTTGGGCATCTCGACCACGGGCGTCCGACCAAATTCCCCGCCCCAGAGAACGAGAGTTTCATCGAGCATACCGCGCATTTTTAAATCCGTAATGAGAGCAGCGATGGCCTGATCACATTGCCCGGCCAACTTACGGTGGTTTACTTCCAGATCGTCATGGTTGTCCCACGGCTGACCCGCGCCATGCCAGACCTGCACAAAACGCACGCCGCGCTCGACCAGCCGCCGCGTGATCAACATCTGCCGGCCTTGCAAGGTATCACCGTACATCTCGCGAATGTATTTGGGTTCTTTTGAAACATCAAAGGCATCGGTCGCTTCGATTTGCATACGGTAGGCCAATTCGAAACTCTCCAGCCGCGCTTCCAGCTCCTGATCGCGACCGCGTTCTTTGGCATGCTTCTCGTTGAGCTGGCGGAGAAAATCCAACTGCTCGCGCTGCTTGCTACGCTCAAGATGCTTCGGCACAATGTTCTCGATCAACTTCTTTGGATCCTTGTTCTTGGAGTCAACATAGTTCCCTTGATAAGCAGCCGGAAGAAATCCCGACTGCCAGTTTTGGGTCCGGGAAATTGGATAACCTCCCGGACACATTGAGACGAAGCCTGGCAGGTTTTGGTTCTCTGTTCCGAGACCGTAAGTCACCCACGATCCCACACTCGGACGCGGTAAGCGCGAGTCTCCGCAATTCATCAAAAGTAACGAGGGTTCGTGATTGGGAACTTCGGCACGCATCGAGCGAATGACGCACAACTCATCGGCACAAGACTCACCAACTTTGGAAAAAATCTCGGAGACTTCGAGGCCACTTTGACCATATTTCTTGAAGGAGAAGGGAGACTTCATTGCCATCCCGGTAGGACGTTCGGTCTTTAATTCCAGGGGAATTTTCTTCCCGTCATACTTCGTCAGCTCCGGTTTGGGATCGAAAGTATCCACCTGAGAGGGTCCCCCATTCATGAAAAGATGAATCACGGCCTTCGCCTTTCCTCGCTTCTGCGGCATTTTGGGAGAAAGCGGACTAGTCGCCCCTGAGGCCACCGCACTGGGAAGTCCGCCCATCGCGAGCGCACCCATGCCCATCCCGTAGCGAGAAAGAAATTCGCGGCGGGTGCCAATGTAGCCGCCGTGGCCTTGTTCGTGATGTTTCATCTCAATCGACAAAGAAGAATTCGTTGCTCAAGAGTAACACTTGGGCGAGTTGTGCCAATGGCTTAAGCCCCAAGCCGCCAAATTCATCCTTCGCATTGGCCACTTCGCCACGTGCATCAGAAAGCCGGGGAGCCCAGTTGAAGGAATCGTGGCTGTGCTCGCCCCGACTATCGACGACGAACCAAAGGTGCTCACCTGCTTTCACCTTCACTCCGGTGAGCCTTGTCGCCGACTCCTTGCCCTGGTCAACGGGCCATTCACCGAGCACGGTGCCATCCGAACGCATCACGCGTCCTCTCACTCCGTTGCCATTGGGGGTAGGAACTTTTAACACTCCCTCAATAGTAAACTCGCCATCTTCCATTGCCTTCCAGCTCAAGACAGCTGACTTATCGAGCTCCGGATGCCCTCCGGTGGCATTCCACATCAGCCAACCGAGTTTGGGGTCGGGCATCTCAGGCCCTCCGGCCCATCGCCCGTCCTTGTATCGTGGCAGGCTTTTAAACTCCAAAGAATCCTTGGTGAGATATCCATAATCCCACGCACCGGCGGTGCGATGAGTCGCGGCACTTTTCAACCAAGTCATCGTGGCGGATAATTCTGGTTTGCTGGCCCGGCGATGTAATATCCGCTGGTAAACTTGTTGCACACTTTCCGGAGAAACGGTGAGGCCTTTCACCAGAGAGCGGGCTTTCACATGCAGCGAAGGGCTGTTCATGAGATACAGCGCTTGCATCGGCGTCGTTGTTTCCGAGCGACGCATGAGTGCTTCCTCCGAACCCGGAAAATCAAAGGCCCGCATCACGGCCGGAAGATACCCCCGGCGCACACGACCATACACGGTGCGACGATCACTGAAAGGCGGCTGGTCCAGCGTCACCGGCTTGCCGCCCAGGGTAACATCAAGACGCCCACTCACCTGCAGGGCGGAATCACGCCATGCTTCGAGGTCTTTGCGCACCCGGTTCGATCTCGCGAAATATCTGTTCTCGGGATCACGCTCGATCAATTCTGCCGGGGCCTTGCTCTCGCGATTCCAGCTCTGCGAGCTCGTGATGTGGGTAATGAGCTCTTTGGTGGACCATTTGTTTTCCACCAGGAAATGAGCAAGATGATCCAACAACTCGAGCTGCTTGGGCTTCTCCGTTTCCACCCCAAAGTCACCCGGCGTATCAACCAAGGGAGTCCCCATGACATGCATCCATACACGATTGGCCCAGACCCGGGCCGTGAGCGGATTACGATCATCGGTCAACCGCATCGCAAGCTCCAATCGCCCGCTACCATTCTTAAAGACCTCTCCTTCCTTGCGGAAGATCCTGAGAAACTGACGTGGCACCCTCTCTCCCCGCGCCCCGGGATCTCCCCTTGTGAAGATGTAGGGATTGTTCACCTTTCCTTCCCTTACGATCATCGCACGGTCGGGTGAATAGAGCGATTTCGCTTCCAGCTCCGTCACCTTACTCGANAGCTTTCGAAACTTATCCCGCTGCGTTTGATTCAGCTTATGTGGGGTTTTTCGCATCGAGAANTCAAAGAGATCCTTCGGAGTTTCATACTCNGGAATGGCGGACTTGATGAACTTGTGCACCTCCATNGCCAGCTTGCGATGCTCCTCCTTGAACTTTCGATAACCCGGCGAGTCTTCAGGCTCGGAGAGTTTGGGCAGATTCTTGGGCATGCTCGCACTCGCAAAGACACCGTAGAGGCTGTAAAAATCCGCCGTAGGAATCGGATCGCTCTTGTGATCGTGGCAACGCGCGCAGGTCACGGTCAGTCCCATCACCCCGCGCGTGGTGACATCAATCTGATCAGCGACCAAAAGATGACGCTGCCCGCCTTGATAAGCCCGACCCACCGTCAGAAAACCCAAAGCCGCTTGATCCTCGAGAGGAGCCTTCATCAAATCCGCAGCCACCTGCAGATGCACAAAGCGATCGTAGGGCAGATTTTTATTAAAGGCTCCGATCACCCAATCACGATAGGTGTAGGCGTAGGGATAATCTTCGTTCTGAGTGACCGCTGCTCCCCGCGTATCGGCATAGCGGGCGACATCGAGCCAGTGCCGCGACCAACGTTCGCCGAAAGTCTTCCTGGCCAGCGCCGCTTCCGTCGCAGCCTTGGTCCATTCGACTCCGGTCCGCTTGTCGGCCATCCACTGCTTGCGCTCGGCTTTGTTGGGAAGGAGCCCCGTCGCGATATGCCAAAGACGACGCAAGCGCGTGGCGCGTGAAGCTTCACCCACCGCATCAAATCCACCCTCTTTCTGCTTCCGGGCCAGCAATTCATCGATCGGGTGCAGCTTTCCCTGAAGCGTCGGTTTAACCGGATGCCGAAAGGCCCAGTGCTCTTCCGACGTCCTTTCTTTTTTGGGCGCAGGGCTATTCGGAAACCCCAAAAGATTTCCGGTCCCTAAAAAAATAATGAAGCCCAAAAAGCGCACGTGATTGGATACGGAAGCGCGCTTTGTATCTTTCCATTTGCGCATGAGCTTATAGAACTCAAAAACACCCATGATCATCCGCACCTTTTTTCTTTCACTCACTGTTGCCCTCTTTAGCAGCTGCGGATCAAAATACGGCAAGGTTTCCTACAGTGAAGCGCCCAAGTTCATCAATGTCTCGGCCTACGACCCCAAGGAACGCCAGCGCAGCGGACGCAGCTACACCCCGCAAAATCAAACCGCGCTCAAAATCAACGGCTCGCGGGCTCTCATCGCGCGCTGTGCCAAAGGCTACGAACTGGACTCCAAATGCGCCGACTTCCTCCAGGGAGCGGAACGCCAGGGAATGAAGCTTGGAGCCTATTGCTTCATCCTGCCCCACATCAGCCCAACGGTGCAGGCTAACCGCTTCATCCAGCGTCTCCGCGCGATTAAGTCATCCAAGGGCCTGCAAACCCGCGAAATCCTCCTTGTCTGCGATGCCGACACCAAAAGCTCCGCTGCTCAGATTGCGGAATTTATCCAGCATATCGAAAAACTCACCGGCACTACCCCCATCGTCTACCTCGAAAACAGCGGCCGACTTCGCACCACGCTTTCCTCGGCAAGCTCCAAATACAAGCGTATCATCCGCCGCGCGCCCTATTGGATCGCCCTCTATTCCAATAAAGACTACGACAGCCCGCGCGACCTCATGAAAGCGTACGACATTTGGAATACCTGGGCCATCTGGCAGTTTGGCGGTGTCCTCTGGGAAAACGGCCGCTCCGCACCCAAGGTCTTCCGCAGCCTCGGTTGGCGCGCGCCCAAATACTTCGGCGACATGGACCGACCGATGGAACGCAATGCCTTCAACGGCACCGCCGAGGAATTCGAAAACTTCTGGAGTCGCAATTCCTGGAAATGGTAGGTGGACTTTCCATTCCTGCCCTTCTCAAAGAGGGTAAAAAGACAGCCATCCTGTCGATCCCCATCATCATCGGGCAGGTCAGCCAGATGCTCATGGTCATCACCGACACCGTGATGGTCGGAGACGTTGGCGTTACCGAGCTCGCGGCCCTGACTTTCGCCAGCTCTATTTTCGCGATTCCCTTCATCTTCGGAATCGGACTCGTCACCAGCGTTTCCATCCTAACCTCCGGAGCGATTGGCCGGGAAGACCACGCTGAAGCGCGCTCCGTTTGCCGCAATGGATTCTTCCTTGCTCTGGGAGCGGGTTGTCTTCTCGCGGCTCTGGGGTGCCTCATCATCCCCTTTCTCTCCATCTTCAATCAGCCGGGAGAAGTCACCGCCCTCGCTCCCCCCTACCTCGCTCTGGTCCTCATCTCGATCATTCCCATCCTGAGTTCCATTGCATTGAAAAATCACAGCGACTCGCTCGACCGGACTTGGGAGGGATTCTTTATTTTCCTCGGCGGAGTCCTTCTCAATGTAGTCCTCAACAAGGTCTTCATTTTCGATTTGGGCTACGGACTTACCGGAGCCGGATGGGCCACCCTGATTTCACGAACGGCTATTCTCGTCGCGATGCTTCTTTGGTTTAATAACACCATTCGCGTCGTCCACCTCGTTCCCCGTCGCTGGCTTCAAAAACCCGATCCGAAGACCGTCCGAAAACTCCTCACGCTGGGCATCCCCGCGAGCCTCCACCTCCTTGCCGAAGTCGGAGCCTTCTCGACCGCCGCCATTCTTGTGGGCTATTGGGGTGAAATCGCCCTCGCCGCGCACCAAGTCGCACTTACTACCGCCGGCACCGTCTTCATGGTGCCCCTCGGCCTCGGTATTGCCCTCACCATGCGCATGGGCAAAGCCTTCGGCGCCAATGACACCTCCCGCTATCTGCCCATCATTGTCTCCGGCTGGCTGCTTACCATATCCTTCATCTCCATCACCGCCACCGCCTGCTGGTTAGGAAACGAATTCATCGCCCGCCTCTACGTCGACAACGAAGCCGTTATTTCTCTGGCCGCGAAGTTCCTCATCATCGTGGCCTTCTTCCAGCTCTTCGACGGCTTGCAAGTTGTTTCCGCCGGATATCTTCGCGGACTCGAAGACGTCAAAGTTCCCGCCTGGACCGCTTTCGTCTCTTACTGGATTTTTGGCATCCCCATCGGCTGGCTCCTCGCCACCACCGGCGGCCTTGAAGCCAACGGCATCTGGTGGGGCCTTGCAACCGGACTCGGACTGGCTGCCATCTTCCTGAGCGCCCGCGTCCTTCAGATGGAACGACGGCAAAGCAAAACCCGATCGTCGATTGGATAGCCAGTAAGGGCTCAACATACTAACAGGCTAAAAAGGTTGTTCCATTGATACGATACTTCTGCATGAATACCGTCTTACTTCATGTCGAATCCTGCCACACCTGTAAAGCGCGTCCTCCTCGTCGGATGGGATTCGGCCGACTGGAAAATCATCAACGCCCTTCTTGAAGAAGGCGGCATGGATGGCATCCGCTCCCTCATGAACGGTGGAAATCACGGCAACCTGGCCACGCTGGAGCCCCAGCTTTCGCCCATGCTCTGGACCTCAATTGCCACCGGGAAAATGGCCTACCACCACGGCGTCGAAGGCTTCACCGAAGTCGATCCCGTCTCCGGCCAAATCGTCCCCGTCTCCGCAGCCAGCCGCAAATGCAAAACCCTCTGGGAAATGCTCGGCGAGCACGACAAACGCAGCCACGTCGTCTCCTGGTTCGCCACCCAGGGCGAGCAGGACCTCGACGGAAAAATGGTCTCCAACATGTTCGGTCACCTCAAAGACACCACCAAAGACATGGACCCCGCCGACTTCCCCCCGCCCTCGCCCGGCACCTACTGGCCCGAGGACCTCGCCGAAACGATGAATGAAATGCGCGTCTCGCCCCACGAGATCGACGAAGACATCCTCCATCCCTTCCTCCCCAAAGGCCACAAAATCGATCAATCCCGCGACAGGCGCCTCAACAACCTCCGCGAGCACCTCGCCGAAGCCTACTCTGTCCACTCGGCTGCGACCCATCTCATGGACAGCGATCCCGAGTGGGACTTCATGGCCGTCTACTACCGCGCCATCGACGAAATTTCCCACCACTTCATGCACTATCATCCCCCCCAGATGGCAGGCATCCCCGATGGCGATTTCGAAATCTACCAACACGTCATCAACGCCACCTACCGCGCCCACGACATGATGCTCCAGGTCCTCCTGCAGAAGGCCGGGCCCGACACCACCGTCATCCTCGTCTCCGACCACGGCTTCCACTCCGATCACCTCCGCCCAAAATTCACCCCGCGCGTCCCCGCCGGCATCACCGTCTGGCACCGCAACCAGGGCGTCCTCCTCGCCAAAGGCCCCGGTATTAAACCCGACTCCCAGGTCTACGGCTCACGTTTATTAGACATCGCCCCCACCATCCTCCACGCCTTCGGCCTACCCGTTGGCAACGATATGGAAGGCCGCGTCCTCACCGAACTTTTTCAAGAAAGCCTCCCCATCCAGACCATCCCCACCTGGGAAAACCCCGACGGCTCATCCCGGAACCGAGGCTCTCTCACCGGAGAAGAAAGTCAGGCCCTCCTCGAACAATTCGTCGCCCTCGGTTACATCAACGAAATCTCCGACGATCCCACTCGGGCTGCCAACGAAACCAACCGCGAGAACAAATGGAACCTCGCCCGCGCCTACCTCTACACCGGCAAAAACGACAGAGCCCTTCCCCTACTAGAAGACTGCTATAACGCCAACCCCGAGCGCACCGATTACGCCCAGGCCCTCGCCAAAACCCAATTCGCTCTCGGCCTCACCTACGAAGCCGAAGAAACCCTTGAGATCTGTCTCGAAACCTTTGGTGAATCCATCTCCGCCCACGTCCTTAAGGCCCAGATCCATATTGAAAAAGGCAACAACGCCAAAGCCCTGGAACACCTCGACACCATCCGCGAACAAGCCGGCGAAGAAGTTCCCGTCCTCGAACTCTCTTGCCGTGCCTACACCACCCTCGGCATGTGGGACGAAGCCCGCGCCACTGCCGAAAAACTCATCATCATCGACCCCACCAGCATCCAGGCCCACAACACCCGTACCCAGTGTCATCTGAATGACAAAGATCCCCAAGCCGCCGTCGACACCGCCCTCGCCGCCATCAGTTTTCAATTCGCGAGCCCCCGTGCCCACCACCTCCTCGGTAGTGCGCTCATCCAACTCGAGCAATTCGAAGAAGCCGAGCACGCCTTGAAAAATTGCCTCCAACTCGACCGCGAAAACGCCTCCGTTCTGACCACCCTAAAAAAAGTCTATCAAATCACCGAGCAAACCGAAAAAGCCGCAGCTCTTGAAAACGACCTCGTCCGCCAAAAAGTCATTCACACCTCCCAACGCGAAAAGCACCTCACCTCCCTGCGCCACGGCATCACCGCCCGCGCCAAAGCCCGCCACTCCAAACGCATGGCCAAGCGCGAAGCCGCCGCCAAGGAAGCCGCCATCAAACCCTGCTCCTTCACCATCGTCTCCGGCCTCCCGCGCAGCGGCACCTCTCTCATGATGCAAATGCTCCGCGCCGCCGGCATGGACCTCATGCACGACGGCAAACGCAAGGCCGATGAAGACAACCTTGAGGGCTACTGGGAATGGGAGGAGATCAAATCACTTAAAAAGACCCCCCGCCTCATCGAGCAAGCCGACGGCAAAGTCATCAAAGTCATCTCCGCCCTCCTACCTCTACTTCCACCCCGCCACCATTACCACGTCATCTTCATGAAGCGCCCCGTCGAAGAAGTCGTCGACTCCCAGTGGAAAATGATCGAGCGCCGCGGACAAAACCCTGTCTCCGAAAAACAGCACCTCATTCAGACCCAGCAAACTCACGCCAAGCAAACCCTCGCCCAACTGAGACAATGTAAAAACGTTGATCTCATTGAAATTGACTACCCCGAAATGGTCGCCAACCCCGGGTCCCAACTCGACGCTCTAAAAACCTTCCTCGGCGAAACAGCCCCCGAGCCTGAGAAGCTTACTCAAGCAATTCGTCCCGACCTCCACCGAAACAAAGCCTCGTAATCCATGCTCATCAGACCAGCATCTCCCGACGAAATCGCCCGCGCCCAGTCTTTCTTCAACGGCGATCCCGTGCCGCAGAAAGCAAGTTTCCTCGTCGCGGTAGAGGAGCAGCCTGTCGAGCACATCATTGGCCTTCATCAAGCCGCATTCTAAAACTGTCCCGAGAACTTTCCCAAATAGAATGGCGTAAGCTAATCATACTCTTTCCCGCCTTGCCATCACCAGCATATCGTTGTTGTGTTTCCCCCTCCCCGCGATAGTGCTGCGTGCACTTGGACCCCTAAAAACACCCATATTTATTATGAGCATCAAGCAAAACAAATTAGGATCCTACCTCGCCGTAACCGCCGGGTCCGGGTGTATTTCTTCCATCGCCACAGGGGCCATTCAAGTCATTGATCTCTCCGGATTTTCAACAGTCCCAGGCGGCCCATCCGTGGTTATTCCGGGAGGTGATACCGCTCCCGATTTCTATCTCGATAACTCCGCCAATATTGGCCAGCTCTCTCAAAGCGCAGGTGCCTACTTATTCGCCGCAGATATCTATGGCAACGAATTCTACGTCCCTGACTCCTATTACTACTTCGCTGGCGCTTTCCAGACAGGACCACAGAATTTCCCGCGCGATACCGCGGATGCTGCCCGCTGGCACGAAAACGGCCTGACCGGCGGTGATTTTGTGATTGGCGAAAACTGGCTTCCATTTTGTGACACCGAACTACGTTTTGGTTGGATTTCATTCACTCTCAGCAGCCTGGGAGCCAACGGCTCCTCCCCCGTGGCTTTTTTCAATCACTTCGTCTACGATGATGTCTCTTCCCAAGCGACCAATGCCATTTCTCTGGAAACTGCCATCGGGGCCGTTCCCGAAGCCTCCAGTCTGGCTCTTCTCGCTCTCGGCTCCTTAGGCCTCGCAGCACGCCGCCAGCGCCGGGAAACTGCTTAAGCTAAAGTCTTTCTATTTTCCAAACCAGCTCGATCGCCGAGGTCGAAATCACCGGCCTCCGCGCTCCCGGCTGGTTCGAGCCCTGAAACCTCCCTAGCTTGTAATTTCCCGTCTTTACCTTCCCCTAAAACTAAATTTGGAAACTTAGTTGAAGAACGGTGGTTATTCTCTTCAGATTCACTTCACACAATATGAAAGTCCTCTCCCTCATTCTCCTTTCCACTCTGGCCTTAAAAGCCGATCCTCGCATCAGCTCATGGTTCACAGCCGACTCAGGATCCTATGCCCGGATCTTTGAAACCACCGTCGACGAAACGGCTGGAAATGCCGTGACCACCTGGGACCGTGGACAGGGAGTGCAGGCGCAATCCACTTACGCCGGGATTCACGAAATCTCCTCATCCGCCAATTGGGTCTATCTCCGTTCGACCGGTCTGGCATCGCACACCATGGGACCGTGGTATCTCAACGAGGCGAAGACCAATCTCTTCCCCAATTACCCCGCCAACACCGGAGTGATTTACCGCATTCCCCGCACGCCCAACGTGCCCGCCAACAAATCAGGCACGACTCTGGGTGCCGCCGGTTTTTACGTAAATGGTGTGGCTATGTTCGACAACCGCGATGCTTTTTCCTACTCCAACTCCAACGGCACCGATTCCAGTCCAAGGAACGGCATCAACGGTGACGACGTTTGGAATCGTGACGCCTATGTCAACGAGAGCGT
>PBTU01000048.1 GCA_002729295.1 Verrucomicrobiales bacterium | reverse complement strand
AAATTGCCTCCTTGGGCTTGGGATTTTCCACTGAGAGCGGATAGCGGTCACCATGGGAATTTCGGTTCTTTTCCATCATCACCATCATTTCTGTCAGTTTTTCCACATGCTTCGGCTTTTCCGCGAGATTGTTCGTTTCGTGAGGATCCTCTTTCAGGTCAAACAGAAGACGATGATTGATCAAGGGATAGACATGCAACTTCCATCGTTCATCACGGACCGTGCGTTGGTTATTCTGGAAGGGCAAAAAGACCTCCTTGTGAACTTTCTCAGTCTCCCCGCGAATCAACGGCCCCAAGTCCCGGGCATCACTCTTCTCCGGAATCGAGGTCTTTGAAAACCCGCACACCGTAGCATTGAGATCATGCACATAGGTTATCGCTTCAGTTGACTTCCCTCTCGGAATGCCCGGACCTTTGATGATGAGCGGGCACTTCATACTCTGCTCGTAGACATTCTGCTTACCAAGCAAACCATGGCTCCCCATCGCCAAACCATGGTCAGCGGTATAAACGATGTAGGTATTTTCGGCATGGGGAGTTCCTTCGAGAGCCCTCATGATCCGTCCGACCTGCTCGTCCAGGTGCGTCACCAGACCATAATACTCGCAGAGTTGATCACTGATGACTTCCCTGGTCCTTGGCCAAGGTCCCAACCCCTCATCACGACCTGACGTCGACGCGGGGGCATTTTGAAAGGGATGTTGGGGCAAATAATTCGGTGGGAGCGGCGGACGATTCTCATAGTAAATCTCGCGATATTTCTCGGGCGGGTTTCTCGGATCATGCGGAGCCATGAAGGCCACGTAGAGAAAGAAAGGCTTCTCCCCATTCGCCTTTTCAATGAACTCAATTGCAGCATCCGCAAAAACGGTGCTCGAGAATCCTCTCGCATCACGTTTCGGCATCAGCTTTCCCCCCTCAAGATCCTGGACTTGAAACGAAGTATGATCCGCCATCCCTCCCATGTAGATCGCTTTTCCGCTATGAAACGACTTGTCTAAAGTTCCCTTTCCATTGTGCCACTTCCCTACGATGTAGGATTGATACCCGCCTTCATTCTCCAGGTGGGCCGGGAGCACCACCGAATCGCCCCAATTCGTCTGAGGCCTCTTTTCCGGCAAACTCATCCAATGACGCCCCGTCATCAACATCGCTCGACTCGCCACACAAACGGCTCCACTGAAAGAACCCGCGCAGTAGTTTTGGCGAAAGCTCATCCCCTCCGCCGCCAAGGCATCGAGATTTGGGGTCTTGATGTGGGGATTCCCGTGCGCCCCAATCGTGTCCGCCCGTTGATCATCGGCGAAAAGGAAGATGATATTGGGACGCGACCGCAGCTTGTGATGCAGCTGCGCCACCATTCCCATGTAATGATCCATGCGATAATCCACTGCAGACTTCTTCATGTGCGCCGCAGACTTCACGGTCTCACCCAACGCCTCGTAATAAAGCCCGAGATACAAATGCGCGTAGCAAAGTTGATTTCGCAACCTTGGCCCTTCGGCATTCTTCGACGCGGCCTCAAGCACTGCTTTTTCCGAGCCGGTTCCTCCGAACAAATCATGCACCTCCTTCATCGGCACCCGGAGATCTCCCTCGATCGGGATATAATCCCTCCTCGCTTTTTTCACCGATCCACCCGTCCCGCGCACCACACACAGAAAATGCCACACCGCATTCTCAACATCATGTCCGTTCACCGTCTGATGGCTGACAAACTGCGCCACACCCTTGTCGTACTCACCCGCATAATAAAGGGCCAAGCCACGCTGCCAATGATGCGGGCCACGACGTGGAACCATGGCGATCTCGCGATCCCAATCAATAATCGCCTCCTTAACCTTTCCCGCAAAAAATTTCTCAGCTCCCTGTCGATAGAGATCGTCAGCTTGCTGCGCCGAAACGAGACACGTCAGAATAAAGAATATAACCAGAACCTTCATCGCGGCCTATGATAAAGGCTCGCGATGAACACTCCGATCAAATTCATTACAATTCCTGCCCTCTCCTACAAGCCCGGGAGGATACGATAGAAGCGCCTTGGGTTCACCGGATCAGGCAGGACCACTCCGCTAATTACAACGGTCGTTTCGGTTCCGCCGGAAGGAATCGAATCGTCGAGCTCGATCCAGGTCTCCGTTAACAAATCAACCGTCGTTTCAAGAGCGTAGGTTTGGTTGGGAATGGAATCGAAAGTCAGCCTGATCTCGTCAGCCGCGTCATCATACTCGATATCCTTGATCGCCAAATCCCCCCCGGAGCCGCCGAGGGCATCATACTTATCGGAAACTTGCGAGGCATCGAGAACACGGAATCCATAATAGTTAAAGACCGCGATGTCACCGGTGAAGGCCTCGAAGGGGAAAGTCGTGCTCGTCGGAATATTCGCTCCTTTTCCGAGCTCGGCAAGATCTCCCCCATCCCAGTCAGCGATAATTCCTGTGCTGGACGTTGGACCAGCAACAAGTTGGCCATTCACATAAAGAGTGGCTACGCCAGGAGACGCCCCTCCAACATCAGCCGTCGCCACGATGTGAAAGAAATCAGTGGCAAGGCCGATGGCTGAGAGGTCGGTTGAAATGATGACTCGTTGCGAGTCGTTATTCGCTGATTGAAAGCGAAAATCAAGGATACTGGCAGTGAGAACAATGCCTAATCCCTGACCATTTCCGCCGGTATTGAAAAGGGTATGCGTTCCGGTAAAATCTCCGGGACGAACTACCATTTCCCAACTCACATCTTCTTTCGTCACGAGATCACCAAGCCCGTCCTGCCAGGAATCGAGGGGATTCGCAGCGAGGTTATAGCCTGGGCTGTTCACCCACTTACTAATTGAAGAAAAATTACTCGCACCACTTTGAACCGTGCCACCCGTGTTATTGATAAAAGCGATGCCCACATTCCCGGTGGTATTTGTTGTCGGATCCCACCGGGTGAGCACTCCGTCCGACTGTTCAGCCACCTCCCAACCGAGATCAGGGTTGCTTCCATCGATTACGGTGAGGGTAAATTCCGAAGTTGTCGTCCCAAATGCATTGGTCGCCGCGAAAGTGTAGGTCGTAGTCTCGGTCGGGGATAATTCAGTCCGATCAAGCCCGGTGACGTCATTACCGTTCATGCTGAGACCTGCCTCACCAAAAACATCCCAGAAAATCGTGGTTGATCGCCCCTCGAGTAGAGTCTCGGAACCAAGATTAATGACCTCGTTGATGAGAGGAGCGGTATCGACCAATACCGTGACTTGAAGTTCCTCCGTATCTCCCCCGCTGGTTCCGGTGAGAGTATAAGTCGTAGTGGCAGTCGGATTGACCGTTGTCATTGTCAGCCCTGAAACATCTCCGACTCCGTTGTCAATGATCAGAGTGTCGTTCGAAGGATCGCTTGCCCAACTGAGTTCTACTGGAGCCCCGCTTGCCACCACTTCCTCGGAAGCTTCGAATGCCGAAAGAATCTGATAACTGGCAAGTTCCGAAATTG
This sequence comes from Verrucomicrobiales bacterium, assembly GCA_002729295.1. GTDB lineage: Bacteria > Verrucomicrobiota > Verrucomicrobiia > Verrucomicrobiales > Akkermansiaceae > SW10. The sequence goes on along the minus strand of PBTU01000048.1, from coordinate 4,203 downwards.
CTACAGCATCCAGCGCCTCGTCGTAAATACGCACCTCGTCGATTCGGCCCCGCCAATTGTGGTTCAATTGAAAATCCTCCCCGATACGCACATCCTCACCAACAGCAGTGTTGATCGCAACACTTTGACTACCACTCGGCGGGACATCGATACTTCCAAATTCAGCATCGAGGACTCCATCGACATAGAGCTTGGCATCCTGAATATTTGGAGTGCCGTCATTTGCCCAAGTTACTGCGACATGGTGCCATTCGGTGTCCGTTACCACGGTATTCCCAACAAAGAAACCACCATTGGCTTCGACGCGAATCGTTCCGGCAGTGCCATTTCCATTTTGAATTCGAAAGGTCCATTTTTGAGTCGACGAATTACTCCCCCAAGAGACGATGCCCATGTTTTGGCCCGTGCTGTTGAGTTCGGTCTTAATCCAGGCAGAAACCGAGCGATCACCGGTTCCGGAAATTCCTTTGTAACCGACGATGTTGATCTGATCATCGACCCCGTCCATCTCAAGGGCGGCCGTGGTTCCCGTCGGAACAGGCGGAAGATCAGTGGTATTCCAAAGTGCGTTTCCCGCAATCGTCCCGGTCCGACCATTCGCAGTGCTATCTCCAGCCGTAACTCCCGTTCCTTCCTCAAGAGTCCAGTAGGCGACCAAATCCGCGCGAAGCCCCAGATGAGAGAGAGCCAATAGAACGAGAAGAATTTTTGCTAACTTCATATCACACAGGACTATCAGAGTGCTGGCCCTGTGAAAAGCGAAAGTGACAAGCTTCTTTCACAATCGTTCCCGCTCCTATGGCCTCGCCACCAATACGACTCGAGCGAAGCGCAATGGAGGGCTGGCGGCATTTGAAGTCGGAGCCCGCCAATGGTCAATACTCACTCCATCAACCCGCTCGTCAGACCCCAGAAACACAGCCGTGCCACTCAGCCAGGTTTCCAAATCAGCTGAAAATTCCACCGAGATCTCCGCATCATCCGCGGCAGTATTCGCAGAAACAGCAGTCACCAGATAGTCGTCGACCGATCCATTGACTTCAAGGCTCTGAATCGAGGCTGAAATTCCCCCAAGTGGATCGGTCAAGGCATAGGCGAGGAGATCATTTGCAGTGGTCCCGGTGAATATCAAGGCATCAGAACCACCCGGACTTCCTCCCAAATCAACACTCGAGCGCCAACTCGTGGCATTGCCCGGATCAGGACTCGAAGAGGGAACGATCAAGGTCAGCGAGTAACCCCCACCATCGGCATTTTGGGACCAAAGATCTCCATCATCATAGCGGAAACTCTGGATCGGATCTCCATTGGAACCACTCAGCAACAAATCCTCGCCACCATTATCCAGCCGTCCCGTGTAGATGCCGGCCACCGGAAGGCCCGCGCCAAAGGCACTCTCAAAACCAGCAAGATCAGCCACAAGCAACAAACGCTCCCCGGGAGCGAGAACTGCCTCGTCTGGAAACGCGAATGTGATCCCTCTTGAAAAAACAACACCTGCGAGACTAATCGGCACCGGACCAATATTCATTAGCTCAATATACTCGCTGGTCTCAAACTGGCCCGCCGGATTGTAAAAGATCTCGGATATCACAAGATTAGTAGCCGAAGCTTGGAGAGCTGTGACAAAAGTCGCCTGGTTGAGCGCACTCCATTCATCGCCATCGAAACTCCGNGCCAAAACNGTTGTCGCCGAATTGATCGTTACNGCGTCTCCCGGAGAGCTNAGGCTGGTCACNTCAATCTGCAAATCCATTCCCATATCGGNACTTCCCACACTTCCATTNTGAAGCTCGACCGCGATCACATTCGTNCCCTCNACAAAAGCCGATGGCGGAAAATNAAANACATCAATATTCCCCTCCGCCNCATTACTGTCGCTCAGAGCAGTCGTGAGATAGTCCACGGGNTCATTCCGCATATTNTCGCGGGCGATTTCGGTGCCATTTANGTAAACGATGGCTCCTCCATCNGACATCACACGCGNCCTCGCTTCAGTNATGAGATTAATATTAGTCAGCTCAACCTCTTTTCGAAAGTAAACGGTGAGATTCCTATCCACATTAATGTCCGGACCTCCAAAGGGATGAAAATTGATCGTGCCATAACCCAAAGGAGCATTTCCGACCGGCCAGTTGTCATCGTTAAAAGCAGGCTCCTTCCAGGCACTTCCTTGGTCACTGCCATCATCAAGGTAACTCCAACCGGGAGCACCTGCACTGAGAAGAACAAGCTCGTTCTTTGTGCCATCAATCTTGACGGCACTCGGACTAATTGCTCCTCCAGGCAGACGCGGATCACTCCCATCAACCGTATAGTAAATATCCCCCGCTTCGTTTGTAATCGTCAGCCCGAAGCCATCCGAGACACTCCCGCCATGCTGGCTAAAAACCGGAGGATCGATGTCAGGATAAAGTCCCGCCGCACGAAACTGACTGATACTGATCGGCGTGCGATTTGGAAACCAAGTAGTATACTCACGATTGAGCCCATTTTCAAAATCAACCAAAGTTCGAGGGTTTGAATCCACGTGATCCCCCCACTTTGCGCTCTCGGCCTTCAAGGCAATGCGAATGCCCTCCGCACGCGCGTCCCACTGGGCCATCCCGTTTTCAGGAGTTAATGCCCCCCCATTGAACATGTGCTTGAAAGCCCGGTCAGCGAACTGCAAGGCATACTCCGGATTGCTTTTCAGCCATGCATTGACCGAGGTCGGTCGCTGTTCGGCACCTGAGCGAGGATGCGTAATGGAATTGATGTTAAGATTTCCGGTAGACAGACCATTCAGACCAGCGCGTTCGGCATCATGGCAAAAGAACATGTACTTTCCCGGAGGATTCAACTGACGCATCGCCCGAACATTGTTCTGGTCCCAATCGGTATTCCCCGCGTGAAAATTAAGCACCAGGTAGTCGATAAAACTATCTAAATCGAGATACTCTTCAACCGTGGCAAGGTCCCCTGCCTCCGCCGCATCGAGCACCTCCCGCCAACTATCAAGCATCCGCGAACTCACCTCGGCCGGAGTTCCTTTGATCACCTCGATGTTGTTCCCTCCCACAATCCGAAAACCTTCCCAATCGTCTTCATCCCCGCCAAATCGCTCCGCAGTCCATTCCTCCTCGATCCGTTCGAATAAATGATGCACCCCAAAGTAGAGCCCGTTGAAGTAGACATGCACCTCGTTTTGAAGCGCTTCCGGATACCCCATTGCGGTGTGGGCATCACGAAACCACTGATCCCGGATATACATCGCATACTGCCGTACGGCCGAGGTCGGGTGAAACCAACCGTTGCCGTTACCTCCTCGCAGGATGATCTGATTAAAAGTATCGGTGGCCGCCCCTTCGCCAAATAAGGGAAAGGTCAATTTCCCGGCACCATATCGATTCCGAAAAGCGAGACGAAAATTGTGCTTCCCCCGCCCCGGGTTTCTCGAAGCATTCCCGTTCATCAACATCCCGGCATCTAACTGAATGGGTGCACCATCCTTGAAATCCATCAATTCCACCGAAACCCGCCGCTCTGAACTGGGACCGGAGTCTTGTGGATTCACTTGAATTCCCGTCTGTTGATCGAACAGATTCTCAATATCGGTAACAATTGAAACTGTCGGAATATCCCGCAGGGATTCCTTCAATTCCTCGCGACTGTATACCGGCCCAACGATTTCAGGATCCATTTCAAAATCACCGGGGATACTGTTCCCATTGCGTTGCCGCCACGGTAGCGGATAACCCGGCGGCTGCGCAGGCTGATCCAGCACATCATCCAAAAAGAGATAAGTTTGCGTATCAACATTCGATGGCCTGAGCCCGCTCTTAAAAGCAGCCGCACGTAAAACCGTACTCGTGTTGATATTTACCGCTGCCAAGGACGCCGAACCTGGATCGGAAGCCGGCACTTGAGTGCCGTTCTCGAGCGTCGGCGCGCTCCCATCCGTCGTATAAATAATGAGGGCTCCCGGCGTTCCACATTCGATCGTGGTAATGAATGGCGACTCAAAAAAACCACGATCAACATCGAAGGTCGTATCACTCACAAAATCAACAAACTCGATATCCGCGTTCGGAGTGCCCGGCGTAGGCGAAGCCATATACCCCCCAATAATCCCTCCGGAAAGATCGCGCACCTCTCCCTTAAGAAGCGGAACCAACAAAACATCCGAACTCTCCTTGATGTCGTTCAACACCTGAAATGCTA
>PBTU01000047.1 GCA_002729295.1 Verrucomicrobiales bacterium | reverse complement strand
CTTTACGCCCGCCAAAACCCGCGTCGTCTTCCTGCCGAGTTCATTCGCGACAATGCCCTCGCCGTTTCCGGCTTGCTGAACCCGCAACTCGGAGGAGCCAGCGCCCGGCCTTATCAACCTGCCGGATACTACGCGCAGCTCAACTTCCCCAAACGCAAATATCAGCAGCACAACGACGAAAACCAATACCGTCGCGGCCTCTACATGCACTGGCAGCGCTCCTTCCTCCACCCCATGCTCGCCGCCTTTGATGCGCCCGCTCGAGAGGAATGCACCGCCGTCCGCGAAAGTAGCAACACCCCGCTCCAAGCCCTCAACCAACTCAACGATCCAACCTTCGTCGAAGCGGCCCGCGTGCTAGCCACCGAGTTGGTTACGGAGGAAAAAGCAATTAAGCCTCGCCTGCAGATCGCCTTCAAGCGACTCCTCAATCGACCGCCAAGCGGAGAAGAAATGACGCTCCTGACCGAGCTCTTCAACAAGCAACTCAAGCGCTACAAGGCCGCGCCCGAAGACGCCAAGAAACTCATCGCCACCGGTCTCGCTCTGCTCCCCGAAAAAGTCGACCCCGTCGATCTTGCCGCGACCACAACCGTAACCCGCGCCCTTCTCAATCTCCAGGAAACCATCACCCGCTACTAAGATGAACCCACTTCTCGCCAATTCTCTCAACCGCCGGGCTTTCTTGCAAAACTCTTCCTACTCCGTCGGAAGCGCCGCCCTACTCTCGCTCCTCGGACAGGACCAGGCAACCGCCTCCCAATGGAGAGGCACCCTCGCCGAAAAACTGCACTACCCGCCCAAGGCCAAGCGCATCATTCACCTTTGCATGGCCGGCGGCCCATCCCACCTCGAGACTCTCGACTACAAACCCGAGCTCGCAAAGCTCAGTGGCAAGGGCATGCCCACCTCATTCACCGAAGGTCAACAGCTCGCCCAGCTTCAGGGAAATCGCAACAAGCTAAAGTGCCTCGGACCACAGCACGAATTCAAACGCTACGGAAAATGCGGTCGCATGATGTCCTCCGCCTTCCCGAACATCGGATCGATCGCCGACGAAATCGCGGTCATCAATTCGATGCACACCGAGCAGATCAACCACGACCCGGCACACACCTTCATGAACACCGGCTCGATCATCCCCGGTCGACCCTCGATGGGATCATGGTTGCTTTATGGACTCGGTGCAGAGACCGATGAACTCCCCGGCTACGTCGTCATGACCTCTTCCGGCGGCGGACAAGATCAACCTATCGCCTCCCGCCAGTGGCACAGTGGATTTCTTCCCTCGAAATTCCAGGGGGTTCAATTCAACTCGAAAGGCGATCCCGTTCACTACGTCAACAATCCCGCCGGTGTCACCCGCGCGGACCAGGGCGAGCTTCTCGAAACGATCAACCAGATGAACCGCATGCTCGGCTATCGTCAAAACGATCCCGAAATTGCCACCCGCATCGCGCAATATGAAATGGCTTTTAAAATGCAGACTTCGGTCCCCGGACTGATGGATGTGACCGAGGAACCCAAGAACGTTCTCGAAGATTACGGCGCCACTCCGGGCGACGGTTCCTTCGCTTCCAACTGCCTCCTAGCCCGTCGCCTCGCTGAACGCGGCGTGCGGTTCATTCAACTCTACCACCGCGGATGGGACCACCACGGCGGCCTCAAGAAAGGAATCGAAACGGTCTCCCGCCACGTTGACAAAGCCACCGCAGCCCTCGTCAAAGACCTCAAGGCCCGTGGCATGCTTGAAGACACCCTCATCATCTGGGGCGGTGAATTTGGCCGCACGCCCATGGCCCAGGGCTCAGGCCGCGACCACCACATTCAAGCCTTCTCCCTCTGGATGGCCGGCGCTGGAATCAAAGGCGGCACGACCTACGGATCCACCGACGAGCTCGGCTACGCCGTCGCACAGGATGGTGTTTCCGTCCACGACCTCCACGCCACCATTCTCCAACAACTCGGCATCGACCACCACCGACTCACATACAAATTTCAGGGCCTCGACTTTAAACTCACCGGCGTTGACGCCGCCAAGGTCGTCAAGAAAATCCTCTCTAACTCATGAAACGCATCCTTCTATTCCTCGCTCTCGCAAGCTCTGCTCTCGCCGCCAAGAAGCCCAACATCATCCTCGTCATTACCGACGACCAGGGCTATGGACCCGTCGGGAAACACGGTCATCCTTGGATCAAGACACCCAATCTCGACAAGCACTACGAAAAGAGCACGCGCTTTACCCGTTTCCTCGTCAGCCCAACTTGTTCGCCCACCCGCGCAGCCATCATGACCGGTCGGCACCCCATGAAAAATGGCATCACCCACACCATTCTCGAGCGCGAACGCATGACTCTCAAAGCCACCATTCTTCCACAAGTCCTTAAAACCGCCGGATACACTTCCGGCATTTTCGGCAAGTGGCACCTCGGCGACGAAAAAGAATACCAACCTGACCAACGCGGCTTCGACGAGGTCTTCATTCATGGAGCGGGAGGAATCGGACAAGCCTACAATTGCTCCTGTGCCGACGCGCCGAAGAACAAGTACTTCGACCCCGTCATTCGGCACAACGGGTCCTTCGTGAAAACCAAGGGCTACTGTACTGACCTCTTCTTCACCGCTGCCATGGGTTGGATCAAGGAAGCAAAGGACAAGGACGCGCCCTTCTTTGCCTACATCACTACCAACGCTCCTCACGGCCCCTTCATTGCCCCTCCCTCAAACACCAAACGCCTCACTGATCTTGGCTTCCGGGCAAAGACCGCCGGCTTCTATGGCATGATCGAAAACATCGACGAAAACATGGGCCGCCTTCAGGCCAAGCTCGATGAATGGAAGCTCATGGACAACACCATCCTCATCTTCATGTCCGACAACGGCATGACCGGCGGAGGCTCCGGAAAAGGCGTCGTTGGAAAAGCTTCCGGCGGCACTCCCATGAAGATGTTCAACGCCGACCAAAAAGGCCTCAAAGGCAGCGCCGACGAAGGCGGTGTCCGCGTTCCCTTCTTCATCCGCTGGGACGGAAAATTTCGGGCAGGCCACGACATCAAAAATGTCTCCGCGCATATTGACCTTCTTCCAACATTTGCCCAAATCGCCGGAGCCAAACTCCCCGAAAAGCAAGTCGAGGGACGTAGCCTTCTTCCTCTCCTCAAAGGCCAGAAGATCCTACAACAATCCCGCTACCTCTTCACCAACAAAGCCCGGTGGAAAACCGGAGCCGAGCCCAACGATCACCAGTGGAAAAACTTCGCCGTCCGCGGCCCTCGCTTCCGCCTCGTCGACAGTGCCCTTTACGACATGATCGCCGACCCCGGCCAGAAGACCGACGTCGCCGCCAAGCACCCCGAAAAGGTCAAAGAAATGCGCGCGGCCTACGACGCCTTTTGGAAAAGCGCCCGCCCTCTCATGGTCAACGAAGACGCGCCCATGTCACCCACCCGCCCCTACCACGTTTGGTATGACGAACAGATGAAAGCTGGTGGCATTCCTGACTGGACTCCGCCCAAACTGTAATCATGCAAGACGTCCACGGAGAGCCGTCACATCACCTCGCCACTCCCGAGCTCGACCTCGATCTCACCGCGCGAGGGGGGCATTTGGCACCCGTGGTTTTCCACCTCCCCGACCGAGACGTCTCCCCCTACGCCCTCGCTCCCTGGCAACCCGAAGAATACCCCGACCAACCCGCGCTCCTCTCCATCCTGCGCGGCGATTTTCTCTGTCTCCCCTTCGGAGGGCAAGAAAACGGCCCGCGACTCGGGAGGTGCGATTCAAAAAACAATCTCAGTCCGTCCTGAACAACACGCTCTCTTCGTCGAGCACCAAATCTCAAATCTCGAAGGCCACTTCAGCTACGGTACCCACCCCATCCTCGACCTCTCTCACCTCAACGAAGGACAAGGGCGCATCACTACCAGCCCCTTGCGCTGGGCCTCTGTTTTCACCGACTCTTTCGCCAATCTCGACGACGGTGAAACCCAGTCTCTGAAAATCGGCGCCCGCTTTGATGATCTAAAATCCGTTCCCCTCGCCGACGGAGAAACCACCGACCTCACCCGCTACCCCGCCCGTTCCGGCAACGACGACCTCGTCATGATGGTCAACGAAGCCGCCACTCAAGAACAACCCTTCGCCTGGTCCGCCGCCGTCCTAGACGGCTACCTCTGGTTTGCTCTCAAAAACCCTGCCGACTTTCCCGCCACTCTCTTCTGGATCTCCAACGGCGGTCGTCCAACCGCCCCCTGGAACGGACGCCACACCGGCCGCCTCGGCATCGAAGAAGTCTACTCCTACTTCTGCTACGGAGTCGACATCTCCCGCGAAGATCGCCTCGCCGAGGAAAATATCCCCACCACCCGCGAGTTTCAGAAAGATCAGTTCCTCTCTCTCAAAATGATTCAAGCCGTCGCCCCCGTCCCGGATAACTTCGGCGCCGTAAAATCAATCACCCCTCTCGACGAACACAGCGTCACCATCACTGACGAAAACAATCATTTCGTCGAAGTCTCCCTCGATTGGACTTTTGCAGCATCCCAAAAATCACAGCAGGAAACGGATGGTCATTCTCCGATTCCATGAGATGATGACTTCAAACGCGATTCATGGAATTCAAACTCAAGCTAGATGATCTCCCGACCCCGCCCTCCAACGTCCTCCCTTCGAATGGTGAAGCGATTTACCACGGTGTCACTTTCGACCTCCCGCAAGCCGATAACTTCCTGGAATCTCTCCTCCAAGACATTCCCTGGCGGCACGACGAAGCCATCATGTTTGGCAAACACATCGTGACCGCCCGAAAGGTCGCGTGGTATGGCGACGAGAATTATTCCTACACCTACTCGGGCCACAATCATGTCGCGTTGAAATGGACCGAGTCCCTTCTCGCCATCAAGACTGTCGTGGAAGAGATCGCGGACTACACTTACAACTCCTGCCTCCTCAATCTCTACCTTGATGGCAGCCAAGGCATGGGCTGGCATCATGACGATGAAAAAGGCCTCGGAAAAAATGCCAATATCGCCTCGGTGAGTTTTGGTGCCGAACGCCGCTTCGACTTCCGTCACAACCAAAGCCGCGAGAAAGTCTCTGTCATGCTCGAGCACGGCAGCCTCCTCATCATGCGAGGCACGACACAAAGCAACTGGCAACACCAGATCCCCAAGAGCAAAAAGATCACCTCGCCCCGAATCAATCTCACCTTTCGCCGCATGCTTCAAGAATCATGAACGACGACGATCGCATCAGCTAAGTCACCGATCTCATCAATTTGAATTACGAAGAACAACCTGACCTCGACACCCTCGCCGGGGAGCTGAGCCTGAGCCCGGCGAACTTCAATCCGATGGAGCAAACCTCACCATCACCTACAGCTTCGCCCAACCATACAATGGGCAATCGTCACCGGGAACCGGAGTGAATCCGAAGTCCTCAATCTTCACAGGTTCGCATCCCCTGAAACTTCTCCCTTAACATTCATCAAATAAAGCCTCAGCCTAACCCAATGAACCGAAGAAGTTTTCTCACCGGATCCGCTGCCGCCAGCACCCTGGCTCTTACTCCTTCTCTTGCACAAGAGACGGCCAAGTTCGTTTCAGCCCAAAGCAACCGCATCGGCGTCTCCTCTTATTCCTTTTGGGGATTCCGGCGCGAGGAACTTCGCCCGCTCGAAAGCAATCTCGAGCACGCCGCGCGCATGGGATTCGATGGCCTCGAAATCCTGCAACGCCAACTCGTTGACACCGACCACGTCGCGCTTCAAAAAATCAAACGCCAGGCCTTTGTTCTCGGTCTCGACCTCATGGGCTATTCCACCCACCAGGGATTTCTTTCCCCCGACAAAGAGAAGCGACAGAAGAATATCGACCACACTCTGGAGTGCCTCGAGCAAGCCTACCAACTCGGCATCCCCACCATGCGGGTGAATTCCGGAACCTGGGGCACCTCGAAAAGCTTCGACGACCTCATGGCCAAGCGCGGCATCGAAGAACCTCTTAAAGGATACACCGAAAAAGATGCCTACGAATGGGTCATCGAAGCCTACTCGAAACTCGTTCCCGAAGCCGCCAAGCGCGGCGTCATCATGGGACTCGAGAACCACTGGGGCCTCGGGGTCACTCCCGAGGGCGTGATGAAGGTCGTCAACGAAATCAACTCACCCTGGCTCCAGGTCACTCTCGACACCGGAAACTTCCTTGAAGATCCCTACGACCGCCTGGCCCAACTCGCGCCTTCAACTGTCCTCCTTCAAGCCAAGACCTATTATGGCAAGGGGCGTTGGTATACTCTCGACCTCGACTACGCCCGAATCGCCAAGATCATGAAGAAGGCCAGCTTCAGGGGTTATGTCTCACTCGAATTCGAAGGCCTCGAAGACCCTCTCACCGCGATCCCCAAATCTCTCGAGCTTCTCCGCACACACTTTTAGGATCAAGGCCTCGAAACACCTACCTCTCCCAGCATGACCACTCGATCCCTTTCCATCCTCCTTCTCGTCCTTGCCTGCTTCGGCTCGTCGATCAGGGCCGAAGAAACCCGCTATCCGGGCTCCTGGAAATGGTCCGCCTTACAGGACAACGAGATCAGAAACCTCACCAAAGCAGCCGCAAAAGAACGCGGTGGATTTTGGAAGCTGGGAAAGTCCACCGTCGTCGCACAAACCGATGTTTCGAGTAAGCTGGCCTCAGAGGCTTTCATCCACTTAAGCCAATCGCTCAAATCGCTTCCCAAAGTCATCCAGCTTCCCGCCTCCGAAACCCGTACGGAGAACGTTCAATTTCAGTTCACCATTCACCGGGTTGAGGAAACTTTTCCCGACAATAATCCAGAAAAAGGGTTTTCGCAGATCACGAAGAAGGCCGACGGCAGCACGCTCGCCGAGATTCATCTCCTCAGCAAATGGGAAGTCCATCCCGGTTCCGAAAACAATCTCACCAAGTGCGTCGATGTCGGGCTCCTCCAAGGACACCTCGTCCGCCTCTACCTCAAACTCTGGCGACCCGACAAACCGCTCCCGCCCTTTCTCGCCAAAGGCTACGAATCCTATTTCGAAACCTTCGACGTATACAAAGGCCAACCCTGCACCCTGGACATCCACTGCTCCAACTTCCGGAACGCGCTGCAAAACACCATTCTGCAAAGTAGCAGCCTCCGTCCCAATCTCTCGGAGAAGCTTAACCTGTCCGATGAAGCCTTTGCGGAAGAAGAAGACCTCAACGGAGCCCTTGCCAGCCGCTTCGCTTACACTCTTCTTTCCAACCCCGATTTCCAAAAGACCACGTTCCAGCTCATCTCCGACGACGCCAAGGCAGAGCCCAAGGCCACCTCGGCCATGGAAAAAACCTGGCACCAAAGCCTCTACAAGACGCTCGCCTCCTCCCGACCAGCCAGACTCACAGAATTCTCCACCAAGGGCAGAGTCCCAGGTGCTGCTTCCGTGACCCGACTCTCACCATACGGAAACAAACCTTCACTCACGCTCATGCCCGTCGCCGGAGGCACATACGATCTCGCCTGGCACAACTCCAGCCAGCGAACCATTCACATCATGCAATGCTCGGCGGACGGACAGGAACTCACGCCCTCATTCATCACGGGCGCTGGCGCGCTCCTCGGCGCGACCCGCTTGCCAGAAGAAATGGGCTACGCCATCGGCTACTGCAAAGACAACAGCCACGGCAACGGAAACTCCGAATATTGGGTGGCGCGTATAGGCCTCGATGGCAGCGAGATTTTTAATACGAGAATCTTTGGCGAGAAGAACCACAAGGAGATGAATTCCAAAGGCGGCCCCGGGGGAGCTGGAACTGCTCGCATTGCTTACAATCCAAAAAGCAAAACCATCGCCTTCTATCTCGCCAACAATCAGCTTTTTAACGACGGTGTGAGACACCAGGGTGGCTACGTCGGATTCCTCAACGAAAAAGGAAAAAAGCTCCCGGGAGGCAGCGGCTGGTTTTACAGTCACAACTTCGACCAACGTCTCATCTTCGCCAACGGTGAATTCTGCGCCCTCGCCCACGGCGACGCTTACCCCCGTGCCCTCGGATTTAGTCGCTGGCCCGGCTCCGGAGGAAAAGCCATCGCTAATCAAACCTACCACGCTATCGAAGGAGAATCCGGCGCCAACGTCACCAACTGCCAAACCGGTGGACTGCTCGCTCTTCCCAATCGAAAATTCGGCGTCGTCTTCGCTTCGGCCAATGGACGGGAAGGTCACGACGTCTGTATTCTCATTCTCGATGAAAATGGCAATACCACCAGAGAGAAATGGCTCACCAAACACAAGGAAGGTGGCTTTGGTGCCTACCCACGCATTGCCCGCGATGGCAAAAACATCTTTGTCGCCTGGCACGAATCCAACGGAATGAAGCAAATCGTTCTTAGCTCCTCGCTCGACGTCGTCACGCCCCAGAGCACCAACACCACCGCCAAGCTCTCGCCTTACGACGATCTCTATACCCTTGACGACGGAGCCATCGTCTGGGCCGTCCCCGCAGGCGGTAATAAGATCCGCGTGCACCGTATCGATCAGGCCGCCGCCCTGGAGCAAAAGCTCATCGCCGGAAACGCCCGCACCCAACGGACACCCAAACCCGAGGCCCTCGCGCAAGTGGATTACGAAATGACAATCAAACTTGCCGACCTCCACGCCGACAAGAAACTCCCTAAAGCTCCGGTCACGCTACCTTCCGTTCGCAGGACGGCCTCCTTGGTCAATGTAGACAAAACCGGCCTCCTCCACTTTATCGAAAAAGACGGCAAGGAACTCCCACCGGTCACCTTTGACAAACTCCCCTTCCCCGACCGGGCCGCAGTCACCCTTTCCCTCTCAGCAGAGGAACCAGAGAACTATTTCCTCTTCGGGATCACCGCATTCTACCTCGAATGCGCCGGCTCACTCGAAGCCGCCGACCTCTACTTCGGCAAAGCCGGCCCAGAGGCAACCACCCAGTTTGCAAAGTTCTTCAAGTAGTCGAGATCAGCAAGCGAAGGAATAGCACCCCCATTCCTGCCAGCAGCACTCCCATTCCTGCCAGCAGCCCGAACTTCCCCAGGGCAAGGCCCGAGGGCTCTGGAATCGGGGCCGATGCGTTGGAAATCACATTTTGAATATCGGTGTCGTAGGAACCAAGATAGCCATAGAGTGTTCCGGATCTTTGCTCTAAGCCACTGGCGGTGGTATCGAAATTTCCGGTAAATTCCGGGGGGAGGACGACGGCCCATGCAATGCCTTCCATTCTGAGAGAAGCTCCTTGGTTTGAAAAAAGTGGCGATCCGGAATCTCCGCTTTGGAGTTGGGATTCGGAATTTTCAAACATAACGATCTGATCGAAATCCGCATCATTGCTAAAGGTATTATTGATTCCTCCGGAGCCAGGAACTTGGATAACGTCCGTTCCCTCCTCGAACCAGGATTCAGCCTGATTTACAGCCACAACGTGGTCCAAGATCGTTCCTGCGGAGCCCGCAATGCGATCCCCGTTCAGGTAGAGGGTGGTTCCCGCTATCCCGAGATCGGCCAGGGCGTTGGCATTGTTTGTGTTGTAGGTGTAGCGGGCAATGGAGGGTTCGACTGCTTCGTTGAAATAGCCAGTCTGAATATCGGTGCCTGAAACGTTAAAGCTCCCTGCGACGGTGTATTGGAAAATGGCACCCGAAGGATTATTGTTTGTGAGGAATTGGATATTTCCCGTTGCGGGAAAATGGATGGCTGTGACGAAGTAGTTGTCACCGATCATGGCCCCCCAGCGGCCGTTTGTTGTCCTTCCGACTCCGGAAAAGTCCAGGCCAGCTCCAACGAAGCTGGGATCATTTTCAAAGCGGTCGTTTACGAAACTTGAATAATTAGCGACTATGATTCCGCTGGAAACGCCAGGAACCAGAGAAATTAAAGGGAAAATGAGCTTTCGCATATGATAAATTTTAATGAAAATACTAGATAATCTTAAAATAGATTCATAGTTATAATTCACAAGTAAATATTTATTATTATATTTTATTTATTTAGTGTAACTCTGCCTCCAGGCGCGATTTTAGTTTTCAGGCGTTATTCGGCTCGGCGGAATTGCGGAGCTCTTTCGCTTGGTAATTCGGATCAACTCCCGTGCCCTTGATGCCCTGTTCGCCTTCTTTCCTGATTCTCCCAGCGATACTGCTGGTTACTTTCGGGGCCGCGTGTCCCAGAAATCGTCTCCGATTGAGAAGATTAGCTCGCGGGAATTTCTGCTGCATTTCGGAGGCGTTGAGAACTTGTTCATCTCAAACAGTCAATCTCTGTAGTCGGCAAAGCATTCGTTTCACGCTAGACACCGACATCATGTCACCACGACTCCCTTCCCTTCTTGCCTCCATCTTTCTGTTCATCCCTCCTGCGGGCGCGGAAAAACAGATCAAAAACGTCCTCCTGATCGTTTCCGATGACCTCAAGGCTAGCTCGCTTGGTTGCTACGGAAACACCATTTGTAAAACACCAAACCTCGACCGCCTCGCCAAGCGCGGCATGGTTTTCGAACGAACCTATTGTCAGGGAACTTGGTGTGCCCCTTCCCGCCTCTCGTTCATGCACAGCCGCTATGAAGGAAGCAAAGGAACGAACATGGGCGAGCATTTTCGCGCGAACGGAATCCATTCCGCACGGGTCGGTAAGATCTACCACATGCGCGTTCCCGGCGACATCATCGCAGGCACCGATGGCAACGATATCCCCAGCACCTGGGATGAAAAATTCAACACCAAGGGCCAAGAGGCCCANACTCCCGGNGACTACGCCTGNCTCAACCTGAACATCTTNACCAAAGAGCTCGAAGGCCGGCAATCCACCCGGATGCCNCACCGCATGTTCGTCTCNGTGGAATACGAAGGCGATGGCNCNGACCANCCCGACTGGCAGGCCGCNAATAAAACNATCGCCTTGCTCAAAGAGCACAAGGAGANGCCCTTCTTCATCGCAACNGGATTTGTGCGCCCCCACTACCCCAGCGTGGCTCCGACNCAATACTTCCAGANATANCCCTTCGACAAAATGCCCNTCCCTNACGTTCTCNAAGGTGATCTCAANGANATTCCAAACTCAGGACTNGGNAAAACCACCAGCCAGAAGAGCGGCATNGCGAAGTGGCCTTCCAACATTCAGCGCATGTGGTCGGCCTATTACGCCACGGTGACCTATATGGACGAGCAACTCGGCAAGGTCCTCGATGAACTCGACCGACTCAAACTCACCGACTCCACCGCCATCGTCTTTATCAGTGACCATGGATACCATCTCGGCGAACACCACTTCTGGCAGAAGAGCAACCTGCACGAAGAAGTCACCCGCGTCCCCATGATCATCTCGGTCCCCGGCATGAAGCCGGGCAGAACAAATTCCGTCACCGAACTCATGGATATTTATCCGACATTGAGCTCGCTTCTCGGCATCCCCGCCCCTGAAAGCGTGCAGGGAAAAAACCTCGTTCCCGTTCTCAAAAATCCTAAGACCAAGATTCGCAAAGCAGCTCTCTCATTCAATCGTGGAGGTCACGGACTCCGCACCGATCGCTGGGCCTACCTACGCTACAAGAATGGCGATGATGAACTCTACGACATGGAGAAAGATCCCGAGCAATTTCACAATCTCACGAAGAAAAAAGAATTCGCGGGAATTAGAAATGAGATGCAGTCCCTTCTCAAGAAACGCCTCAAGGACGCGAAGTGATTTCCACCTCTACCCTCTCATTAACTCCCGCAGCACGAGGATCTTCAGCCAGATCTTATTGGAAAGCGAACTCGGGAGGATTTCGATTTCATTGACCGCATCAAGAACGACTCTATCCTAAGAGTCGTGGGCATAGTGGGCGGCAAGCTTTCCAATAATCGAAAGCAAATCACCTGAGTAACCGAGGTAATCAGCAAGCGCTTCGTCGCTTCGCGCCGTGCGGCAATCCGGTTCCGGAAGAGCTTTCCGCTCCAAACCCGGATCTTTGTTGATCTGATGCAATTCAAGGAAATGGGCTAGCGAGCGCAATTACGTCAAATCATCCGCGTTTAAACCCACAGGAGTTACTCCTAAACACCCGACAATCCTAATGAGAACGATCATTCGCATGAGCCCTTCTACGACTCACCACGGAGGATTAAATCAAATTTTTTGTATTATTTTACATGATATAAATCCTTATTCAATTTCAAGTGTGATCCCTTGATTCTTGCCATTCCTTCTCAATCAAGACATCCATTGCCAACACAAAACGGATGGCAGGAGTAAACCAACAAGAGATCGCGGATCGTCTCGGACTTTCGAAAGCAACTGTTTCGAGATGTTTCACCAATCACGCCGGCATCAGCGCCGTCACTCGCGCCAAGGTTTTCCAACTGGCCGCGGAGCTTGGCTACACTCACCTGGAGAGCCGAAGCAAGAAGGCTCAGAAAAAAGCCAAGAGGAAGCCCACCAATTTTTCAGTCCTGATCTGCACCGATACCGACGAGTATTTTCGCAAGGACTACGAAAGCCCCGGAGAGCAAATCCTGGCCGGAGTCTCTGAGTATGCCCAACTCAACAACGCCCAGGTCGATGTGCATTTCATCCCACCCGATGTCACCGGAATCGACGATCCGGCTTTCAAAAAAATCAAAGGCCTCAAGGACCGCCAGTCCCGGGGAATCTTCCTCATCTACCCTTTTCCTTCCCCCATTATCGACGAACTTTCGGTACGGTTCCCTCTGATCTCCCTGATCGATCAAGTTCAACAGCACAGCATCGACTGCGTCGACGTCGACCACTTCGACGGCATCTCCACCGTCGTCGACCATCTTGTCGAGCAAGGTCACGAACGGATCGGGTTCTACACTAGGGCCTATCCTGTCGATGCCAGTTGGTCCTTCCGACGCTACAGTGCCTTCCTTGAAAAAATGGCCCGCCTGAAACTCAAGGTGGCTCAAAAGGACACCATCGGCATTTATCCCCGAACCTTCCCCGATGTCGCCAAGGGAATCGAAGAAGCCGCCGAACGCACCCGCCTGGGTGTGACCGCCTGGGTATGTGCGGCCGACCATCAGGCCTACGACCTCATCAACGACTTCAAGAAGCGCGGACTCAAGATTCCAAGGGACATCTCCGTCACCGGATTTGATGGTATCCAGCAGCCCGGAGCCACCTCCTCGCTGACCACGATCAAAATTCCCTTCCGCTCCATCGGGATGACCGGAGCAGAACGACTCGCCACCAGAATACGCAAACGCTTTGGCGAAAAACAGCACATCTACATCGCCGGTGACCTCCGAGAGGGAAAATCAGTGGGACCTCCGAAAGCCTAGCTTGCCCGGCGTCGCGCTTCGAGCTCCTCGGCGATCTCGTCGACTTGTTTGTCAGTGAGGGGATACCAGAACAGCGCGACACCCGAGAGAATCGTCAGCACGCCTGGAAATACCGAGAACATAAGCAGGATTCCATTCGCAGAAGTTTCCGACTGTACTTCATTGGCAACATATCCGTAGTATGCCAGTAGGATTCCCACCATCGAGCCACCGATGGCGAGGCCAACTTTTTGAACAAACATCGCAATGGAAAAGGTTAACGCGGTAATTCGGCGACCAAACTTCCACTCTCCGTAATCAACAACATCCGTATAGATCGCCCAGACCAGCACTGGCATCGGTCCAGCTACAAACGCTGAAAAAATATTCAGCCAAAATACCGCTTCGAAGTTGCTCGCAGGGACAAAATAAAAGGCGATCACCGAAAAGGCATTCAGCATCGTCATTCCGATTAGGCCATTCCTCTTCCCAAAACGCTTCTTGAGAGGCTGGGTCATGAGAATTCCGATCAACAAAGCGATCGGAGCCGTGGAATAGAAAATGGAAATTCGATCCAATCCCAGCATATAGGTATCACTACTGTAATTGGCTATATACTTTAAATACGGATAGGTAATCCCCCACCGCAATCCCGAAAATGTCAGGGTGATAAAAGCAACCACCAACATCACGACCAAGGGTCTGTTTTGAGCCAAAAATGCGACGTCCTTCCCAAAATGCGACCGCTCCTCTTTGGGGGGGGTAATGCGCTCCCGGGTGGTAGCGAAAGTATACAAAAACAAGACCGTCGCCATGGCCGCAAAGACCCCCATGGCAACTCGCCAGGCATCAGGATTATCCCGACCCCCGAATTTATAAAGCATCGGAAATAGAGCTAAACCGATAATTACCTGCGCGGAGAAAGCTCCCGCAAATCGAAATTTCGAAAGCGATGTCCGCTCCTCGGGATCCGAAGTAATGGTTCCCATCATTGCTGAATAAGGCACATTAATCGCGGTGTAAACTGTCATTAGGGCGATATAGGTGACGTATGCAAAAATCAGCTTTCCGGTAGGATCCAAATCCGGACCTAAAAATGTCAGGTATCCAATCAATCCATATGGGATCGCAATCCATAGCAAATATGGCCGGTATCTGCCAAATCGAGTCTTCGTGCGATCAGCCAATCCACCCATCAGAGGATCAGAGATGGCATCCCAAATTCGAGCCACCAAATACAAGGTGCCCACCGCGAGAGGATCCAAGCCCATCACGTCGGTAAAGTAGGTAATGAGAAACGCGTTCACGATGTGGAACACAAAGTTCGAAGCGGTATCCCCGAGTCCGTAGCCGATTTTCTCTTTTACGGAGAGCTTGTTGGAAGGTTGAGAAGTCATATTTTTTAGGTTAGTAGATCAGCCAACTTGCTGGCACTTGCACGTCGATGGATGAAATTTTACCAGAGCGGCTAAGGATTTCCGAGCTTGTTTCGCAGTCTAGAATACCGTCGAAAGCTTTTTCTTCGCCGGTGGAATATCGCACCCTCACGATTACAGCATCAGCGCATGTGTTACGATGGTAG
>PBTU01000046.1 GCA_002729295.1 Verrucomicrobiales bacterium | reverse complement strand
TGGGCCAGGAGAGCAATCACGAGGAGGACATTAGCGAGTTGCCATCTGAGCAAAGCGTGGGCCTGGATGGGATCTATGTTCTGGAAGATATTGAGGTGGTCGCTTTTTCCGAGGAGGACGCGAATTCCGGCTCAATCATGGGCGATTTCTTTGGAGGCGATACGGGACTCTCATTTGGGAGTGGCTTTTCATCCACCATGGGGGGAGAGCGACTTCAGCGAATCTTGAGACCAACTCTTGGAGACACCCTCGCAGGCCAACCCGGAGTGACTTCAAGCTCGTATTCTCCTGGAACGACCAGGCCGATCATTCGGGGCTTGGATGGTTTTCGGGTGGCCACCCAAATCGATGGACTCGGAACGATGGACCTCGGGCCGGAAAGTCCCGACCACGGAGTGGCCATCGACCCTCTCATTGCGAAGTCCATCGAGATTCATCGAGGCCCGTCGGCTTTGCGCTTTGGAAGCGGGGCGATTGGTGGTGCGGTGAACACCATTACCGGCATCCGCCCGACCTTGATCCCGGAGGGGAATTGGGACGCAACTTTGACGACTGGCTACAATACTCAAGGGGACGGAAAACATGCCAAGCTCGGCGCCAAGCTTGCAGAAGGTTTATGGGCTTTCAGCTTCTTCACCAGTCAGCATGAATCGGGCGACACTTCCATCCCGGGCCGGGCATGGACGCAGGAGTATGAAGACGTGATTCAGCCCCGAACATTTGATGGTGGTCCTATTTTCCTCTCAAATCCCACAAAAACTCTCCCCAACTCTTATCATGATTCAGCGACATATTCAGTCGGAGCAAGCTTTGGAGTCCCTGATTCAGTCGAGTTTGGACTTTCGCTTACCCGATTCGATTCAAACCAAGGGATTCCTTACTTCTATGATGGGACCGCAACTGGCAGGCCATTCGGGCAATCACATACGGAGTCCGAACTCAGCCGTATCGACACTGACTTTAGCTATCTCCCGCAAGGTGGTTGGGGACCATTCAGTAAATTAACAGCCCGGCTCGCGAAGGGATGGTACGACCGGAACGAGAAGTTCGAAGGTCTGAATCTAGGCGACATAGAATTGGACGAGGGAACCGATTTTACCGGTATCGCATTTGAGCGTGATGCCACGGAGGCTCGATTTGAACTGCACAACGGAGATCGTGATTCCCTGCTTCACGGGATCACGGGAACCCACTTCGAGAAGAGTCGTCTCCACGCTCGACGGTTCACCCTTCAGGTCGCCGGAACGGACGATACGCTTCTGAAGCAAGAAACAGCTGCATATTATTCCACGCAAAAGTTATCGTGGGAAGAATGGAGTCTCGAATTTGGAGTGCGTGGAGATTTTGGAGACGTCTCACGAACAGATCCCGGCAACGCTTTTGTCGATGAGCGAACAAATACTTTCTCGCAATCGATGTCTCTGGGGTGGGATACCGCCCGAATCCCAGGCCTGGTGCGATTCGGTGCAAAATTGACCGCATCTCTCACAGATAGAGCTCCCTCAGCGGTGGAGCGCTACGCCTTTTGGGACAATGAATCGCTTGGCAACATCATTATTGGCGGTGACGTCGCAGCGGTCTTTTTAGATGACATCGATGGCCCGCTTGACAATGAAAAGGCAAAACATATTGAGCTCTCCTTTGCGGCAGATTGGGGCTGGGGAAGCGCGATTCTAACAGGATATGAAACCGATTTCGATAATTTCATCTTTCTGGAATCCAGACCCGACCTTGGATTCGAGAACACCGCAGTCTACGTCGCGAGAGACGCCAGAATTCGAGGAATGGAAGCGATGACGAGATTCTCGTTGTGGGAATCAAAAGACCTGGAACAAAAACTAGAATTGGAACTGTCGGGAGACTGGATGGAGAGCCGGGACCTTAAGAGGAGACAGGAACTTCCCCGCATGCCAACCGCAAAGATATCAAGCATGCTGACTTACGAAATGCCATCGTGGGATTTTCATCTCGAGCTCAGGAGAAGCTTTGGAAGTGGGAGTACCCCACTGGAGCCGATTCCTGAATTTTCGACTTCACCTTACACCCTACTGAACGCGGGAGCCACGTGGCAACCCGCGTGGGCAGATGACGCCCTTACGATTTCCCTGCGCGGCACCAACCTCCTGAACGAAGAAATCCGCGAGCACACCTCCTTTCGAAAAGAAACCTCTCCTCAGCCCGGAAGAGGGGTGAGTGTGGAGCTCGAATGGACTTTCTAACATTTCGGAAAAGCAGGGTTCCGGCAGATCCACTCCCGGAGCGAAGAAACCTCACCCCTATCGTCGCCTCTCTCGCGAAAGACTACCACCCGGTTCATATCAAGACTCAGGAAGTTTTTAACGCCACCGCCAAAGTCGCTCCGCCCCAGCAATAGATCTGGAATGGCGTCCATCCCCTGCCCCAAGGACACGAACTCATCGCCAGCAATTGGATCGAGCCAAGAGATAAGAATTCTTCCTCCTCCGTGTTCATCCTGCACATGAGGCAGAACCCGATCCAACCAATATAAGAAGTGCGGAAAACCACCTGATCAATAACATGGCGGAATCCTGATTTTCATCTATTTATGGAGCAACCATTTCATGTAGTATATCGGCTTAAAACAATCGAAGACCTCTCTCGTTAATCTGAACATGAACTACCGCATCGCCCACTTCGACGAAATAGACGCCGTCCCCTGCCCCTGCGGAATGTCCAAACGCGCCTTTGCAACACCAGATAATCCGACCGCGTCGATTCACTACGTTGACATTTCTCTCGATGCCAAAACGCACTACCACAAGACCTTCACCGAGATCTATCTCATCCTCGAGGTGGAAGGCGAGGCCTTCATCGAGCTCGACGGCGAGCGCCTTCCGGTCAAACCCATGACCACCATCATGATCCAACCCGGCTGCCGCCACCGCGCCGTTGGAAAAATGAAACTCATCAACACCGCCGTCCCCACTTTCAATCCTGAAGACGAATGGTTTGACTAAGAGAAAGGTGATGAAACGAATGCAATTTGTTTTTCAAGCGATCAGGAAAATGACGCTCTTTCTCAAATGGAAAGCTCTCCTTCTCGTCTCTGCCATATGCTTCGCGCCAACCACAGGTTCAGCAGACGAATCCCCCTGGAAGAACGGAAGGCACACCCTGACGGTCGACAAGCGAAAGCGAACGTTTATCCTCGAAATTGCCCCGGAGCTTAAAGCAGGGGCTCCCCTCGTCATGGTCTTCCACGGAACTGGTGGCTCCGCCGCAGCGGCGCAACGAAACTGTGGCTTTAGCGCGCTCATCAAGAGCCAAAACTTCGTTGCCGTTTACCCGAATGCCACGCGTGAAACCAATCCTGACAAAACGCCTCAGTTTCAGGTCGACTATGAATTCCAACGCGGCTGCAAGGTTGACGATGTTCGCTTTATCAAGATCCTCCGGGATCGCCTCGTCAAGGATCTCAAGCTTGATCCCGGCGCCGTGTTCGCAACCGGCATGTCAAATGGTGGCGACATGAGTTATTTCCTGGCCAGCCAAAAAAAGCCCTTTGTCAAAGCAATCGCCCCGGTCGCCGGGACGATGATGGTGTCATGGGGGAAAGGACTCAATCCAACGAAGCACACCTCGATCTTAGCGATCCATAGTCGCGACGACAAAATAACTTTGTGGGAAGGTGACCTCGACAATAGAGACGGCTGGGGCGCGTACTACGGTATCGAGGCCGTCATGAATCTATGGGCCGAGGGCCTTGCTCTAACACCCGCAGTCACAAACGACAAAACGAGAGGTCGCCAACTCCGCAAAGGCCTTGTCCTCAGGAAATGGCAAACAGAAAACGATGACACCGAAATGAAACTTTATGAGTTCGAAAGTATTGGACACACTTGGCCACCCTACCTCGGCAATAAGAACGTCAGCACTGCCAAGGAGATTTGGAATTTCTTCGATGCTCATCGTACTGAGATCAAGTGATGCAGCGGCCGAAAAATCCATCCGCCTAAAGCGCCTTGCCAGCATTGCAGTTCATCGCGCTCCCCCGATTCCCAATGAACACTGTCACGGCAAACCCGATCCCAAGGTCAAAGACCGACAACGTGAAACAACTTTCCCTTCTCATCTTTCTCCTTGTTTGCTCCTGCTCGGATCCCAAACCCGCTGTGGCCGAACCCCCGACTTACCAAACCCTCCATCGGGAAAATGCCAAAGGCACTTTCTTCCACTTCGATCATGAAGGTAACCTCTACCTCGCCTGTTCCATTCATCAGGGAAACAATTCTCCGGGCATCAAACTCGTTCGGCACGAAAGCGATGACTTTGTTATCGTCGGAAAACAAATCCACCATCAGAAAGACATCCGCGTTCTCAAATTCAACTCCGACAATATCGGCGAAAAAACCGCTCTGCCCTACCACGTCGATCCGTCCGTGAGCAGGGGAGACGAAGTTGTCATCCTCAATCGCGGTCAGAAAATCTCCGGCACCGTGCACCAGACTCCAACCTCCAAAGACCACCACTACTACCTCGAAACCGGACAGGCATTCGCTGCCGATGGCATGAGCGGCTCTCCGGTTTACAGCGTGCGACTCGGCACTGTCGTCGGCGTGCTTCAGACCGCCAACAACAAAACAAAAGCTACCATCGGAGGATTCGAATTACTGGAAATGCCCTGACTCATTTTAGAGAACCGATTTACTTGACTATATGGGTCACCATCGAAGTGATGCACGCCAATGAATTCATGATCAACCCGCGACCAAGAATATCGTCCACTTACTGAAACAAATCCGGCCACATAAAAAAGGGAGCCGGTAAAAGCTCCCTCTGAAAATTTTTGTCTGAAATTGCTCAGATCCTAAAACGGAATGTCGTCGGCATCATCGTCGAAGCTTGATGCCGCTGCTCCTCCGCTTTGCGGTGGGGCGGCATCTCCGGACGGCTGCTGTTGTTGCTGGGCAGGTTTAGATTGTTGCTGATTGCCACCCTGGGCATTTCCGCCACCGCCACCTTGTCCCTGGCCGCCGATAAACT
Source organism: Verrucomicrobiales bacterium (assembly GCA_002729295.1). Taxonomy (GTDB): domain Bacteria; phylum Verrucomicrobiota; class Verrucomicrobiia; order Verrucomicrobiales; family Akkermansiaceae; genus SW10. The sequence continues at coordinate 4,565 of PBTU01000046.1, read as the reverse complement.
GCATATTTTCTCCAACAACACGGAGACGGCTGCGCTTCTGACCGGTGGCTTTATCGTCCCACTGGTCGAGCTGCAAACGACCCTCGATAAAGACTGAGCGGCCTTTGCTGAGGTATTGTCCGGCGAGCTCGGCGGAGCGCCCCCAGAGGGTGACGTCCACATAGGTGACTTCCTCGATGCGTTCCCCGCTATCGCCGGTCCGAATCCGGTTAATCGCCATCCCCAGGTCAGTAACTGCGGTCCCTTTCGGGGTGTAACGGATTTCAGGATCGCGGGTGAGGTTCCCGAGAAGCATGACTTTATTAACGCTGGCCATAATGATTGAGGGGTGAGAATTTTATTAAGAAAGACGCTGATAGTGCTGAAGATGCACCGCATCGTTGTGAGTTAGGCGAGCCTGGATTTTCTCAACAACATCTGAGTTTGCTTCGAATTTGTAGCTCACATAGTGACCTCCGTCGAGCTTGCGGGCATTGTAAGCGAACTTTCGGCGACCGATTTGCTTGATTTCGTCGAGTTTGGCGCCCTCTTCTTCGATCTCTTTGCCAACAGCGCTCACGAGCTCGTCAACGCTTGTTTCATTCCCCTGGGTGTTCAGGACAATCATGCCCTCGTATTTGCGATTCATCTTCCGTTTCTTTTGGCGGTTTTTTTTGTGAACGAGTGTTGAATTCGTTAGCGGCTTTTTCGACTCCACTCGAAGCGGCAAGCTGCACAGCATCGGCTGCTCTTGCAAGCGTGTTTTCGAGGAGTTCGCGTTCTTCGAGGCTAAATGTGCCCAGGACGTGCCCCACGAGAGCCTCCCCAGTGGCTCCGCTGATGCCGACTTTCAATCTGGCAAATTGATCATTTGGCAGATGAGCCAGCAGAGAACGCACGCCATTATGGCCTCCATGCCCACCATTCATGCGGAAACGCAAACTTCCGAGCGGCAGCGCCACGTCATCGAATACCACGAGAATCTCTTCCGATTTCCATCGGAAAAACCGGGCGAGGGAGCCAATGGCCCGGCCACTTTCATTCATGAAAGTCTGCGGTTGCACCAGCATGAGATCGCCGACCTTACAAATGCGGGACTCCCATTTCGATACCGGCTGAAAAGAAGCCCCGGCCCGGTCAGCAAGAACATCGAGCACCCGAAAGCCCACATTGTGACGGGTCTTGAGATACTTCTCTCCAGGATTTCCCAGTCCCACGATACATTTCAGGCTCACGGCGGGACTTTAGGAGGTTTCTGGAAGAAGACATTAAAAAACGCCCGGCTACCATCGGCAACCGGACGTTGTGAAAAATGGAGGGAGAAGAGTTTATTCAGCGGCGGCCTCTTCAGCTGGAGCTTCTTCTGTCTCTTCGCTGCTTTCTTCAGCCTCCTCGGACTTGGTCACGCGAGACTCATTAACGATCGCAACGAGAACGTCACCAGCAAGAGTCGGAGTCACGCCTTCAGGGAGGTCGAGATCGGAAATTGAGATTGAATCACCCAACGCGAGATGCTCAATATTGGCGTGAACGATCTCAGGAAGGTCCTTCGGCGAACAGGAAATTTCAAGGTCGCGGATCAGCTGCTCAAGAACACCACCGGCTTTGACACCCTCTGGCTCACCGTGAACCTCGACAGGAAGGCTGGCGGTAATCACCATGCCTTCGGTTACGGCTAAAAAGTCAGCGTGAACCAAAGCTCCGGTCAGGGCATCGTGCTGGGTGCTCTGCAGGAAAGCCGACTGGGTCTTGCCCCCGTCAATTTCGAGATCCACCAAAATACTCTCGGAAGCGCTGTGTGCGAGCATGTCAGTGAGAGTCTTAGTATCGACCTTAATATTGAGATTTTCCTGGCCCCTGCCGTAAACCACGGAGGGCAGTTGGCCTTCGCGGCGCATTTGCTTGAGAACGCCCGAACCAGTGCGCTGGCGGGTAGTTGCTGATAAGGTAAGGGTCTTGGCCATGGTCAAAATGGGTTGATTGCCGACGGATGGTGCCGCGCGGGGCGGTTGATTACTCGGAAGGACCGTCAATGTCAAAGAGAGAAGTGACCGATTTTCCAATGTGAATGCGGCGGATCGCCTCCCCAAGAATCGGAGCGATGGAAGCTGGCTTCACTTTTCCGATCGCCTCGACCGGAGTGGAATTGGTCGTAATGACCTCCTCGATCACGGATTCTTCGATCCGTTGGTGCCCCAAATCCCCGATCACAGCGTGGGAAACCGCCGCAAAAATGCGCTTGGCGCCACCTGCTTTCAGGATTTCCGCTGCGGCACAGAGAGTTCCGGCAGTTTCGGTCATATCGTCGATCAAGACAACATCCCGGCCATCGACGTCGCCGATGACCTGCATCGCTTCAACCTCGGTAGCTGAAACGCGGTGTTTTGCTACAATTGCCAGCCGAGCCCCCAGGGCATCTGAATAGGCCCGGGCCATTTTGACCCCTCCGACATCAGGAGAAACAACGGTGAGATCTTTGCATCCATCGCCAAATCGCCCCCGCAATTCCCTAATCACAACGGGCTTTCCGTATAGATGATCGACGGGAATATTGAAAAAACCCTGAATCTGAGCGGNATGGAGATCCATCGTGACTACCCGGTCAACTCCGGCTGCTGAGAGAAGATCTGCCACNAGTTTGGCGGTAATTGGCACCCGCGGCTGNTCTTTNCGATCCTGACGGGCGTATCCGAAGAANGGAATNACCGCATTAATCCGGCCNGCACTNGANCGNTTNGCCGCATCCACCATNATCATCANCTCCATNANGTTGTGATTGGTCGGCGGACANGTNGGCTGAATGATGAANACATCCTCACCCCGGATGTTCTCGTTAATCTTCACGAAGGTCTCGCCATCTGGAAAAGCCGTTACGCTCACATCGGCGAGGGGAACATCAAGACAGGAGGCAATGTCATTGGCCAAAGTGGGGTGGGCAGTGCCTGAGAAGAGTTTCATGCCGAAGTTTGCGATCATCTGTGAGCGAGGACTAACGGTTCTCGGACGAGGAATCAAGAACCGCTTCTGCATTGGCGATAGCTTCTATTTCCTCCGAACTCAACTCGGCCGGATTCACGCGCCCCATTTTAAAAATCTTTAACGATTGCTCCAACTTATCCCAATCTTTCTTCCATTGCGGCTCGATTGACTCAATTGTCTGCTGAGACGCCTTATAACGAGTTTCCGCCGCCAACATCAGGGCATGGGCACGCTCCGGATCACGAGGCCTCGCCTCCTTCCAAACCCGGTTTCCTTCCCGATAAAGTCGCCCGCCTTCCAAGAAAGCCAACCAAGACTCAAGGGCCTTCTGCATGTTCCGGGAATCTTCCCTCGCGTGGCCAAAAGTTTTCCCTCTCCTTTCTATCCGCTCTTTGGCTATCCGATAATGCTTCTCAGCCTGAATCTTCTGACCCTTGGTATAAGCATCGTAGCCTCGGGCATACGCTCCCCGGGAGGCATGAAACATCGACCGAAGATGAAACTCCAGGGGCCATAGTTTTTTCATCGCCAAACGATGTCCGCGATCCGCATCTTCAAAATTCCCCAAGGCATCATCAAGTTGCGGCATCCCAGAAAGCGCAATCGGAGAATGAGGGTTTAAGCTCAACGCCTTCCCAAAAGAAACTTTAGCGCGCTCCCGAAATCGCCGCGCTAACTCCACGTTGCCATTCCCATCCGCTATCATCGCAAAATTCATCAACGCCTGCCCGGCCCTCTCAAATGCGGAAGGATCCCAACAAACACGTCCTGCCTCTTCCAGATTGGATACCAACTTAAAGGCGTCGGATTCACCCGCGGCATTGCCCAATCCCTCAATCGCTTTCCCTCGATCCAAAAATGCATTCGAAAACCTCCATCCCAAAAATCCCGTCACCACCGCAATACAAATCACGACAAGCTGTCCAATCAGCTTTAACCCGATTGACGGTTTTTTGAATTCACCAACCGTCCCCAATATCCCCAATTGGAAAGCCACCAAAACCATGCACGCCGGCACATGGATCAAAAAACTGAAATAGCACTGCGCCAATATCGCAGCCAAACCTGCTGCCGCACCAAGCTGCCATATTGGCAAATTGTCCTCTTCCCTTCTCCCATCATGATTCCCAATAATTTGAAATGTCCCCAAGACCCCATGGGCGATCAAGAGAACAATAATAATAAGGAAACCCACCGCCCCATAATCAGACAAGACCTGGAGGTACTCGTTATGCGCGAATTCAGGCAGGCCAATTCGCACCCGCAAGGTGTTCGGATCCCAGTTTTCGAGAGAAAGATAGGAAAATGATCGAGGGCCTTGCCCAAGAACCGGCGAATCCAAAAAAATCTCCAATGCCATTTGCTGCATCGCCAGCCGACCACCGTCATTCAAATTTAGATCAATCACTTGCCCAGCGTCTCGATTAATTCGCTCCGCAGTCATTTTTTTTACCATCCAAATTGATGAACAGGCTCCAAGCACCACAAAAAGAGTGCCTAATAAGGCTACCGGTCCCAGCAACTTGCTCTGTCGGCTCCACAGGTATCCCATCAGCAAGAAAAGCCAAACTGCAATTCCTATCACTAGAGAAACCCAACCACCCCGC
>PBTU01000045.1 GCA_002729295.1 Verrucomicrobiales bacterium | reverse complement strand
GTGTACTGAATGTGCCCCGGCGTATCGGCAATAATAAACTTGCGGCGTGGTGTCGCAAAGTAGCGGTAAGCCACATCAATGGTGATGCCTTGCTCGCGCTCGGATTTCAAGCCATCTGTTAGGAGAGCAAGATTGATGTTCTCATCACCCCGTTTTTGACTGGAAGCTTCCACGGCCTCCATTTGATCCTCAAATGTGTTCTTGCTATCGTATAACAGGCGTCCAATGAGCGTACTCTTGCCGTCATCAACACTTCCTGCAGTAGTAAATCGTAACAGATCCATAAGTCTAAAAATACCCTTGCTTCTTGCGGTCTTCCATGGCGGTTTCGGAGCGACGGTCATCGGCTCGGGTGCCGCGTTCAGTTTGGCGTGCTGTGGCCACTTCTTGGATTATTTTGTCTAGGTTGTCGGCGTCCGACTCGACGGCTCCGGTGCAAGTGGCATCGCCGATAGTGCGGAATCTAATCACACGCTCTTCGCAGGTTTCTCCTGGTTGCGCTTCGACGAATTCACTTTTGGCTAGCAACGAGCCACTTCGTTCGACGACCTTGCGTCGGTGTGCGAAGTAAAGGTTAGGCAACTCGATTTCTTCGCGTTGAATGTACATCCAGATGTCCATTTCGGTAAAATTGGACAGAGGGAATATCCTAAAATTCTCACCGGGTTGTTTCCGGCCGTTGAAGAGATTCCAAAGTTCCGGACGTTGATTTTTAGGATCCCATTCTCCAAAGTCGTTCCGGTGAGAAAAGAAGCGTTCTTTGGCGCGGGCTTTCTCCTCGTCCCGGCGGCCTCCTCCTAAAACCGCGTCGTATTGCTGTTCCTCAATTGTCTCCAACAGAGTCACTGTTTGAAGTTTGTTGCGGGAGGCATTGAGTCCCGTTTCTTCGACGGCTGTTCCCCGGTCAATGGAGTCCTGAACAAGGCCGATATGAAGGCGAGCCCCGATTTTTTTGGCATAGGCGTCGCGGAATTCAATGGTCTCAGGAAAGTTGTGTCCGGTATCGATATGAACAAGCGGGAACGGGATCCTCGCTGGGTAAAAAGCCTTGCGCGCAATATGTGCCATCACGATCGAATCCTTGCCCGCCGAAAAAAGGAGGCCGGGATTCTCAAACTGGGCTGCAGTTTCCCTGAGAATGAAAATCGCCTCGGCCTCGAGTTGATCGAGGTGACTTAGATTGTAGTCGGACATAAGATAAGTAAGATGCTCAGGTTTGTCAGCTTTTTGCTCGGGCCTCTCCTAAGACCGACTGGAGTCACTGGCAAGTGAAAAAATTTCCTCCTCAAAGCCTAACTCAGAGCAAACTACTGATTTGGGTGGCTGCCTCCTCAATCTCGGTCATTTCCGTATCGACGAGCAGATCGGGATTCGGAGGCTCTTCGAACCCGCTGTCCTTACCGGTAAATTGTTTAATCTCGCCAGCAGCCACTTTAGCATAAAGACCTTTGGGATCTCGTTGGGCGCAAGTTTCATACGAGGCCTTGATGAAGATTTCTTTGAAAATCGGGCCAATAATCTTCCGCGCCTGATCTCTAAGTGCCTGCTTCGGAGTAATCACAGAGACAATGACGATGATCCCCTGGCTCGCAAACATCTTTGCGACTTCAGAAACGCGGCGCACGTTTTCAACGCGGTCCTCGTCGCTGAATCCAAGGTCGGAGTTCAGGCCATTCCTAAAATTATCTCCATCCAAAATTACGGCAAACCGACCTTGGGCATGAAGCTTTCGTTCTACTGCGGCCGCAATAGTAGATTTACCCGAACCGCTTAATCCATACATCCAAAGCACAGAGCCTTTCTGCCCGAGAAGAGCTTCTTTTTCGTCAGAAGAAACGAAACGATGAAATTGAGTGTGAATATTCTCAGCCACGGATATGATCTTTTATAGTATAAAAGAGGAAGAGTGAATTATAGACGGCGTACCTTTTCCAAAGTCGGCGGGGTTCGGCACAGAGGCGGTAGAGCCACTCCATGCCAAATTTTTGAATAAACTCCGGAGCTTGTTTTACGTCACCGGCGTGAAAGGCAAACGCCGCACCAATGCCAAAATATACGGCAGGAGGTAGCGAATCAAGATGGTCGGCAATCCATTTTTCCTGCTTGGGACAGCCTAAGCCAATCCAAACAAATCGAGCTCCCGATTCGCGGAGAGCAGCCTTGATTTTCTCATGTTCTTCAGCGGGCCATTCTCCAAAAGGAGGAGAGTAAGTCCCGGCAATTTCATTAGATTCGAACCGCTCGGAAAGCTGATCAAGAGTTTCCTGCTCTCCACCGAGAAAGAAGTGGGATTGATCCGAATCACCTTCGGTAGATTTCAGCAATTCGAGCATTAAGGTTGGCCCGTAAACTCTCTCTTCCAATTTCTCTTCTTCAGGCAACTGGGCATTCACCGACCAAAATAGAGGCTTACCATCAGGGCAAATTAGATCAAACTTCGAGAGGGCTTCACCGAACAACTGATCGTGACGCGCATGGGCAAGAACGTGNGTATTAGCCGCGCTCACAGCATAGGCCCGATCCCCACGATGGGCCGCTTCCATACTCCAACTCGTCGCATCAGCATAGGTGATCACTGCGATTGGATACCCAATCACGTTTCGAGTTTTTAGTGAGCCTGGCACTTGAGTTTATCCTTCGGTAACAACGGACACTTGGTGACCATGCTTTTTAAGAAGCGCGTGTTGTTTTGCTTTCTCAAGATCATGGGAAACCATCTCAGAACACATTTCTTCAACAGTTATTTCAGGAACCCATCCAAGCGTCTCTTTGGCTTTGGTCGGGTCTCCCAGAAGCGTCTCGACTTCAGCCGGGCGGAAATATCGGGGATCTACCCGGACAATGACATCCCCAACATTTACCGAAGGAGATTTTTCGTTGTCAACCGTCAAGACGGTAGCGATCTCATCAACACCCTCGCCGGAAAATTCCAACTCAATACCGGCTTCTTTGGCCGAGAGGGTGACAAATTCACGGACTGAAATCTGCTTGCCAGTTGCGATGACAAAGTCATCCGGCTCGTCTTCCTGAAGCATCATCCACTGCATGCGCACGTAATCTTTGGCGTGACCCCAATCGCGAAGGGCGTCCATGTTTCCCAGAAACAAACAATCCTCCAAACCTTGGGAAATATTTGCGATGGCCCGGGTGATCTTGCGTGTCACGAAGGTCTCACCCCGTCGAGGCGATTCGTGGTTAAAGAGAATTCCGTTGCAGGCATACATGCCGTATGACTCGCGGTAGTTTACGGTGATCCAATAGGCATACATTTTTGCAGCCGCGTAAGGAGAGCGGGGATAGAATGGAGTGGTTTCCTTTTGCGGAACTTCCTGCACCAATCCGTATAGCTCGGATGTCGAGGCTTGGTAGAATCGGGTCTTCTTTTCGAGCCCCAGAAAGCGAATCGCCTCCAGCAGTCGAAGGGCCCCAATGGCATCAACATCCGCCGTGTACTCCGGCGATTCAAAAGAAACCGCGACGTGGGATTGAGCGCCCAGATTGTAGACTTCATCCGGCTGAATTTCACTGATGATACGAGTCAAATTCGAGGTATCAGTGAGATCTCCATAGTGCAATTTGAAGTGTGCACTTTCGACATGAGGATCTTCATAAATATGATCGACTCGCTCGGTGTTGAATGAGGAAGCCCGACGCTTGATACCGTGAACTTCGTATCCTTTTTCAAGAAGGAATTCCGCCAAGTAGGAACCATCTTGGCCCGTGATGCCTGTGATAAGTGCTTTCTTCATAATAAATGGTGTTAAAGTCGTGCTGTCCCTTCTTCAAGGGTCGCTAAAAAATCCTGATACGCGCCTTTGAGTCCGTCTTCAAAAGCGATCTTTGCGGTCCATCCCGTTTCGTTGAGAAGGCTCACATCGAGCAGCTTTCGGGGAGTGCCATCAGGCTTTGAAGGGTCGGTCTTAATCTCACCTTCATATCCCACCGTCTTCGCAATTGTTTTCGCCAAATCCAAAATCGTGAGGTCTTCACCAACTCCCAGATTGACCCAATCCGGCGGGTTATCATGACCCAGCAAATGAAAGCAAGCTTCCGCCAAATCATCGACGTGAAGAAATTCCCGGCGCGGGGTGCCGCTGCCCCAAATCGTGACCTCGAAATCGCCCCGCTCTTTGGCTTCATGGAAGCGGCGGATCATCGCTGGTATCACATGCGAATTCTCAGGATGATAATTGTCACCAGGACCATAAAGATTCGTGGGCATCGCCGAATGATACATCAGACCATACTGGGCGCGATAATGTTGGCACATTTTTAAACCCGCAATTTTGGCGATCGCGTATGCCTCATTGGTAGACTCCAGTGGACTTGTTAACAGGCAATTCTCGGGCATTGGCTGAGGAGCCATTTTGGGATAGATACAAGAACTTCCAAGGAACAACACCCTGCCGACTCCCGCCTGCCGCGAGCCTTCGATCAGGTTGGAGGCGATGGCGAGATTCTCGTAAATAAACTCCGCCGGATAAGTCGAATTGGCATGAATGCCGCCCACTTTCGCAGCAGCGATAATCACTTGATCCGGTTCATGATCTTCAAGCCATTCGGCGACGCTGGCTTGATCGAGAAGATCCAATTCGTCACGGCTTGCCGTCAGGACCTGGTAGCCTCCTCTTTTCCTCGCTTCGCGAACGAGTGCGCTTCCGACCATTCCACGGTGTCCTGCAATGAAAATTTTCATGATTTAAAGAATGATTTTACGACCTCAACCACGCGCTCCCGACGTTCCTCTCCAAGCTCGCCAAAAACGGGAATGCTTAATGCCTCCGACGCTAATTTTTCGGCGACCGGAAGCGGTCCAGCCTCAAAGTGAGAAAAGCACTCCTGTTGGTGCAAGGGAACAGGATAGTACACTTCACACCCAACCTGACTTTCCAGTAAGTGGGCTTTAAGCTCATCCCGTCGGCCGTGGACCTTCAGGGTAAATTGATTCCAGATCACGCCCTCTTCAGCTGCTCCCGGAAGTGGCAGGGTTACTTGCTCTGAATCCAGTTCCGAAAATTCCCCCAGATAATATCGGGCATTTTCAGCGCGGGCCTCACCATAAGAATCCAGATGAGGTAATTTCTTTCTCAACAAAGCCGCCTGTAGCGCATCAATCCGGAAATTTCCTCCAACCATGGCATGATAATACTTGGGGTACATTCCATGGTTTCGCAACTGCCGAACTTTTTCTGCCAAGTCATCGTCCAAACAACTCACGAGACCGCCATCACCGTAGCCACCCAGATTCTTTGAGGGGAAAAAACTATAGGTTCCAAGATGACCAAAGGTGCCACATTTACGTGAATCAACGCTCGCACTGAATGATTGCGCGGTGTCCTCAATAACGACGAGATCATGTTCATCGGCAAACTCCATCACTCCTGCAATTTCACAACTCCGCCCAAACAAATGGACCGGAATGATGGCTTTAGTTTTCGACGTGATCCGGCTCTTCACCGATTCGAGGTCGATATTGAAACTGTCCTCCAGAGAGTCCACAAAGACTGGCGTGGCCCCGACTCGAACCACACTTCCGGCAGTAGAGAAAAAGGTAAAGGAGGGACAAATTACTTCATCTCCCGGCCCCACGCCGGCCGCAAGAAGAGCCACGATCAAGGCGTCCGTTCCAGACGACACTCCAATCGCATGAGGCACTCCGAGATACTCCGCAGCTTCTTTTTCAAAAGCCTCCACCTCGGGGCCCAAGATAAAATATCCCGAATCGAGAACGCTCTCGAATACCTGCAATAATTCGTCCCGCAAAGGCGCATTTTGCGCGGGAACGTCTAATAATGGCACATTCACAACAAAAAAATGGCTAGCTGCCGCCAATGGTCAGTTACTCACACCCGACCGAGTAAAACCAATAAAATCCAGCAATCTGGGACCGAAAATAATGGAAATCCCGTCTCAGTTGGCAATATAGACTCATGGAATAGGTTATTGTTCAATTAAAAATGAACTTATTTGGAAATCGCTGCTAATCTCCCTTCCAGCCTTCCGGAATGTCAGGGTTAGCCAGGATCAAACTATAAAGGCTCACTTCTACCGGTTTCGATTCTCCCAGAAACTCGAGCAACAAACTCACCCGCTCCGCGCCCGGCCTAACCTCGACCACCTGCCCTTCCATCCCCTTGAATGGCCCCTCCGCCAATTCGACCTCATCCCCCACTTCCACTTTCCAGTTTACGACAATCTCCTCGTCGTCCGTTTGATAACGAGCCACCTCAGTCTGGAGATCCTCCACAAATTGATCCGGAACCGCCGGAGTATCATCTCCGAAAGTTACGATTCGACTGACTCCGGCTATGTAGGTTACCGCCCGACTCAGTTCCAAATAAGAAAATTTTGCTAATAAATATCCAGGAAACAAGGGCTCCACCCACCAGACGCGACCCCGTCGGGTCGTCTTTTGGTAACGCAGACGCGGCAGGAAAACTTCGACACCCTCGAGACGCCGAAGATTCGCCGCTGCCAAACGCTCACGCTTCAGCTGGGTACGCAAGACATACCAATTCGGCTCTGATCCTTTATCCGATTCCATTTCAGCTACCCAAGAATTTCTGAAGGAGAGGAAGCACGACCTTGGCGCGGCTGGACCATCGACTCAGCCGTTCCAAACGACCGGCATAGAAGTCCGATCGAACATCTCCCGGCATGTCTCCGACCATCTTCTTCAATGAATCCAATTTCTCCTCTCCGCTGGAAAGATGGGGCCTAACTTGCTCTTTAATAAACCCTCCAACCAATCTCTTTAGCTCGACATCCGGTTCGTAATAGACCCTTCTGCCAGAAGTTACCTCGGCTTCCCGTACCGCTCCAAGTTCCCTTAGGCTCCGTAAACCCTGACTCGCTGACCCTTTGCTAATCCCCAAGCGACATACCAAATCATCGAGGGAAATCGGATCCGGAGAGATGAAAAGCAGGCCATAGATTTCCCCAATCGATTTAGGGAGACCCAAAATTTTCACCCCATCGCAAAAGAACTCAATCACCTGCGACTCGAAATCACTGAGAGCCTTTTCACTCCGATTCCCATCAGCCATAGACACAACTTTTCACAATACAGCTCTTTGTTCAAATATATTTGAACTCAAAACCGGGACAATCTAACCTGTTTGCACAAAATCGACTGAACGATAACTTCCCGCCGCCTCTGTATAACAAGCTCTTCCGACCATTTTCAATAGCACGGAAACCAGCATCCAAAAATCTCAAGCCTGCCTCAAAGTCTAAAAACGCCTCCTGAAATGGCGCCACCACGGCGGCACCTTCGAGGTCACCAATGACCCGGATCAACAACCACTCTGTCTCCTGCCCGCCGTGAGGTGAAACTCCACGAGCTGGCAACGACAATTAAATCTCTGGGCTCAAAAAGCCCCTCCTGAAAAATTTTACAGCTCCTTGATGCGCAGATTTTTCAGACTGATGATCGCTCCGTGCCCACAGAAGCACAGATGCCCCTTCCGGCGTTTTGCTCCGTTGTGCTTTGGTTTTGATTTGTTCACTTCATCAAGATTGGCCTCCATGATCACCACACCATTAAGCTCCACTTTCACATTGGGTCCATTAACTGTGACAATCTCTTTATTCCACTCTCCTACAGGTTTGAGATGACCCTTTTTGGCTGCCACCAATGTGTATAGTCCGCCATGAAACTGGTAGTCCTTGAGCTTGGCATATTTCGGGTGGGTATTATCAAGAATCTGAATTTCCATGCCGGTGTATGCAGGATCTCCCTTTCCCGGATAATGAATCCCCAATCCGTTGTTTGCTCCGGCAGTTAGTTTGAATTCAAATTCAAAGACATAGTTCGAATATTCCTTCTCAGTGATCAGGAAACGACACTTCTTCGTCGATTCGATAATCCCTCCCTCTTTGATGACATAACCAGATTGCTCTGGTTTCCCGGCTCCACCCCAACCAGTGAAATCTTTTCCGTTAAACAAGGATAAAAATTCCCCGGCATACACCGAGCCAACACAAGCGACCGCTACTAATAATTTTTTCATCAGGATAATTCTACTGTTTTTCCAGTCCGGAAACTTTCATCGGCCGCGGCAACAATGCGCATCGAATTGATAGCATCATCCATGTGATCGCCCAGATCCATGTCCTCGCGAATTGCTTTCAGAAAGTATTCCTGCTCGCGATGACACAAGCCATCGTGATCCGGCTCGTCCGATGTTTCGATCCAGTCGTCGGCTTTGACAAACTTTCCCTCATCATTCAATTCGCTGTGATGAAGACGAAGCGACTCCGTTTTCGAGTGCGAATCAACATCCGCAGATGCTCCTTCTCCGGCGGCATCCTTGGCGCAAATCGTAACGCAACCTTGCGGCCCTACAACGTCCTTCACAAAGAAGGCGGTCTCGCTCATCATCGGACCCCAGCCAGCTTCATACCAACCGACACTGCCATCCTCAAAAGTCACCTGCAGGTGCCCATAGTTGATTTTTCCTTCCGGCAGTTCGTCAGTAAGACGCGCTCCGATTCCACTCACGCGCACCGGCTTGCTCCGTGTCATTTGGCACATCACATCCACGTAGTGAACACCGCAATCAACGATTGGGGAGATCGAGGACATAAGGTTCTTGTGAGTCTCCCAATTAGGGCCACTCGACTGCTGATTGAGGTTCATCCGCATCACCAGAGGCTTGCCGAGAGTGTGGGAAATCTCGATGAATTTGATCCAACTCGGATGATGGCGGAGAATGTATCCGATGACCACCTTGCGTCCCGTTTCCCGCGCCTTCGCAACAATCTCTTCAGCCTCCGCAACGGTCTCAGCGAGAGGTTTTTCGATAAAGACATCCGCCCCGGCATCCATCGCCGCCTTGGCGTAGGCTGCGTGGGTATCAGGATAAGTAGAGATGGAAACGGCGTCCGGCTTAGTTGCTTCCAGCGCTTCATAGAAATCTCCGAACTCCGCGTAGGAGGCTCCGAGATCTTCATTCAAAGCCGC
>PBTU01000044.1 GCA_002729295.1 Verrucomicrobiales bacterium | reverse complement strand
GCCCTGGGTGGCGAGAGTATGGTGGGATGGAGAATATTTGGATGATCGGATGAATGGCGGAGTGCTCACTCCTCCTGATATCCAGCGTCTGGCAGATCATGGACAGGCATTGATTGATGCCCTCGGAGATCGTGCCTCTGCGATTTCATTCCGGGCCCGTGATGTAATCCTAACCAGTGGACGGGGAGGACACCCAGTTGAAACTTTCAATATCGACGTTCAAAATTGGTTTCTTGATTGGGCAATGGGAGTTCCTCCGGGAGGTGGAAAAGACGCCCGTACCGAGTTGAGCAACTTGGTGACGGAAGCCGAGAATAGTGAAATTATTCCGATGACAGCGGAGGCCGATCCTGCGCCCCATTATGGTCAATTGATGACTCCGCCCCCTCCTGAGCCGACTCAAGCTTTGATGATGGTGGCTCCGCCTCCTGAGCCCACTCAGCCTCTCGTGCCTAATTCGGCTCCGAGCCAGCCTTCGATGCCGACTCCTGCATTTTCCAATCAAGGAACCGTTCCTGCACCACCTTCAACCCAGCCCTTGATGCAAGCGTCACCTCAAAGTAACTCTTTGGTGCCGACTCCTGCGTTTTCCAGTCAAGCCTCTATTCCGGCGCCAACTCCGAGCCAGCTCTTGGTTCAGGCGGTTCCGCCAAATCAGGCGCCAGTTGAGTCGTCTGTCGCTGGCAGGTTGATTTTTGAGAGTCCGGGGCAAGTAAGGAAGTTGCATTTCCGTTAATTTAAGATGTCGGAACATTCCACGGCGTTCAGTGAGACCGCCAATCAGTTGGCGCGACAGCTACGGGAGGCTGCCCTTGATCACGCCGCATTCGAACAAAAATTACCGCTTTGTGAGTTGGCGAAATGTCGTGCGACCTGTTGCCATGATGGCGTCATTTTGGGCGCGGAAGAAGCCGACGTGTTATCCTCTTTAAGTAGTGCGGATGGCTTGATGCGGTTGCCGGATGGCTCGTGGAAGACCAAAACGGTGCCGGCGGCTGAGGATGAGTTGGCCGAAGATTTCCCTAATTATTTCCCAAATACCCGCTGCGTTTTTTTGGATTCAGAGCATCGGTGCTTCTGGCAGCTCAGGGCGATGAGGGAAGGAAAGCACCCTTGGTTTTATAAACCGACTTCTTGCTGGATGCACCCTGTTTTACTCACGCAGAGAAATGATCGCCCGCTTCTCACCATTTTGAGTTCCTCTCAGGATCGGAAGCAATTTGCGAGCATGACTCCTTGTGGACGCGAGGAGGCGGTGGCTTCTTCGGCAAGAGTAAGTTTGAAGAGCGAGCTCGAGATGTTGTCGGGGATCGCAGGGCGGGATTTTTTAAGGGAATTGAATGCCCCCGAACTCGATGTCCAGAGGTAGGACTTCACCTTGCGAAAAAAGCCATCCCGCTATGGTCAGGGCGAGAGGGGAAAAGAAAAGGTCTACGCTTACTCGACATTCTGCACCTGTTCACGGACCTTTTCGAGCTCCGTTTTTGCCAGAACAACATTTTGGGCGATGCCCGCGTCATTGGCCTTGGACCCAATGGTGTTCAATTCGCGGTTGATCTCTTGGCAAAGGAAATCGAGAGGGCGTCCCACAGCATCCGAGCTATCCAGATATTCCCGGAAGCGCCCCAGATGAGAGCCGAGGCGGGTGGTCTCTTCGGAAATGTCACAGCGCTCGGCAAAGACTGCGATTTCTTTGAGCAATCGTTCATCGTTGAGATCCAATTCAAGTCCCGCCTCACTCAGGCGTTGATGTAGAAGTTCCCGTTGACGGGAAACGACATTGCCGGTGGCTTCGCCGATGATTCTGGCGTGAGAGGCGATGACATCGAGACGGTCAAGGAGATCACATTTCAAATCAGCTCCTTCGAGGCGGCGCATTTCCGTTAATTTTTTCAGAGCGTTCTTGAGAGCCGGAAGAATGGCCTCTTTGGCATCCTTGGGGTCGAGTCCCTGGTCATCGGAATTTATGATTCCGGGGGCGCGAAGGAAATCTCCTGCGGCGGCATGAATGTCGCGACCCAGGGCCTGGGACAACTCCGAGAAAACATTTTCCAGGGCCTGTGCCCGGGGGAGATCAAGCGAGATTTGTCCCTGGGAGGAGGCGACCTGTTCCAGACGGATTGATACATTGACCCGGCCCCGTGATATTTCGGAGAGGAGTAACTTCCGCATTTCTGCTTCTAACTCGCCTAATTCCCGGGGCAGATTGAAAACGATGTCGGCCTGCTTCCGGTTGACAGATGCGATCTCAATCCTGGCAATAAGATTTTCCGTGGCGTATTCCGCTCGGCCGAAGCCAGTCATTGATTGCATGACAGTTTTCTATGAGGGTTTGAAGAGGATGGCCAGCATCAGTCCCGATCTTTTTCCTCATCCGGAATATCCTCGTCAGGAAGGTGGGGATCATGATTAGGGTCCTCATCCGGATTCTGGCGCTCTCCGGGGTAGTTGAGGTGATCCTCATCGTCGTGATGGTCGTAGTCGTCCTCTGAATCGTGATCTTCATGATGATGGTAGTCATCGTGATCAGGATGATCGTAATCTTCGTGACCGCTGTGATCTCCTCCTTCGTTCTCTTCGGTCAGTGAGGCTTCGCTTGGTTTGGAAAGGAGTCGCTCCATGCGTTCCTTCTCTTCCTCTTCTTCTTCGCGACGAACTTTCTTTTCGTGGAAGTAGGACAGCCAAATACAGATCTCGTAGAGAACACACATTGGCACCGCCAACAATGAGAGAGTCATTATGTCGGGAGTCGGGGTGATGAGAGCCGCAATGACAAAGATGGCGAGAATGGCGTAAGAGCGGGTCTCTCGCATCGTGCTGTGACTCAGAATCCCAAGTTTGACCATGGTCATCACGACAACGGGGAGTTCAAAGGCCAGTCCGAAGATCAGCACAAAGGTGGTGGCAAAGGAAATGTAGTAACCGATACGCCAATCATTGGAGACTCCGATTTCTTTTCCCCAGTCGTAAAAGAAGGTGAGGACATTCGGGAGGACGTAGAAGTAGGCAAAGAGAACGCCGCAAAGAAAGAGTCCGAAGCCGATAGCAAGGGCCGGCCAGAGAGCTTTGCGCTCCTCAGCTTTCAGCCCGGGCAGGACAAATTGAAGGATGAAGTAGAGAATGAAGGGGAAAGCGATAACGATGCCGGCAAAGAAGGCCAGCTTCATCGTGAGCATGAATGTTTCCGTTGGCTTGAAGGAACTCATCAGACGCAGGTTCCCTTTCTCATTGAGGCTGGCGGAGGGATTGGTCTCGAGAAGAAGGAGTGCCGAGGCGCGGGCATCAGCTTTGTTGTCGGGCAGGGATTCGAGGAAACCTTTGCGCTCTTTTTCAGGAAGTTCTTTGGCTGCCCGATAGAGCACTGTGGCTTCGGTCAAGGTGCGCTGTTTGGAGTCATCGATGGTCGACCACCAATCTTCTTGAATCTTGTTGTCGTAAGCACCCAGCTGTGGGGACACGGAGGCGTAGGCAAGGGCTTTCTCCCACTTCTCCAAATTAAGATCAAGCTCCTCCGGGAGGAGTGACTCCTGTTTGGTCACCCAGACTTCATCAATGGGCTTCCGGATGACATTCATCAGGGTGTCCTTATAAAGGAAGCAGGCGATGGTCGTGAACAGGAGGGTCAGCGTAATCCGCGTGATCATGATTCGCAGGTCCTCGAGATGTTCGAGGAAGGGCTTTTCGGCATCTGGGTTCACTTGGTCCCGGAGCTGGAACATCTTCTTGAGGAAAAACATGTGACGGGGTTGTGAATACTGTGGATCTGGCTGAGGACAATGGCAAAGATCATCGATTTACGATTTCTCGAGGTGAAACTTTCAAGCCAAGGGTTGATGTCTGGGGTGTCATTGCTAGATTTGCGCCAACGTGGCGGACTTAACACTGGATGCGCTGAAGGAAGCTGCTCCCGATAAGGGATTCTTTGCCGACCGACAATGGTTGTGGTCGCCGAGGCCGTTTGAGCTCTCAAAAAGGCAGCGCAAGATACTCAATGGCCTGGGACATCCGCTCCACCGCTTTCAACAAGCGGGAGACGAGATTTATCGCCAAAGTGCGAGGGGTTTATTGCCCAAGTGGATTTCGGAGCTTCTCGATGCCGGAAAGCCGGACTGGCTGGTAGCTCATCAGCGGAATCCGGAACAGGCCGGAGTGACCCCGCGGGTCATTCGCCCGGATCTTTTGCTGACAGAGGATGGATTCACGGCGTCCGAACTCGATGGCGTTCCCGGTGGAATGGGGACGCTGGCTTGGTTGAGCAAAATCTATGCTCGGGCAGGATTTGAGATTTTCGGCGGGGAAAAGGGGATGCTGGAGGGGTTTGCTTCAGTGTTTCCCGGGGGCGGGGAGATTCTGGTCTCCGAGGAATCGGGTGACTATCTCCCGGAAATGGAATGGTTGGTTGAGGCTTTGGGTGGAAGTTTCTCGGTGAGTCAGGCCGAAAAGTGGGCGGGGGGAGATCGGGAAGTGTATCGCTTTTTCGAATTGTTTGATTTACCTGCCATTCCCGGGGCGAAAGATCTCGCAGCGCGCGGAAGGGTGACCCCTCCTTTCAAGCCTCACTTTGAAGAAAAGCTCTGGCTGGCTCTTTTCTGGACGCCGGCTTTACGAAAAGTATGGAGTAAGGAGCTGAGAGGAAGCCATCTCCAACGCCTTCAGGAATTACTCCCATTCGGTTGGGTCGTCGATCCTTCGGAAATTCCTCCTCACGCGGCCTTGCCGAGGCTTGAGGTGGCGTCGTGGGATGAAGTAGGGGAGTTCAGCCAGAAAGACCGTCGTCTCGTGCTCAAGGTCAGTGGCTTTAGCGAACTGGCCTGGGGATCCCGTGGTGTGATCATCGGACACGATGTGGCATCGTTGGAATGGCAGTCAGCAATCGCTCATGCCCAGGAGGAATTCTCAACCCAACCTTGGGTGGTGCAGGAATTCGAGGAAACAAAGTTGGTAGAACATCCATACTTTGATTCGGAAAACGGAGAGAAACGGATCATGGTTGGGAGGGCCCGCCTGTGTCCTTATTATTTCGTTGATGGGCAAGGGGAAACCAAGTTGGGTGGTTGTCTTGCGACCATCGTGCCTGCCGACAAGAAAAAGATCCACGGAATGCGGGACGGAATTCTAGTTCCCTGCATGTAAAAAAGCCGGCCTCCATGAAGAGAAACCGGCTTTTGAAAGTTTAACTCGAAGAGCGATTAGCGTTCCTTGTAGCTGTAAACGTTGTCCTGGTTTTTTCCGGGACCGGCCTCGCCATCTTTGCCCAGATGGTAGACAAGAACACGCTGACCGAACTGGGTTTCATTGCCGATGTTTGACGGCTCGTCGATTTCCTCATCGAAGTCGTAGTCCATTTTGAGACGGTAGAAGCGGTCGTTTTCTTGTCTGTTCTTCCAGGGACCATAGAGCTGTGCACGACTTCTGGTGCGATCAAGCCCGTCGTACATGTTCTGTCCCTTTCCGGAGGCTTTCTTATATTTGAAGTAAGAGGTTCCGGTCGGGTTTTCTTGCCGGGCAGATTCAAGTCCGACCAGAATCGACATCAATTCGTTATCGGAGCTACGTTCTTGGTCAGCGGTCGCTCCTTCATTGAGGGGAAGTTGGGATTCATCTTCGTAATAGTCGTTGCAAGCTTGGACCAAGCTGCTGATGGCGGCTTTCGCGGAGGTCTTTTTGGCCTTCTGAATCGCCATGTTGAAGCCGGCGAATCCCAGGGAAGCAAGAACGGCGATGATAGCAATCACGACGAGAAGCTCAACAAGGGTGAAGCCGCAGCGGCTGGAAAGAGTCGGTTTGGTGTGTGTCATGGATTATTTCTTGTGTGGTTTTGCAATAGAAATGCAGACTAAGCGGTTTCCGGTAGTCAATGCAACCATAGGATCATAAGAATATACAATGTCAATACATATTAAGCCGACTGGGCAGATAATCCAGCGCTTTTTTGGCTCGGTTTATCAGTAGATGTAGACGTTGTCGTGATTTTTCTTCAAGCCGGCCTCACCGTCCTTGCCGAGCTGGTAGATCTGGTCCGTTTGGGATTGTTGTAGTCACAAGTTTCAGGGTAAGGTTTACATTATAACTACATACNTGACTGAGTTGGGATTAATTCCAGTGATTTATGTTCGNTGGTTGTGACTGGCGGAAAACATGAGAGGCTCTGCCATGGCCATTAAGGCGGAATTGAAGAAGAGGATTAGAGAGCTTTTGGGACAGGAGGGAGGNCGACCGTTGAATAAGAGCGAAATCGCGCGTGCCCTGGAGGTTCCCGGGAATTTGCGCAGCGAGCTTCGTGGGGTAATTAAAGGGATGCAGGACGCCGGTGAGATTTTGATTGGAAAGAAAAGCCGATACAGTCTGAGCACGCAGGAAAAGACTCGCGAAGGGCTCATTGGGAAAATCAGGCTCACTCCCTCGGGGCATGGTTGGTTCATGGTTAGCCAGACCGATGAAGGGAACATTGCCAGCGGGATCGATCTCAAGGATCCCGATCGTTACTATGTCTCGTCTCGGGGATTGGACACCTCCCTCGATGGCGACATTGTCATGGCCAAGCTGGTTCCCAACGAGGGAAAGCAGAGAGAGTTGGATGAATTCAGAGCGAGGGTCATTGAAGTTGTCGAACGTCGTTCCGGTCGCGTGACAGGGACTCTGATCAAGAAAGGGAAATTGTCCTCGGTGAAGACCAAGGATGAACGACTTCCGTCTAGCATCAGCGTGCAAAGTCCGCCCGATGCCAAGTCGGGTCAGATTGTTGCTGTTGAAATTACGGAATGGAAACACGCCAATGATTTACCTAAAGGGAAGGTTGTTGCTATTCTCGGTTGGCCCGGGGATCCGGGAGTCGATGTCGTCGAGATCATTCAACAACATGGTATTAATCTAAGCTTTCCGCCCGACGTGGTGAAGGCCGCGCAGAAGATTCCTGACAGCGTTCCGCAGAGCGAAATCGATCGACGTGACGATTGGCGCGAGCGTCCGGTCATCACGATTGATCCTGTGACTGCGAAGGATTTTGATGACGCCGTCTGGGTTGGTAAGACCGACAAAGGATGGCAGTTGGCGGTCCATATTGCTGACGTTTCCCATTACGTGAAGCCCGGTAGTATTCTCGATGTTGAAGCACAGGCGCGGGGGAATTCCACCTACCTCGTCGATCGAGTCATCCCGATGCTTCCGGAAGAACTTTCCAATGGGCTTTGCTCGCTCGTGCCGCAGGAGGATCGTCTCACGAAATGCGCGCTGATGAATTTCGATAAGAATGGCCGCATGGTCTCGTCGAGTTTTCATGATGCTGTGATTCGCACTCCGCGAAAATATGCCTACGAAGAAGCGCAGGAAATCCTCGAGCGTCCCGGAACCGGAGGCGATTTGGGCGATCTCATTCGCGAGGCCTGGGAATTGGCAAGTGTCCTTCGCAAACGGCGCTTCGATAACGGCGGTCTCGATCTCGATATGCCTGAGGTCAGGATCGTTCTCAATGAGCAAGGCGTTCCCACCGGATACAAGCGGGAGGAATACAACGAGAGTCATCAGCTTATCGAGGAATTCATGTTGGCCGCTAATGAAGCGGTCGCTCGCAAAGTCAAAAATTCTGGTAAGGCTACGATCTATCGAGTGCATGAAGATCCTGATCCCGATAAGCTCAACGAGTTTGCTGAGATGGCGCGGTCGCATGGCTACAAGACGGGAAATCTCACCAATCGAAAGCACATTCAGAAACTGATCAACGATGCCAAAGGCTCGCTCGAAGAACCCGCGATTAAGGTCGGTCTTCTCAAGAGCCTCAAACGTGCCTGTTATCTCTCGACGCCCGACGGTCACTACGGGTTGGCCAAATCTGACTACGCTCACTTCACCAGTCCGATCCGTCGTTACGCCGACCTCGTAATGCATCGTGCCTTGCAACCTCTCTTGCAGAATCGCCCGGCCAAGATCGATTGGACGCCCAACGAGAAACGCTGTATCGAAATTGCCGAACACATTTCAAATACCGAGCGAACCAGTTCTGATGCCGAAGGCGAAAGCCGCCGAATGAAAATGCTTGAGTGGCTTGAGTTGTCCTCCAGGGAGGAAGCGCCCCCGGAATTCGACGGGATCATTACCGAAGTTCGTGCCATGGGTCTCTTTATGGAGTGCACCGATATTCTTCAGCGTGGTCTCGTGAAGCGCGAAGGCTTTCCGGCAGGGCATTGGTTCTTCGAACCCAATTCGGACCGCTTTGCCAGCCGTCGAGGAGAGGTGCTCCAGGCGGGCCAGCGAATCAAGATTGTTGTCGAAGAGGTCGATCAGATCAACAAGCGGGTCAATTTCAAGATCACCCAAGTAATCGGTGGGAAGAGCCCGAGGAAGAAAGGGGCTCGAAAGTTCACCAGTAAAAAAACCGCTGGCAAAAAGAAGAATGCCCGAAAAACCGCCGGAAAGAAATCAGCGGAGAAATTCAAGAAGGACAAGTTCGGGGCCAAGAAAAAATCGCCACCCGCGAAAAAGATTGGGAAGAAAAGACGGCGTTAGATCTTAGTAATCCTCAACCGGGCTTTGCGCAGGGCGTTCGGGGTCGAAGCGATCCTGGCCAATGACTTCGCGGGTAAGGTCGGTGAGCTTTTCGTTCACGGCGTCCCACTTTTCTTGAGTGAACTTGGGTGGGTGTTTGAGTCGATTGGAAGCTTTTTCGATTCGGTTTTGGGTGTCCCAGCTGTCGATGCCGCCGAGCTGTGGGAGAACGTCGCGGAGTTTGGCGAAGTTGTGGCAGACGAGGGCGATGTCGGCTCCGGCTTCAAGGGCGAGACGGATGTCGGGTCCTCGGCCGT
>PBTU01000004.1 GCA_002729295.1 Verrucomicrobiales bacterium | reverse complement strand
TTTGACCGACCTTTAAATCGACGAGAAGAACACGCCCTATGACAATTCAAATAGCGCCCTTTGGCACTTGGAAATCCCCCCTCTCTGCACAGGATGTCGCTCAGGCGAGCATTCGTATTTCAGCACTTTCTGTGACCTCAGAGTCAGTCTTTTGGGCAGAACGCCGGCCCCAGGAAAATGGCCGGACAGCCATCGTTGAGTCCCATCATGGTGAGCGAATCGAGCGCTTAGACGCCCCGTGGAATGTCCGGACTCGAGTCCATGAGTATGGTGGCGGCGCCTTTTTGGCCGAAGGTCGAACGCTGTACTTTTCGAGCTTTGATGACGGCCGGGTCTATGCGCAGCCGGCGGGCGGTACGCCCATTGCGCTGACACCCGAGGTCACAGGCCCGAGAGTGGGTTATGCGGATTTCATCTACGATGGACATCGCAATCGATTAGTCGCCATTCGAGAGGCCCATCAAGCTCAATCAGAGCCTGTCGCCAGTGTGGTCAGCATCTCCCTTGAGCCGGTAGATGGTGGCCCTCCACAGATCGAGACTTTAGCGTCTGGGGCCGACTTTTATTCGTCGCCTGCGCTGTCAGCGGACGGCGGTCTGCTCGCGTGGCTTACCTGGACACATCCCAATATGCCCTGGGACGGCACACGTCTCTGGCTCTCAGACCTAGACCAAGCGGGGGCTCCAAAATCGACCCATTTGGTGGCGGGCTCTGATTCAGAATCCATCTTTCAGCCGGGATTTGATGGGGCTGGCACGTTGATTTTTGCCACGGACAAGAGTGATTGGTGGAACTTAAACCGCGTTTCTTTAGACGATTTGGCGAGTCCATTTAAGCTGGAGCCAATGGCAGCGATGGAGGCTGAGTTTGCAGCCCCGCAGTGGGGCTTTGGCATGAGCACCTGGTGTGAGGTGGGTCCAGGTCAGATCGTATCCGCCTATACTCAGGATGGTGTCTGGCGTCTCGCTGCTCTCACCGACGGTGACATCAAAGAGATCCAGACGCCCTATTCAACAATCGATGCAGTGCAGAGCGATGGCGCCGGCAAAATCTTTTTTATCGGTGGGAGCCCCACCAAGAGCGCTGAGTTGGTCTGCCTCGATTTAAACGATCAAGGTGCGATCGATGTTCTAAACGACGTCAAGGACGCGCCACTGCCCACCGCGTATGTCTCCGTGGGCGAGGCCATCTCGTACCCGAGTGCAGATGGCCGGGTTGCCCATGCCTTCTTCTACCCGCCATGTAATCCGGGGTTTAGGGCAGACGAGGGCCAGTTGCCACCCTTGGTTGTAAAAAGCCATGGTGGCCCGACATCGAGCACGGACAATGCATTGGATCCGGGCATTCAGTTTTGGACGACCCGTGGCTTTGCTGTGGTCGACGTCAATTATGGGGGCAGCACTGGTTACGGACGTGAATATAGGGAGACACTCAAGGGCCAATGGGGCATTGTCGATGTAGAAGACTGCTCTGCCGCAGCCACCTATCTCAGTGACAATGAGCGCGTGGACTCAAAGCGCATGGCCATTCGCGGTGGCAGTGCGGGTGGGTACACAACCCTAGCTTGTCTTGCGTTTACCGATGTTTTCCAGACGGGCGCCAGTCACTTTGGCGTCGCCGATTTAGAGGCCCTGGCCCAAGATACCCATAAGTTTGAATCCCGGTACTTGGACGGATTAGTGGGTCCTTATCCTGAGCGAAAAGACTTGTATAAATCCCGTGCACCACTGCATGCAGCCCATCAGATTTCCTGTCCGGTGATTTTCTTCCAAGGTCTCGACGATAAGGTCGTGCCACCCAATCAAGCAGAACTCATGGTGGCCGCACTCAATGAAAACGGCATTCCGAACCAGCATGTCACCTTCGAAGGCGAGGGGCATGGTTTCCGCAAAGCGGAGAACATCGCCAGCACCTTGAACACTGAGCTTGCATTCTACTTAGATGTCTTTAACTCAGGGGATTGAATCAAAAGGGCCATGAACATCAATTAGATTCACTACGAGGACCCGAGTTCGCGGGCCTTGCATAACGTTTGTTGCCTCCCTAATATGCCTAACTTATGGGGTGGTGATGAGTGATCTAAACAAAAAAATCGTTGAAATCATCGTCATCGCCGCCGCGGTTCTCCTGTTTAATTATCTAAAAAACCGTGTGCCCTTCTTTGCCAAGCTGGCGCGACCCGTCAATTGGAAACACGTGGTTGGCATCTTGGCGATGACGGCCATCGCCATCTGGATTGCTGCAATCACATACTGACTTTTAGCCCATCAGCTGATTTTTACCTAGAGGCCGAAAAGGAGACCTACAGTCGACTTGTCACCGAGGTCATGACTCTGGCAAGATTCAATCCTTGGGGGTACGATAATGAAGCGTTTTATAAGCGTTATGCTGTGCGTTTTTGCCTTGGGCTGCAGTCCATCGGATGAAACCGGAGACCGGGTCGGCCCAGGTCTCGATGGGGGGGAGATGACCCAAGAGAGGGGTCTTCGAGTCGAGACCAACTTGGGCCCTGTCATAGGCACCGATGAAAATGGTTTGCGTGTGTTTCGCGGTATGCCCTATGCACAAGCACCCGTTGGAGATTTGAGGTTTAGACCGCCTGTTGGTCATGCCGGCTGGGATGAAGATTTTGTTGCCGATATCCACAGTGCAGCGTGTCCCCAACAGCTGGATAATGCCATCGCACCTCCAGAGCCAAACCAATCGGAAGACTGTTTATCAATCAACGTGTGGGCTCATAAAGATGCCGAGCTAAAACCGGTTCTGGTCTGGGTTCATGGCGGCGGTTTCCTGGTCGGCAATGGGGGTCGCAGCATGTATGATTCGGCCAAGTTGGCTAATCGAGGTGATGTGGTGGTCGTCACCTTTAATTATCGCCTCGGGATGTTGGGTTTTTTAGCCCTTGACGCATTTCGCAGTGAAAATGAGGCGGGTGCGACCGGTAATTACGCGATCTTAGACCAGAGACTGGCCTTTGAGTGGGTCCGAGACAATATCGAAGCGTTTGGTGGGGACCCCAATCAAGTGACCATCTTCGGTCAGTCGGCTGGGGCCATCAGTGTGTGCACCCACTTGGGTATGCCTGGGAGCGATGGACTCTATCACGGGGCCATTATCCAGAGCGGAACAGGTTGCTGGGGGCCTTGGTTACCCAGTCAGGTAGAGGACGATAGCCGTGCCTATCTGGAGGCAACCGAATGTGCTGAGTCTGACGATGTACCCGCCTGTTTGAGGGCGTTGAGCGTCGATACTCTTCTCGAGGCCCAGCGCCTACCAGCGAAAAATATTCTCGGCCAAGCCAATATAGGACCCTATGTGGACGGCGTTAATTTGCCCGCACAACCGCTTCAACGCCTGGCCGCAGGAGCTGTGCCACGTGTCCCGATGATCATTGGCAGCACCGCTTTAGAAGTCGCC
Organism: Verrucomicrobiales bacterium; assembly: GCA_002729295.1. Classification (GTDB taxonomy): domain Bacteria; phylum Verrucomicrobiota; class Verrucomicrobiia; order Verrucomicrobiales; family Akkermansiaceae; genus SW10. Next base: position 21,287 of record PBTU01000004.1, on the reverse strand, counting down.
GCCTTCACTCTGCTTAGATTGGTACCTGCCGCAACACCCGAAGACTATGACGCTCTGCGCGGTCTGCTCAGTCTAAGCGATGAAGACCAAGCCCGTCTAAAAGAGGTTTTTCCCCTAGAGGGCTATGCCAACGTCAAAGAGTTAATCGACGAACTTGGCACCGACTTCTACTTTTCGTGTCCGAATCTTCTCATGGCGCGTGTGGGGACACGGGCGGGCTATTCCATGCGCCAGTACGAATTTGGATACACCCCTGGTGGTGTGCTTGGCGTGTTTGGTGCACTCCATTCGACCGATGAATTCTATATCTTCGGCAATGAGAGCGAGAGCGGGGGATTTAGTACCGAACTCGATGAACAAGGTATTGCTTATCTACAAGATGCATGGACCCAATTTGCCCGGAACGGTGCCTTAGACATGGCCATGAATTGGCCCGAGTTTACAGATGACAACCCGTCCATTCGAGCCATCGAACCCGATGGTGAGCTGATCGATAATTTTCGAGGTGGACGCTGCGAACTGCTCTTTGAAGCAGGTCTTCTTCCACAGCGGGCCGCTCAAGTTGATCTCATGCCCTGACAGGGTGCCTGACGCAACACCGTCACATGATTGTATAATTAAGAGACCCTGGGGATAGAGCCCACAGCGTGAATATGGTGGGCCTTATTCTAACTCATCCTTTGTAAACAAGCCCGCGCCCCCCGAGATGTTGCCGTCCTCGTCCATATAGCCAACGCGTTCAAACGTAGACAGCGTCCCATCGCAATTGAGGTCGCCCACGGCGCGTACAGTGAACATGGACTTCCCACCCTGATTCTTTGATTCGAATTGGTAGGCATAGAAGAAGGGATCAGTGACCGCAAAATTAAGGGCTTGCCAACTGGCGTGACTAAAGGTGTCAGCCGTGGGTCGGTACTTTTGAGACTCACCGTCCTTACACATAAATTGGGTTGGGTTTCCTGGTGTCAGCGGCGTCGACTCGGGAAAGGGCGGGCTGTCTTTATCTACTCGGTTGTGCGCATAGGCCACGGCGCCGTCGAAGAGTTTGCGGACGTTCATGGTGGCCTCTGATGTTTTTGAGCGTCTGATGTATTTCATAAACGCAGGGACTGCGACAGCGGCTAAAAGACCGATGATGGCTGGACCCATAGGCCCTAAGCTGTTTGCACGATTTTTGCCGGCTTGACCGTAGGGGCTATTTGGGTACTCTGCGGCCAATTTATGCCAACCTAAGTTGGCTTTAAGATTGTCTCCCAGCAGGGATGCGGCCACGCTGTCGGCATAGAGTTTTGCACCAGCACCATCCTTGGGTAGCCGCGCCAATTGGAGGTGGGCTTTGAGGGTACTGTCTACAAATCTGACGGTCATTTTTGACTCGCCAAAGTCGACCATCTTAGACCCCAGAAGCGTTGTCAAATCGTAGGCTGCCCCAAGATTCATGATCTCTCGCATCCAGACTGAGTTCATGAGCATGAATGGGTTGCCCACATTGGCTTGAATGAGAGTCCCGGGTAGGAGATCAATGGGTTTATGAGAGGTCCATGCTGAGTCGAGTCGTCTGCGTAGATCAGCCGGTGACAGTGCAAACACCAACTCATCGTTGACGTAGGCGTGATGTAAATCAACGCTGATTTTTTCTGCTTTCGGCGGTTTGAACGACAGGGATAAAACCTGGGCGCCATCGACCGTCTTTGAAGGCCCAATTTTTGAACAGGTGTCGCGGGCACAGCCAGCCCGAGCCAAGATGTCCATCAAGCCAGCCATAAGTGAGTTCGCTGCAGCTTTCGATTTAATACCGACGGCCATGACCAGGTTTAACAGACTGCCATCGGTCGTTATCGTGTAGTCCCCGTTGAGGCCATTCAAGATTTGACCCATTGGACTTTTTGGTTCGTTTGCGACCCGATTACGCAGCTGTTGAAGGGTTGCATCGGGGATGTTTGCGTGCAGAAATCCGCCTCCGGTGACCACATTTTTGAGGGCTGATTTCTGAGGTTTATCACCCAGGAACATGGAACTCATCATTCGTGCTTGGGGTTGGAGATGGGCGGTCAAATGGCCGCCGATGATTTGTTCAGTACTGCGCAACGCAAACACAAAGTGCTTGATATTTTGTGCCAAGCGACCTGACACGACGGCGAAACCCCAGGCGATATCGTCCTTGGTTTGTGACTGAGTGAGCTGTTCCAAGGCGTGTTCTGGTTGACTGGGTCGACCCGCGGTATCACAAATGGCGAGACCATCTGTCTCGATGCACGCCAAAGTGAATTTGCTTAAGTTTAGAGATGTCTTAGTGGCGCTGACTTCGATGCCAAAATTGGTCTTCAACACTTGGGCGATAGAGTCGAGGCTCCTTGCTAAATTTGTGACACCAACGATGATCCGGAACGCACCCTGACCGCCGATGAAGGCGGCAAAGCCGCGGCTAAAATCAAGCCCACCCCATTTTGCAGTCGTTATCCGAGTGCCGTCAGAGTGCCGAAAAGTCAAGCCCTGAGCGGCTTTCGTGACCGCTGGGATATGCTGATAGGTCTCCTTTAATTCTTCGACGATCTGAAATGGCAGTCGAGGATCAGAGATGAGAACACCCATTTGAGCCCATTGCGGCGTCCATGCCCTTAATTGGCTCGCGTTAGCAGCGCGCAATTTGTTTTTTTGGGCGTCATCTTTGACGGGTAGAGTGGGGCTTTTGGTGCAGCTATTCAAGAAGAGAAGGCTCAGGGCAGCGAGATACAATTTCATAGGGGACCTCTCTGTCTAATGAGTCGATATAGGGTCACACGGATGTAGCAGAGATTTCTCGGCATAGGAANAGGNGACCCACATCCGCTTCCGGATGTTTNAGTTTTCGTCCCGACTAGACNAAACGGTCAGGTCTCGACACATCCGGGTTTACAAGAGCCGACCGACTAAGATGGGACCTAAACTTGCTAAAGACACACCATGACGCCTATTGTGCGACCACAAAACTTAATTGGGATGACACCATGCCAAGCATTCACAAACTTTGGTTGGCCGCTGCGCTGGCTCTTTCTTTTTATGGTTGCGAGATAAAATCAGCCTCATCCGTCGCCGATTCCGATGCGGGTGCTGGTGGTGCCGGTGCAGAAGGCGGTGCCGGTGGTGCCGGTGCAGAAGGCGGTGCCGGTGGTGCTGGAGCCGAAGGCGGTGCCGGTGGTGCTGGAGCTGAAGGCGGTGCCGGTGGTGCTGGAGCTGAAGGCGGTGCCGGTGGTGCTGGAGCCGAAGGCGGTGCCGGCGGTGCTGGAGCCGAAGGTGGTGCTGGTGGTTCTGGAGCCGAAGGTGGTGCCGGTGGTGCTGGAGCCGAAGGCGGTGCGGGCGGTGCCGGCGGTGGTATAATGCCTCGCAATTGTGGGCAACTGTGTCGTGATGTCGCCGATCTCTGCCCCGCAGCTCAACTGCCCCCTGACTTCGCGGAGGGCTGCCTTGTCGGGTGCGAGGGCGATCCCAATCGAGACCAGATCATTCGTTGTATCGAAGAGAATTTACTCGAACCACAGATTTGTGTTCCTGAGACGCTTTTTAGGTGTATCGATGATGCTCAAGGTCAATGTGAGTGTCCGGAAATCTTCAACCCGGTTTGCGGCGAAGATGGCAATACCTATGACAATCAATGCTTCGCTGATTGTGCGGGCATAGCCGTTGATTCCGTAGGCCCTTGCCAAGGACAGCCGGACTGCCTCGACGGACAGATCCGGCGACCTGACGGTGTCTGTGCGCAGCTCTGCTTTAGTGATGATGGGTGCCCGGGTGACCTGACCTGTAATGCCGATGAGGTTTGTTTAAATCATCCGGATTGTGCAAATGGTGGGCCTTGTCCGGACGTTTGTACTGGATGGTGCGGTGTCGATGGTCCCGCTGCACCAGGGCAATGCGCTGAGTTTTGTGGAATTCAAGTTCAGTGTAACGAGGTTCCCTTGGCTCAACTCGGCACCTGTATTCAAACGTGCGAACGCGATCCTGTCCCCGAGCAAGTGCTCAACTGCGCACGCATCCATCTCGACAACGGTGTGTGTGATAATGACGGGTTGCAGGGCTGCCTTCAAAATGGAGGTGGCGGCCCCAACGGGCCAGAGCGGCCCGAATGTGTTGAATTATGTAACACTGGTGTCGAATGCGGTATTTTCCCACTCATGGCTCTCCAGGAGTGCATACAGGGCTGCAGCCAAGATCCTGACTCCGATGAGATCCTTGCGTGTGGGCAACGTCATCTCGCCAACGGCGTCTGCGATAATGACGCCATGGAAATGTGTGCGAATGCGGCTGCTGGAGAAAACGAGCCAGGACCTCCGCCTCCTCCCTGAATCTCGACATGGCGTTTGCGACCGATGTACAGGCCGTGAATTTAGTTTTCGTTTGCTCAGTGAGCCCAAACCGTTTGCTAGAAGCGGTCTGGTACTCCTGATTCCCACCTCATTAGACCAACCAATGGGTCTGAGTCGGGCCCACGCCCTTGAGTGTGATTTCACCGCGGGTCTCGAAGTTGACCTCTGGCTCCAAACCGTTTCGAAAAGCATCGGAGACATGGATTCGCCCGGGTGCGCCGCTTGATTCGAGTCGGGCGGCCAGATTGACGGATTCACCCCATAGGTCGTAGGCGAACTTTGTGGTGCCGATCACACCGGCGACCGCAGGACCTCGGTGCAAACCGATCCGAAGCGCTAAGGTGTGACCCGATTGACGATTGAATTGGTCTAGACTGTCCAGCATACCAACGGCGCATCGAGCGAGCCGACGAGCATGGTCTGGACTGTGCTTCGGGACACCGCCAGCCACCATGTATGCGTCTCCAATGGTCTTAATCTTTTCAACGCCACAGGTCTCGATCAGGGTGTCAAAGCGTTCAAAAATCTGCGCCAGTAAATGCACAACATCTTCTGCAGGCATCGAGGCGGATAGGGGAGTGAATCCCACAAGATCGGCAAATAGAATCGAGACATCCTCATGGCGTACAGCTTGCGTCGTACCCGTTGTCCGCAACTCCTCGGCAATCTCATCAGGAAGGATCGCCCGAAGAAGCCGGTCCGACTGGGCCTTTTCGTCGGAGAGCGCTGTTTCTGACTTCAAGAATCTGCGATGCATCATGCCGACCAGGACCAGAGTCAGAATCATTGAAGCCACTGTGGACCCGTGAGCAGACTGCAGTTCATCCATGGAATTGTCGAAGAGTTTGACCACTGGCTCAATGCTCATGTAGCTAAACTCGAAGCCTGCGAAAAGCAGGACCGACAAGCCCACCAATGCGACGGCCCATATCCATTCCCGTGGTTTAAATGCCAAGACACCGATGACGGCTGCGGGAATCAACCAAAAGTGGGTGGGTGCACTGGAGCCAAGTAAGCTTGAAAAGTAGGCTGTGTTGGCCGTGACGACCAAAATTACCATGATTTTAGCCGCCAAGTGGTGCCCCTGCCGATTGAGAATAAAACCGAGCCCACAGAGCGCCAAGGCGCCGAAATTGGTCGCCAGCTGAAACCACATCTCGAAGTTGATTAAGAGGGCCAAGATGGGGATCTGCCCCAGTCCAAATAAGACCAGCGTAGCATTTAGAAAACGGATGTATTTTGTATCGGCCTCGGCCATCTCTGAGTGTACACCAGAGTCTATAAACCATTTAACGGTCGATTGGATGAGACTCATTCCTGTCCCATTGAATGGCCAGACGACCATGTATAGGTTTTCAAAATATCCACCAGGGCGGGTGCATGCATCAGGCAGATATGCCGTGCAATGGTCGATGAGATGTCGTGTCCCTAATGCTCAACCGACGCATGCTTGAATCTCGGGTCCGCAGCGATTTTGGTAGCAGGCACCGTCTTGGTCAGGACACCCCGATGCCTCGATGCATTCCAATACATTCTCGAGACGTCGCAGAGCGTCGGGGCTTGCATTTCGGATGCACGCATCAGAACAATTTGCATCTCCACCAGCCGCACAGCCGGCCAAACAGTCGTTGAGCTGGCCGCAGGTCTGTGTCCCCATCGGCACTGCACGCGCCCCCAGACAGCCTTCGATTTCCATCTCACAGGCCATGCGACGACACTCAGCATCATCCTCAGCGCATTGATTGGCATCTCTCATACAGTTCACTGCCGTCAGGAAGGCATCATAGGCCATTTGCGTGGAGCGACCGATGCAATTATTCAAGCAAAGCTCATCACCGTCTGGGCATGCCTGCAGGCACGTATTGAGTTCGCGGCAACTCATTGTTCCCATGGGTTGTGGTGTTGCGGCGCCGAAGCAGGTCTCAAATTGTGCTTCACAAACCCGTTGGTGGCATTGCCCATCACCGTCAGGACATCCGCTTGATTGAATGCATCTTAAAATCCCTTGGAACGCATTATAAGCTGGTTCGCTGGACATCCGATAACAGATGTTTGCGCAGGCTTGTTCGCCATTGGTGCACTGGGAAAGGCAGCTGTTGAGCTCGTCACACGTCGCACTCCCCACGGGTCGAGCGATGCTGCCATAACAGTCGATATACTCCGCTTCGCATTCGCGAAGAATGCATGCGACATCGGCTGGACTGCAGGGGGCCTCGTCATCGCAGGTCCTCAATTCAACAAGGGTCTCGAAGGCCATGGGCGATGCCGCTTCGACGCATCGATCTCGACAATTCAAGTCGCCATTCGAGCATTGCCTAAGACAGCCATCTAACTCAGAGCAGCTGGTTGTCCCCATCGGTGGAGGCGGTGGCGGTGCTGGGGGTCCAATACACGCCTCAATTGCATCGGTACAATGCATATCCATGCACTCTTCGATGTATCCGCCGCCCCGTTGCGTACACTCATTTGCTGCAGCACACATATAGATGGCGTCGTAGAGCGCTGAGCCGTCAGGTGTCGACGCAGTCCGACAGGCTTGGGAACAGACAGACTCCGTGCATTGTGTCAGGCAGTAATACAATTCTCTGCAATCGGGATCACCTCGGTCGATGTCCATATTGCCAGGTGTCGCATCGGCCGTGATGAGCGTGCCTGAGGCATCGCGACCGACGCCCATGTCGAGCACCAACCGAGTCGATGGGTCTCTAGCGGTGGGTGCGTCTCCATCCGCGTCATTTGGATCTGATTCGGCGCATCCAAGATGCAACATCAATGCGATGATCGTCGTGATTCGAAGTTTCAAAGTGATCTCTCTACTTTAGAAATGGCAGGTAATTGGATGCAATTATAGAAGATCATTCAGATTTAACAAGATCATAGCCGCACTGACTTAAATAAGTGATCAAGATAGGTCAGTGGTCAGTCATTCAAAAGAATCTCAGCCTTGGCGCACTGTAAATTCTATCAAACCGAGTCCCAAGGACTCGTGGGAGACCATGCAAGACGACTGATCAGTCTACAGATAACCACCATTCACCTTGGATGCGTTCCCAAACAAGCACGTGGGTTCCGGCCGCTAAGTTAAGGTCGCTTATGGTATCGGTCGAACCCACCAACACAGAGTTCGGAAATGTCAGATTGACGTCCCCTGTTGACTTGGTCCTCAGTTCGACACGACGCCCCTCTTCTACAGCGCCATCAAATGAAATTTGCCGCGCACCCCCCACTCCAAAATTTTTGACATAGCGTCGGTCGAGACGCAATTCACTGCGATCGTCTAAGTCGATGAACATGCGTTTGACTTGGTCTAGAATATTGACCTCATAGCCCATCTGGGCTGTGGATAATCGACCATCTGGAAAGACGAAAGCCGCCTTTGAGATCAATTCATAAAAGACACCCTTACTCTCGTAGCCAACGGCATCGTAGGACTCTCTCACCATGCCCGTTGCGTAGAAATTTTCGAATCCATCTGGCAAGGCAAAAACCTTTGAATGGGCCCCGCTGATAATGGTGTTTCCCTCCGCATCGACCTCGGAATAATAGGTATTGCGACAGTCATCTCCATCATCATCACCACATGCTGTCTCGCGGCGAATATTCTTGACGCTCAAGCCCATAAATCGTGTGTTCCCATTGGTGTCTCTACGAATGACAGGGATGTAGATATTCTCAAAGTAGGCGCCGATGATGTAGTGATCACCTCGACGTAGGTCGAATCCAACGTCGATGCGTTCCGCTTTGCATCCAATGAATGTCACCCCACCTTCGATGAGCGGCTCTCCCTTAAATCCTGTCGTTCCCCTGCGCCATTCGCCGTCACACCACACTGAATCGATTGTCATATTATTGGTCCCAGTTTGAATCAGAACACATGTGCCACCCTCAGGAATCCCCTGAATTTCGATGTTTTTCATGGTGCTTGATTGCGCACCACCCCAGGCCACGCCGTTGCTTAAGTTGTTGCCATTGAAGTGAACATTGTGAAGGTGTTGGAAGAAGCTTGAGTTGACATTGGGCGCAGCCCCAGATGTATGCATTCGGATGATGTAATCGTCGGGGCCCATGGGCGGTTGTGCGAAAAATCGAGTGCCTCCATCGCGCACATGGGGGCTTGCACCAATGAGGTTTAAGCGCGCGGGCCAATCGATTTCTTGATCGATCATATAGCGGCCGCGTTGGAACTGAATCTCACCTTTCTCCCAAAACCCATGGCGCTGCGGTTGGCCATCGAATCGAGGAAACATCGCGATGGCAGCTTCGATCACGTCCCGGTGATTGAGACCGGCTGCTGTCAGGTTTTCAGGATAATCGACGATGACCAATTGGGGATGAGGCATCAACAAGTGGGGTGCCATCTCTGGGGGCGGATCGATGCCACAGGGATTGTCCGCCGTTGGGTCAAAGGCGCAATATTCGAGGACATTGTCCCTTGCAACCCACTCTGCTTTGGTCATGAAGGGGAAGGGGGTCCATGATTGAGCGTGTCCTTCTACTGGCCATTGCACTGATGTTCCGTCGGGACAGCTGATGGTTGCCGTGGCCCCGTCAATCCTTGAGACACTGCAACTTGCCCCTGCTAGGCCCTGAGTCCCAGGTGGACCTTGCGGACCCGCTTCGCCCTGTAGACCTTGTGGACCGACGTCTCCCTTTGGGCCTTGCGGGCCAGCTTCACCTTGTAGACCTTGTGGACCGACGTCTCCCTTGGGGCCTTGTGCGCCAGCTTCGCCCTGTGGACCTTGCAGACCGATGTCTCCCTTTGGACCTTGCGGACCAGCTTCGCCCTGTAGACCTTGCGGACCGATGTCTCCGGTTGAACCTTGCGGGCCAGCTTCACCCTGTGGACCTTGCGGACCAGCTTCGCCCTGTGGACCTTGCGGGCCAGCTTCACCCTGTGGACCTTGCGGACCAGCTTCGCCCTGTGGACCTTGCAGACCGACGTCTCCGGTTGGGCCTTGTGAGCCAGCTTCGCCCTGTGGACCTTGCGGGCCAGCTGGACCTTGCGGACCAGCTTCGCCCTGTAGACCTTGCAGACCGATGTCTCCGGTTGGGCCTTGTGCGCCAGCTTCGCCCTGTGGACCTTGCGGGCCAGCTTCACCCTGTGGACCTTGCGGACCAGCTTCGCCTTGTGGGCCTACCTCACCCTGTGGACCTTGTGCGCCAGCTTCACCTTGCGGGCCAGCTTCGCCTTCTGGGCCTACCTCACCCTGTGGACCTTCGGCGCCTTCCATGCCTTGCGGACCCCTAAAGCCGCCGGGATCTCCAATCCACTGGCCCTGCTCGTCGACAACGGGAATGTCCCCAATTGAGATTGACGATGGATGTATATGTTGACCACGCACGTCCCGCGCCTGGGTTGCCACAGCGGCCCACTGAGCTTTCAGCGCGCCACCGACATACAATCTCGGAGTCATTTCAACTCCGTCATTAATGGTGATGCCCAAGTATAAAACGTCGTTGGCATCGAATGCGTCGAGGGGCGATTCTAGACCGAGAATGACGGTAAAATCGCCAGCTGAAATTGGCACATCATCATGCACTTCGGTCCAAATGGCATCACCGCCCTCTGCACCGCTATAGAGTCTAAACAAAATTCGTTCATCGGTCTCGATTGCCAGGCCCGATGCATCTTTCAAATGACCCTGATAGGTCAGAGTAATGGGCGCAGAATCTTGTCCATATGTCGCCATGGGTACCATGAGACAGAGCATCAAAAAGTGGATTTGCTTCATGTTGTATATTCCTTATGCCCATAGACCATCGAGCGGTCGAATTAACAGGTTACACCGTGTGTATCGGGGCCGATTTTAACATGGGTCTAGCAGCAATTACATGGTCAGGGCTTTGAGTTTTCTATAGGTGACAGTCAAGTTTTAATCGGGTCCAAAAATTCGGATTTCAGGCGACCTTCGGACAGGCTAGAACAGAGCTTGGACGGCCTCGGGACATTCTAGACTCCCATGAGCACGTTCCGGCCAATCAAGTTGATGTCCACTCAGCTTGCCGTTTTCTAGACGCCATGATTTTATGGAGGCGTTCCGCGTTGTCGATTTAAAGGCGTTCGATGCCGTTTACCGGATTCAAAAACAGTCTCCTTGTGCCCATCGTCACACTCGTCGCGTGTACAAGTGGTGAAATCACGCCTGCAAACATCGATGACAGCCTGGTGTCACCACCGCCCTATGGCGATGCCCAAATGACATTTGACATGCGTCTTCCAGCACAGGATGTGGGCTTAAAAGACGCGGAGTTGTTACCTGATATTGTCCAGGACACCCCAGCTGATGCCACAGTCGATGGGCTGGACGTTTCCGTCCCCGCTGTCGATGGTGCTCCATCGGACGAGGATGGCACTCTATCCGATGACAGTGGCCTGTCGGGTCAAGATGGGGCAGTGCCGGCGTCCGATAGCGCCCTTTTACAACTCGATGCAGCGGCCGATATGAATCAGCCCAGTCCTTGTGAACTCGACAATGGCGGCTGTGGACCCAGTGACCGCTTTTTATGTACAGATGAGCCAGCCGGCGGCGTTTCGTGTAGACGGGTTTCCCTGTCCGATTTATGGGCCGGTCGGGCGCAGTTTGTTGTAGACGAACAGCAAGGTCAGCTGGGGTGGAATGGCCTTCATTTTCTGTCAGGCGTGTGGAATGAAGGCATTCTCTATGCCTACTACATCGCCAACTATATCGCTGACGGACGGGGTCGAGCGGCTGTGGGTCTTGCGGTCTCAGACGACGGCGAGGCTTTTGCGCAGCGCGGCATCGTGCTCGATATTGGCGGGTCATGGCAGTGGGTCTACGGGGCGGCCGATGACCCCCATCACCAGGTCGGTGGCGCCGAGGGCGACGGTTGGGCGGCCCGCGTTGGTGATGGAGACCCTGCATTCCTCGCTTTTGGACCCTATGTGACTTTGCCTGCAGGCCCGATGACGGTCACCTTCCAACTCATGGTCGATCTCATTGATGGGCCAGACGATCCCATCGTGACCTTGGACATCTATGATGGAACGGCAGAGCGTGTTCTCTCAAGCCGCGTGTTGACGCGAGCTGACTTTACAGAGCCCATGACCTACCAGCTGTTTAATCTCGATTATATCCAAGACGATGGCCATGTACTGGAATACAGGGTCTACTGGCACCAGCGCAGTTATGTGAGGCTTGGCAACCGCGCAGTCAGCCAGGGGACAGCCCCTTTCGTCGACCAGCGCCTCGCCAGTTTTCCAGGCGTCTGGAAAGACGGTGCGCTGTGGTATCTTGTCTACGAATGCGCAGGCCTAGACGACCGCTGGCCCGGCGACATTTGCCTGAGTACATCCAATGATGGACACACCTGGGTCAAAGCCCCAAACAACCCCATTCTGGTCCACCAATTAGAGGGCTGGGAGCGCATTAATTTGGGCACACCATCCCTGCTCAAGGCCGATGGCACTTGGTATTTATTCTATCATGGGTTCGACGGCCAAAAAGTGCAGATTGGCCTCGCATCTGGTCTATCCCTAGATGGACTCCAGCGCCATCCGCAAAACCCGTTGGTGCCCTTTGATGCGGGTGCATGGGACTCTGGGACAGTGGGTAAACGAAGCATCATTCGCGAGGGCGATTGGTATTACATGGCCTATGAGGGCTCAACGGACAAAGCGTACAACGTCAACTCCGCCAATCCAGCCTGTCAGGTCAACAACTCGCCAGACAACCCCGACTGCATTGATTTTGGCGGGTCAAATTGGTCGACGGGCCTGGCACGTTCAAGAGATCTGGTCAATTGGACCAAGTACCCAGGCAATCCAATTCTACCGGTGACCAACCAAGAGTTTGGCTATGATGGTGCCGAGTTTATCCGAACCCCAGACGAACAGCTTCATCTCTACTATCGAGCCCCAATGCCCGGTAACCAAACCTACCGAGCCAGCCTTGAGCGCAGACAGCCTTAACGGGTCTCGGTTCGAGCCAAACCAAATGCTCTATCTGAGAGCGACTCTGTGAGTTGAATCTGCGCTTTGGCCGGTGGTTAGTCGCAATTCCAGCGGACGGTGAAATTCTGGAGTACAGGGCTTCGATTGCCATCGCCCAAAGTCAGGTTGGCCTTGAGCCTGAGATATCGACGCGACGCGACATCGGCCCGATTCAGGCGTCCAGAAATATTGATTGGGCCTTCATCACCGGGGGTGCGACCTGCGCCGATGGGCCGTGCTTCAATCAATTTGTTTCGCCTGGCCGCTGTCTGAATACTGAAGCTGATGCTGGCACCGGGTGGTGTGCGGGCAGACCAATTCAGGGCTGTCCACGTGGGTGCATCGCAGTCGGCTTCGAAATCATGTTCATAAGAGCCTTGGCCAATCGCCATTCGCCGTACGACGCCGGTGAAATCACTGTACGAGTAGACCTGTGCATTGGTGTCATAGGTCGTTCGCTCGAAATTGTTTTCGGGGTCAACGCGGACCATTTTCCGAGAGTTATAATGAGCGAGCCAGATATAGCCTCGAGAATCGGCACCGATGGCCGTTGGGCCCCGTAAATTATCCCCTGATTCCAAGATCTGATTTCTCGGCAGTTCAATGGATTGCCCCAATTGGCATTGCTCGGGCTCCCAATAGGCCATGTACGACCAATTATTGCCGCCCAGAGCCGTCCAGATACGACCCGATGCATCCGCTGTGATGCCGCGACCAGCCTGGGCCATGCCCTCTAATTGGGGAAAGGTGATGCGACACCAGTCGTCAGCAGCTGGATCGTATGCGATGGCATCGAGGGTCCCCCAGCCATTTTGCCAGATCCGGCCAAAGGAATCGGTGGTTACACCGTAAGACCCCGTTGCCCCGTCGCGCAGCGCTGCGGGATTGGGTATCCGTGCTTCGACTTCATGAGTCTGCGTATTAAGTCGCGCCATACTGCCGTCGCCAAGGCTGGTGATGTACATATCGCCATTGGCCACCATGGTCATGCCGTAGGCGTTGATGGGCAGCGGTACACTCTCAAGAACAGCACCGGTCTCCGGGTCTAATTTGTAGGCTGTTTGCGCATTCCATGTGCCAACCCATGGATAACCATTGGGTGCATCTAGGTCGCCCTGGTCAACCACCAAGGCCCTCAATAAATTAGACGGGCGCCCCACGGGCACAGTCCAAAGGATGCACTCATCGAGCCCATAACCCAAGGTGTCCCCGCGCAAGCTGGTGGTAATTCGGCCGTCATTATTGCGATCGATGCAATCGGTGATGTCACCGGCGATCTTGGTGACCGTGCCTTGCATGCCGAACCCTCGGCTGGCTACATATACGTCGCCATGATTGTCGATGGCGACACGACTCGGCATATTGCAGCCATCGGCATGACAGCAAGAGCCGGGACATTCACCTTGGGGCAGTCCCACCCGATACTCGGCCAGTTTCTCTGGCGGATTGACCAAGGGGTCCCACTTGGTCATGGTGCTCGCCGCTGTATCGATAAGCCACAAGTAGGTGGGTTGTTCCTCATTGGCTTGGACCACCAGACCGCCACGATTGCCATCGTAGCCAACGCCCCGTGCATAGCGCGCATCAAATCCACTGCCCCCATCGCCAATGGTCCGTGATAAGAGAAGCGGCTCACGGCTTCGATACAGGCCACCCTGGAAGTTCTGAGTAAATCCACAGAACACGTAGTAGAAGCTGGTGCGACCCCGTCGCCCACGACCGCGCCGCCCTCGATTGTTGCGCCGCGATTTCCGACAGTACTTTGGCATTTGCATGGCACTGCTGGCCGCCGCATAGGCGTAGCCATTGGTGGGATGCTGGGCTAAGCGACGAATGGTCCGCGATCGATCAAGTCCGGCGTCCCGCTTCTTCCAATAGGGTGTTCGGTAGGCATTCCACGGTTCATTTTCACTCCATAAACCCCGTTCAGCACCGATAATGACCGCGCCATCTGGCCAGGCCAAGATGTCGTTGATATCGCCGACACCCCCGTAGACGTTCTTGGTGTGCGACCCCGAGATATGAAAAAGGTGCTTGGGGATTTTGACGCTCGAGGGCGCGATGCTGTTGTTGGCGTTGAGCATCCGATACCCATTCCACATGCCCTGATACAGATTACAGGCTTTATCGAATGATACGCTGCTGGCCCCTTTTCCTTTGCCAAAACGCGCCTCAGGGATTTGCCAGCCCGCCGGCGCCAAGTCCCGCCTGTCATTGATGAACAATTGCCCTGCCTGATTTGTAAACGCAGACCGACCTATCGCGCCGCATGACTCCATATCTTCGAAGTCCGCTTGCAAGCGATGGGTGTCCACAAGACGACCCGTCATATCGAACCGTTTGAGTTCCGAGCGCGTCGCAGCGACGATGTGGGACTGGTCTGGACTGACGGCAGCACCCATATATTTGGACTCATCAAATAAGACCCAATTATCGCCATTATCACTTGAAAAATATAAGCCGCTTGGACTGGCTATGAATACTTCGCCCGCATTTCGAGTGACGATCTGACCGCAACAATCCACATCGGCGAGCAGGTCCTGCCAGGTCTCGCCGCCATCGGACGAGCGGCGGACGATTTCAGTGTAGGCGTGGGTGAACAGCGTCCCTGCGGAATCGATGGCAAAGCCACGCACCCCGTCATGGGTGCCCTCGGCCTCGGTCATGCGCTCCCAAGAGAGATTTGAGACATCGGCTTCTTTAATGGCTGGCCGGGTGATGTCGATGGTCAGCACATGCTCTTCGAAAAGCCCGCGCCCATCGGTTGCACGCAGTCTCACGGAGTATGCCTGGAAGCGTGAATTGGCATAGCTGTGGGTATAGATGACGTTACGCCCCGTGCTGACATTGCCATCGCCCCAGTCCACGGAAATGGTCACCGTATCGCCGTCCACATCATTGGCGCTGGCTGCGACCACAACGTTAAATCCGTCTTGGCTGACAACCCGAGGGTTGTTGAATCGAGGGGGTGTGTTGGGCAGGACAATATTTGGAATGCGAAAGGGAAACCGCTCGCCCGATGGGTTGGTCGCAAATCCGCTCACCGAGAATGACTCCACATCACGCGGGGATAAGAAGGTCGCGACAGGCTCAAGGCTGTTTATGGTCTCGTAGGAGCCGTCTTCACCAATGTCGATGTTGTAGCGGTATTGCATGTCATCGCCGTTTTGTCGGCGGACTTGGACTTGAGACCGGCGTATTTGGTCATCGGCCACATCGCCGTCACTGACGTAAACATGGGCATTACGCAGAAACTCATCGCGACCTGCAGGAAACTCGTTTTCCCGAACCAGGAATTTAATGGTCCCGGTTTTCAGTCCCGCCTCTGGGACCACTTGCCGCCGGTTCTCCAAAGCCGCGCCATCTTCAAATTGGGCCATATCCGTGCGGCCATCACCGTTGTGGTCGATTCTCAGCGTCAGCGGTTCATTGAAGTGCTCTCGGGCTTCGTAGTGGGCGATCACCTCCGTATTGAGGGCGGGGTCGACGGGGAGTGTAAAGCGGTATCGACCTCGTCCCTGGGACTCCACAGGCCAGTCTTGGTCTCCTGCAGGTTCGACAATCCGAGGCGGTGCGAGCCGCTGTTCGAAGCGCGTGATGGCAATACTCGGCGGCGTATTAGGAATCTCGATGGGGATCACCGCGTTGATTTGATTGCCTTCTGAATCGATGAGAGCCACCTGTAGATTATCGACACGCACGCCGTCGCCAGCCGGCATATAATCGACGACGGGACCCGCATTATTGGGGTTGCCTGCAAACGCGGGTTGTTCCTCGATTCGCCCCATGCCTGCCGGTGGCGCGTAGATAAATTGAAGGGGGTCGCGTGAATCCTGGTCAATGCTGGCGGACAAGTCGATTCGGACGGCTCCCGGTCCTTGGGCGGTGAGGTGAGATGCCAGTGAATTGCAGACAAAACGTCCATTGACCGGCCGACAATCATCGTCGGTGGTCACCTTGGGTTCGGTGTCCTGCCATCGACACTCAACGGTGCAGCGGTCCCGGTTGTCTTGATTACCATCATCGCATTGCTCGCCCAAATTGGCATCGGTGACGGTGTCGCCACAGCGGGGGACGCGTAGGGCGACGTTGACATCGAATGCCGTCTCAGCGGACAAGCCCTCATTGTCTCGCACCTCGACCCGGATTCGATACAAACCGTCATCTGGAAAGGTGTGATCAATTTCGACCCCGTCGACCCATCCCGTATCCCATTGGCCGTCCCCATCAAAATCCCATCGGGACTCATGGGTATCGGCGCTGCCGTCCTCGGCTCGAATGGACAGGGTGGTGGCAATCTCACTGGTTGCTTCAACATTTTGGTCCACGTAGAGGCGCGGGGGTGCGGCCTCCATGACGGCTTGAAAGTTCTTCGATACGCCTCGACCCTGGGGGTCGGCGACGTCGATACGAACCACATAGTTTCCAGAATCTGGAAACACGTGGTCTTGGCAGGCAAGCTCCGCCGGTGGCCGTTGAACGCTGTCCGATTCCGAGCCGTCGTTCCAATGAAAAGTGTAGGTCAAATGGGGTGGACTGGCGTCGTCTACAGCCAATGCACACACGGTCATCGACTGCCCTTCGGCACTGGATGCTTGGTCACCTGCATTGGCGGCCCGCGACCGAATCAGCAGTGGCAAGTTGGTATCTAGGACAATATCGGCCCCATCGGCCATGAAGTAGCGCCATTCATCCATTCCGTGGAGTAAGTCGATGTTGACTTCAATTTCCCAGTCAACATCGGTTCGAATCCGGTCGATGGCTCCGCCGTCAGTATTATTGCCATAGCGCCAGTAACCCCGTGCGAGAGATCCATTACCCGTAGGACGGCCATTGCAGTGAGAACTCCAGTTGAATTCATGGGTCCCATCATCGGCCACAGCGACACGCGCACCACCTGGAATGCCGCTAATACACCCGTTGGTCCCACCGCTCGGTTGCCTCAAATGAGCAGCCTGGCCCATGTCGTCGACACCATGGAGAAAGAAAATACTAAGGTTGCCTTCGTCTCGCAGATCTCGGTACAGAAACACCAGTGACCGCCGGGTGTACTCAAATCCGGTGTGGCTCGACGCGCTGTAGAAATCGTAGAATGAAGCGGCGGTCTCAACGCGCTCCACCGCCGGTGCCTGCCTTGAAAATCGGCCAGGCTGACTGATCTCGAACATACGGCTGGATCCGACGAAACGGGGGATTGCTTGCAGGTCTGCCACTGCTGTCAGAACAGCGACCAAAACCACTAAGCAATGCCAAGCACGTCCCATCAATGACCCCGAGATGTGTATTTTTCACCAAGGCATGCCTCGGTAAGAGCGATTATAGCATATTGAAAGGAAAAATTAAGGACTTGGTACTCGATATGATCATCCCGTTTGGCGGCTTCTATTTTTTGAGCATGCGCTGTCCATTGGGTGACGCAGACTCGGCGTCTCGGAGTTGAGCGGCCATCGAGTCTGATATGGGCTTGGATCGGTCTGCGATCGTGTTTTTTAAAAACCGTTACTCCAGTTCTACGTCACCTCGAAGGTACTGACCAATGGCATAGCCCATGGCTTTAAACAGCGGCACACTGACCGAGCCATGCTCATAGCGATTGTTATTGATTGTATCGTCCCCGTTTACATGCAGACCCATGGTGACGATAATCCCTCGCTCGATTTGCCCTTTGGTCCGGCCGCGATTGTTGATTTGGCCGGCACCAGGTCCATACGCGATGTAGGCATTGTCCACATGAAACCCGTAGGCTTTGCCGCTCTTGTTTGCGTAGTAGAGACGGCCATCGTCAATGCCGGCTTCACGGATGCCAGCCAGCAAGGGCTTAAATCGGGTCTCTGTGTATGCCTTGCTGGTGTACACAGGGTTTTTCGAATTGTGTGGGTAGGTGGCCATGCTGTGTCTCAACATGCCGAGCCATTCGCCTCTGATCTGTCCCGAGACGTCGACGGCTTTAAATCCGGGTAAGGCACGTCCCTGGAAATGAAGGCCTGCTGTCAACCGATGAAAGTCGTAGAAGCTCACGCGATTTTTTTTAGAGAAGTCCATGGGCGCATCCAAACGCTCTTTTGTCTTCATATGAATGTGAGCGGAGCCCACCTGAAATGAGGCGCGGTTTTTGCCATAGCCTGAGTAGGGTGCAGTATCGGCTGCAAAAATGGGGGCGTTCTTGCCCGTGGCTCTAAAGCGGGTGCGGCCATATACCCCGCCATCGTCCACAATCGCCCCCTGACCGTCTGTCTCGCACACTCGAATGCCCGGCGTGCCCATACTCTCTCGTCGAGTCTCTCTTGAACTGAGCCTGTGATAGACGCGAAGCGATGGAAAATGAGGCAAGAGATACTCATGGAGCTTATCCATACCGACGATGCCAAAGACTCGGTTAAAGCCCTTATTGCTCGACGCCAACTGGGTCTTTCTGATCTCTTGGCCCAAGGTCACCAACCCGCTTATCAGGTGACCCCGGTCGCGCTGCTTGCAACCGCGCCTATCGTAGGCAAGTGCACTCTCTAGGCTCAACCATGGGTGCACCTTTTTAAGTCGCGTCCATTCCATCAACGCCGCCAATGACCCAAAGGTCTTCATGGCACTGGCTGGGTAGAAATATTGATGATCAACTCGGTATTCATAGGTCTTAAATTTGGGTGATTGAGCAGCGGGGGTATTGACCAACGTGATGATCCATTGAAAGCGAAACCGCGCCGGGTCAGCGAGCACCAGTTTGAGAGCGCGTTGTGCTCTTTTGTCGGGCACCGTGCGAGCGATTTCGACAAGTTTGTCGGCAAAGGCCGATGGCGCATCGGGCGATCGTCGGACTCCCGACTGCGACCCAGAATTCGAGTCTCCTAATGACTGACCCGCCTGGTCTACATTGGCATCGGTCTGCGTCACCTGGGACTCAGTGCGCTGCCCCGTATCCGATGAATCGCTGTACGCCTTTAATTTCTCGATGAGCAGCGACGGCTTAAAACCGTCCATTTTATTCATCGACTCAAGCCGCGTGCCGATGTCACGGCACTGTGCAGCAGACTTAAAGTACACCTGTGTCTCATTCCCACGGGTCAAAACCAGCGCACCCAATGACTCGATGGTCTTACGGTCTTGTCCTTGAGTGCCTGCAATCTGGTCAGCCGTCTCTAGACCCCTTTTTTGCACTTGGCTGCACTGCGCTGTCTTCAAATCCAGTTCATAGGGGTACTCAGCGGTTTGCCCATGGGCCGTGCTTGCAGCCAAGACCACCAATACTGTGCAGTTACGTAATCCCACTGTGCTGTCCTTCATGACCCTGGTCTGATTGAGCCATCATACGCCATGGACTCAACACGGCATTTAAGTCCATGGCCAAGCCTTTGTCCATGTCGTGCTCTGTCTTCTAGTCCACAGATTCACTTCATTAAATAGGCCCTTTCAAAAACACGCAAATCCAATGTCTCAAGCCCGGCTGTCTTAAATTCATCAGTCTGTTTATGGACAGTCACCTCCACTGGACTGCTGTTCACTCCAGATGAACCCGGTCAAAGACGGTCAAGTAGTCCACCAACAGACCACTACTCTCAAAACCGTAAACAGAGTCAAAAATTAAGCGGGAACACATCGCCACCCAGCGTGGTCGAAAAAATCCCAAAGGAGATTTGATATGGTCGCTGCATTACTGACATGCTCATTATTTTTCTTGTCTTGTGACGGTGTTGAACAGGCAGGCACAACCACTGTCAGCACCATCGACACGCTGCTCTCCATTTTCGATGGCAAGACTGCGTCATCGACAGACAATCTGCCGCCAAAGGCAGCCACTCAGCACTTTGACATGCCGGCGTTTCAAATCAATTCTGCGGCGGCAGAGCAGTCAAAATTATTGGCGCGCCTCGACCAAGTCGTTGCATCCGATAGACGCTTAGCAAAGCAGAAGAAAGTGGCCATCGTCGACTATTCTCAGCCCATCTCGGAGCCTCGTTTCTACCTATACGACTTGGAATTGCGAGAGGTCATCTACACGACTCATGTAGGCCATTCGCCCTACTCGGGCTATGACATCCCGGATGATTTCTCAAACGTACCCAAGACCCGAAAAACATCCCTTGGTCTCTACAAAGTCGGCCGTGAATACCGTGGTCAATTTGGCCGCTCCAAGCGTTTGCATGGCTTATCCAAGACAAACTCTAATGCCTATCGGCGCGCCATCGTCATGCACTCTATGCCCGATGGCCATCCAGAGAACCTCTACAGTTGGGGCTGCCTGACCTTTTTTGAGCAGGACTTAAGCGAGACTTTCGAGCTTTTAAAGCGTGGAACCTACATCATGGTCATCAGCTAGACCGCACCCAGCACCAACCCCGCCCATACCCATAGAGACCGCGTTCACCGCACCGCTGGCCCCACCTAACACAGCCCACCAAGACCCGGTCGATGACAAGCCCCCCGTCATCGGCCGGGCAGCGTCTTTAAACCAGTGCCTAAAAAACCCGATTTCCCTTCATCTTACACACCCGCCTCCATTAGGCTGCGTCTGACCCTCGAGCTTGTCATGGAGAGAGCAATGCCCCGCGTGATTCTAAAGCCCCTCGATACCTATCAATTTACCTGGCGTATGCCCGTTCGGACCACCGATATGAACTATGCCAACCACTTGTCCGCCTGCGCTCTGGTGGGCATGCTAGACGAGGCCTATACCCGCTTTTTGAGCTCCCTCAAGCTGGGCCATATGGGCTTTGGGCTGCCCAATGTCTGCTCCATCAATGGCGACCTACAGGTCAATTATCTCTCGGAGGGTCACCTCCACGACGAACTGACCATGGAAATCGCCATAGCAGAGATTAAGCTCAAGAGTTTTAGAGTCTTCCATCGCATCAAGACAGGCGACCGCATCGTCGCTCTAGCCGAAGTCGGCGCGGTCTGCTTCGATTATCAGACAAAGAAAACCACCGCCTTGCCACAAGCGTTTATCGACGCCGTCTCTTAGAACTCATCAGACCAGCACAGCTCAAAGCATCAGCGCTTAG
>PBTU01000043.1 GCA_002729295.1 Verrucomicrobiales bacterium | reverse complement strand
TCCCATCGAAAGAGCACAGGCCATTTTTCAAAACGAGCCTCCCTTGGTTCTTTCCCCTTTTTCCCGACCAAATTTCATCCCATATTCTGTCTTTAAACTAATACCATTTTAAATATATTATCACCTTTTAAAAACTATCAGAAAAACAAGAACTTTTCTCTAAAGGGAAATCTCGCTATAGCCCCAAACATAGGTTAGCGCGAATTAACCAAGCCTGTTAACAACCAAAACAACTAGCCTAAATCATAGAAATTAGCTCCAAAACCCCTCAAAAAATCTAGCATTTACAAAAATTTACACATTTACGCATTTTCGCGTTGATTTCACATGACTTAACACTCAATATGTAGAGATACAAAGATTATGAATCTATTCACGCCTCTCGCTTCCCTCTCGCTATGCCTCCCACTTCTTGGGCAAGCAGTGTTCACAACTCCCGAGGGCTACACCAAAGTCCCCATAGCTGCAGGGACTTCAGGAGGACCAACTCTCACCGCCATTTCTGCCACGTTGCTCAACGGTCTAGAGCACTCAAGCGGCGCGACTATCGTGGCCAACTTTGCTGCAGACCAACAAAATGTCACTGTGTCTGGAGCCACTTGGACCGCAAATCAGTGGACCGCTGTTCCCTATCTCGCCTACCTCACGAACACCAGTGGTTCTGAGGAAGCTTTCCTCATCGCCTCCCACACAGCCGATGCGCTTACCATTTCCACAACATTCGACCTTCTCAGCGCCAATCGCTTTCCAGCGTCAACAACCGTGAAAATTCGGAAAGCGAATACTGTGGGCTCGATTCTTGGAGCACCGACGACACCTTTCACTTCAAGTGACCGTATTTTTATTTGGGAAGATGGTGCTTGGGTCACCCTTGCAACCTTTAACGGCAATTGGGCATACTTCTCAGGTCCTAATTTAGGAAACTCGGCAACTGGCGCGGTAATCTTCCCAGAGGAAGGTATTTTTGTCCAAAGAGCAGATTTAACTGCTGCAGAGCTCACCCTGTTTGGTGAGGTCCCATCCGCTCCTCAGGCCTCCACCGTAGCTGGAGCTTCCTCATATTTCGTTTCCACTCGATTTCCTGTTGGTGACACACCAGCCGTTAACCCGACTGGAATGAGACTTCAGGATTTAAACATCCACGACATTCCCGGATGGTCCACTAACGACCGTGCATATTTTTGGGATGGGGGGCAGTGGATTACACTTGCAGCGTTTGGGAACAACTGGGCATACTTTTCCGGGCCTAACGTTGGAAATCCAGCTAACGATTTAGTAGTTCCGGCAAATAGTGCCTTATTCCTTACGAGGGCTTCCGTCGGCACCGAATCCGCCTCGCCCCTGAATGTCCCTCTCCCTTACACTGTTGAATAATTTAATCAGAATCTTTAAAAAAATTTAGTAACCTTTTCCACCAAAATGAAATATCCACTCGTACTTCTTTTAGTCACCGCTGCTTCTGCACCGGCTGCAACGCTCACGATTGTAATGTCGAACAACAACNACGCATTCNACCTTACCAATCCTTTTCTTGATAGTACGGGTNCAGATCTGGCTAATGGTGATCTTGTCCAACTTGGCTATTTCGAACTCGCAGGCGCTCCGGTGAATANCGGGGATTCATTTAATGGTTTTGTTGCAGTCGAAAGTNTCNCTTTCGCCGTAGGNGCAGACGGGAAATTNACTGANNAGGTAACTCTTGATGACGCGATTAACTTNNCTGGAACCGGTTCTCAAACACTTCAATTTGGACTTCGAATTTTCGATGCCNCNACAANCGCCGCTGCGAANTTTTTCAATACCGTTACNGANGANGAATGGCAGTTTTCATTCTCGACCGCTAANCCGCCACCANCTCCTAGCGAGCTGAATCTCGTCCCAAACTTNGGCGCAGAGAATCCAGTTTGGCAAAATGCTGGAACTCCATTCCAANCATCCATTGCCNTTCCTGAACCAAGCACCTCCCTGACCGCGCTTCTCGGGTTTGCTTTCTTAGCTGGCAAGCGTCGCAGAAAATAGATTTCTGCAAACCAATTTTCAAAATCTCCCCTCCTTCGGACGGGAGGTTTTTTTGTGTTTTGATTACTCCTCAAAAAGAGCTGACATCCCGCTGAAAAATCCGCGGAGTTCTTCCTCGGAGGCTTCCGCTCCCATAATGTCATCATAGTCCTCCTCTTGGACCCAATCCGGATTCAACTCCTGGATAAAACTACTCCGCTCACAGCATTCTTGATTCCCCCATTTGATTCGGGTAGCGCAGTGGGTCAGTGTGAGACGCTCCATTGCTCTTGTGATGCCAACATAGAGCAGGCGCCGCTCCTCATCGCGAGTTCCTTCCTCAATACTCCGTTTATGCGGAAGAATCCCTTCCTCTAAGCCCACCAAATAAACTACGGGATATTCCAGCCCTTTGGCCGCATGCAAGGTAATCAAGGTTACTCCGCTTCTCTTATCCAAATCGTCATCGTCTTTCTCAGCATCCAAAGCCGTTTTAGCCAAAAAGTCATCGAGCGTAGCCCCTCTCTTCACCGCTTCTACAATCGCTCCAGTTGCATGGCTGATCGCCTCTCGCCGCGCGTCCTTTTCCTTATCGCTTTTACACTGTCGCATCAGCCACTCCACAAAATCCATTTCCCGTAGCCATTGGTCGATCACCACTCCGGCGTTGTCTCCATCGACAATCCGCTCCTGTCCAGATACGACCTGATTAACGAAAGATCCGATGGAATCCCTCACCTTCGTGGACAACTGGTCGGTAAACTCATCGTCGATGAGCGTCTTCCAAACACTTTGGTCTTTCTCACGACTCCATTCCAGAGCTGCCATTGAAGTCGTATTTCCAATTCCCCTTGGAGGCGTATTCATGACTCTCAGCAAAGCCACATCCAATTCCGGATTTGCAAGAATCTGCGCGTAGCTCAAAACGTCCCGCACTTCCTTACGATCAAAGAAGCTCTGCGCTCCCACCATGCGATAGGGAATCTTGGCCTCCCGCAAGGTTTCTTCCACAATCCGGGTCTGACCATTGGTCCGAAAAAGAATGGCAAAATCTTCCAACACCTTTCCCTCTTCACGTTGCGTCACAATCTCCGAAAGAATCCACTCGGCTTCTTCTTTATCCCCGGGCATCGACACCAACCTCACAAGATCCCCGCCGGGTATGGTGTGCCTAAGTCGCTTTTCACGACGCCCCACATTGTGACGGATCAAACTGTTGGCAACTTCCAATACCGCTTGAGTGCTCCGATAATTCTCCTCTAATCGAATGATTTTAGGATTTGGGAAGAAGCGCTCAAATTGCAGAATGTTAGCAACCTCAGCACCCCGCCAACCATAGATCGATTGATCGTCATCACCAACCACGCAAATATTATAAGGCTCGCCGACCAACTGCTGAATCAACCTCATCTGGAGCCCGTTCGTATCCTGAAACTCATCTACCGTGACATACCGAAACCGATCCCGCCAATAAGCCCGAATATCTGCATGTTTCCGCAAAACTCGCTCGCCCAAAAGAAGCAGATCATCAAAATCGATCGCGTTTTGCGCCCTCAGTTCGTTTTGATAGGCCACTGCGATCGCAGCAATTAGATCGTCCTGAATTGTGTCTAAATCCCTTTCGGCATTTTTGGCCCTCGAGATCTCAGCAAGGACATCCATCGGCTTCAAATTAAGCTTTGCTCCTCCTTTTCGAACGATCAACTGACGAATCAGTCCCGTCTGATCACCTCCAGCCATCAGCGCAAATTTTTTCTTATAACCCACCGACTCAATGTCCCGCTTGAGAATTCTCAGGCACAGGGAATGGAAAGTGCAAACCGTCAGGGCCTTTCCCCTCTTTTTCCCCACCATTCCCATCACCCGCTCAGCCATCTCGACTGCCGATTTATTCGTGAAGGTCACCGCTAACAAATTCTCCGCCGCCACTCCGTTTTCCAAAAGCGCCGACATTCGGCAAGTTACCGTCCGGGTCTTGCCCGTCCCCGCGCCAGCCAGAATCAACACCGGGCCCTCAAGACTCATCACCGCCTCGCGCTGAGCCTTATTGAGCGAACTAATCGAAAATTCTTCTGCCATCCCGTGAATGAGACAGCAAACTCTGCCCACCCGAAAAACGCAAGAGTCTCTGACCGCTGACTCAAATTTCCTTACCTTTCCAGAATCCGAAACACTAAACATTTGCATGATCCAGCTACAGGGCTAAAGCTGCACGCCGAGATTCCAATCCCTTTTGGCCTCTTAAGAACAGATACCACAAAAACTAAAAATGAGCGATATCATTCCTACAATCACCTCCGGGATCGCCGGTCCGCTTGGCGTCCTTCACCTTCCACGCCTCTGGCAGAAGGCTTCCCTAGACGCAGTCGGCAAACTTCACAGCGATTACCCAGCAGCAGGTGCCGGCTTCGACCAGATGACTCTTGACGCCCTCGGCATCAACCGTGAGACCTTCCTCGACTACATCAAGGCCAGCAAGCCTTCCTACACCCAGCTTGAGCAGTGGGTCCTCGATCAAAAAGGCGGTGCGCTCGACGACGCTGCTGTTGACAAACACAACGATGCCGTCGTTGGTTACAATCACACCGACGATACCCGCGAAGCGATCCTAAAGGCCGTCGGAATCGCTGACAACGGAGCAATCCTCGACGCCGTAAACCTCAACAACCTCGAGGACTGGCAGGATTTCTACGCGCAGCAGATTCAGGGCTAAATCCCTTCCAGAGTCACCATTCCAAAAAGCCTCGTAAGGTAAAACCTACGGGGCTTTTTTGACACTCAACCCCGAGACCGCACAACCTGCTTCAACCTCTTCACCTCGAACATCATTTGGGGAAGCAGCCGTTCACTCTCCGCTTTTTCACGGACACGGGGATCAAATATCAATCGCTGGTAGCTCGCGATCAACGTTCCTCCTTCCTCACCCAAATGTTCCGCCAGCCAGAGTGCCATCGGAGTTCCCCGGGGACGTCTCCCCACTCGCTTCCCCAACCAGCGTTCAAAATCTTTTAGAGCATTCAATCTACGACAATTGTCCTCCCAGCTTCCCTTTTCAGCCAACCCCGGATTGCGACGAGTCACGACGAGACGGTAGGTCAGGAACACAATCAAAAGAACAAACAAGGAGATGAAAGACACCTTGGTGACCACTGATATCAGAGGTTGTGAAAACCAAAGGATAATATCCTGACGTGTAATCTGCCCCCAGTCTTTAATCTTCTGCAGCCAACCATCCGTGCTCCCTCCTTCGCTCAGCCAACTGATCGGAGTATTGTCGACCATCACCCATTCACCACCACGACAGCGCCATACCGGACTTTCCTCGCTTCCTTCGTTTTTCCATTTCCCGCCAATATATGCCTGAGCCCAGGCATGGGCATGCTTCCCTCTCAAAATCCATTCACCTACCTCGTCTCCCTCCTCCTCTACGGCATACCCCACCACGTAGCGCGCGGGAATTCCCGCCCTCCGCAAAAGCATCACTGACGCACTGGCATAATACTCGCAGTGGCCCTCATGCGACTTTTCCAAGAAATGAGTGATCGGAGTTCTCTCTTCATCATTTTTCAATTCCAGATCATAGGCGAAGGGATTGCTCGCAAATACTCCTGCAAGCAGAGTGAGTAACTCCTTTTGTTCGGCCCAACTTCCTCGGTGGGCAACCGAGATCACCGGACTCCTTCTCGCATCCCGCTGCCATTCCACCAGAGGCACTCCTCTAAATTTCCAGAACCTCGTAAGCCCCTCTCTTTCGTCCAACGGTAATTGCAAATCATACAAAGAAGGATCGTCTTCAATCGCCACGGCGCCATTCTCAAATTCAAAAACCAATTCCATCGCGCCATGATTCGGATCGAATACCCTGGTCGCACCAAGAATGCTATACTCCATCCCCTCCGCTTTCGCCTTATGAATCCGTCGGGCATTGATCGGTGAAGGAATTAAACTTTGATCCTCAACCAAGCCAATCACTCTTCCCCGGTTTGCAAAACTCCCGGACTTCAAGTCCTCCTCCCGATAGCTGTAATCGCCACCGTCATTCTGAAACATCTTTAAAAATGCTCCGCCTCGATCACGCTCTTCCGTCACAGCTTTCGATTCAATAAACTTTGGAGAACGCCCCCTTCCCGTCCACCTCTTGCTCCCCACCGGTTTGTTATAAGCAGCCAGTCTCAACAAGCCGGGTTGCTCCCCCTCGTCTTGAAAAAATCGCCACTCAATTTTCGGGCTCAACTGAATATCTGCAATATCTCCGATCTTCGTCTCAGTATCCCGCTGTGATTCACCCTCGTTACCTGTCAGCGAAGCATTCTTTACCACATATTTGTAGAGCACATAGATTCCCTCCGTCATCGCTCCCGCCATAACAACCGCCATCATAAAAGCCATCGACCAGGCCGCCGGACGTTTCCGGCTGCCTCGTAAATGAAACAAAGCCACCCCCACCAGGACACACACTCCAAAATAATAGCGTTCCAGCTCTAATTGGCCGACCCCCAGACCAGCAGTAAACAGAATGATCCCGAACCAACAGTAGCCAAACTGAAACCATTGCAAATGGGCCGACCGACCCGCCTTGCGATCCGCAGCCAACTTCCTCCTCGCAAAATAAGAAAACGTTGTCAGGGGAACACCCCGGTCAGAGGAATACTGCTGGGCCAAGCCCATTGGCATCAGGATGAATGGCAACCAAGACAACAGAAACAAAGACCCCACAGCCGTCCGGTCCTCGCTCTGCAAAAACCCCACCGCGACTACGATCAAAATTAACATGCACAACTGCCAGGATCTCGCGAAGCCTTTCTCTCCGAAGTTCCACCGAATCTTGGTCCAATGACGCGACTCAGCCGCGATCGCCGCGATCAAAGCAGCCAATGGTTGATCCAGCATTGCACCCCAAAAAAGAAAAGCTACCCCCAGCAAAAGGCGCGGTGGAGATTTGAATAGGACTTTTTCCTCCATCACGCGCTCTTCATTAAATCTTCCTGCACCGCATCCCATCGAATCCAATGCGCCCCAAGCAAGCCTTCCTCTTCCGGCATCTCATCCGCCCCAATGACATAGAGATGCACCTTCATCCCACTTTGCCTGAGACTCCCGACAAACTCCTCGCGCTCCTCGTCCCATCCCGTCAGGACTACCACACACGACGTCATTTCCGTCGCATACCTCAACACCAAACTGTTCAACAGATCATAGCCACCTTCATCATTCCCATCGGCCCGCGCTAAAATCTCCATCAATCGGTCCGCCTTCGCCACACCCCGTCCTGCCGTGAACACGCTCGGTTCATCACTGACAAACATTAAATCCAGCAGGCACCGCTCTTGGTCCATCGATGAAACAAACGAAGCCGCCACCGAAATCGCCTCCTCAAACAATTCCGGACCGCTGCCCCGCAAATTGGTATCCAACACCAAACCGTAACGCGGAAAGCGCACTTCCTCGAATTCCTTCACAATCGGCTCCCCAGTTCGCGCCCAAGCCTTCCAATGCATATGCCTTGGCGAATCACCCGGTCGATATCCCCGCAAGCCCATAAACTCACCCCCCTCGCCCTTGACCGTCGAGGCCGTTTCACCTCCGATTTTCAAGTCTGACTGCCCGCCCAAATCGAGAGGAGGCAACTTGTATCGCCTAGGAATCACCAATATTTCCCCCACTTCATTGCCCGTCGGCCGACACCGCTGAAACAAACCAAAGGGATCAGGCAGCTCAACACGAAGATCATCCAAAACCAAAACGCCCCGCCTTTTGGGTATCAATTTCAACCTCACCTCCTCCGATTCTCCTCCTCCCAAATTCAGGACCTTGGAACGACCGAGGCTTTGCCATTTTCCGCCCCGCTCATTCAGCCACTTCCAACGATAGTATGCCAAAGCCCGATCAAAAATATTCCGATCTTCTTCCCCAGGTTCCTTTAGATTCACAAATTCCCACTCCGTCGGCCTCGGATCATCTCCCTGCTCTCTGAAGTGAATTTCCCGCAAAGCTCGCTTTCCCACGTTGGTCACATTGACAAAGTAACTCAATTCCTCGCCCACCGATCCCGTATCCGGCAGGTCTCTCGTCGCGACCACCTGTGCCCGCCGAAGCAGTGCCCAAATGAGCCCCACGGCCAGGACTCCCAACATCAACAAGCTAAATGCCACCACTACGCTCTGCCGCAAGTCCGCCCCCGTGATGACGCTCAATCCACCCAAACCCATCCACAGCCACGCCGTAGGTCGAATCCGGCGGCTAAAGAAGTTACCTAAGGCACTTCCCTGCCGGTAATTTCGATACAACCAGCGTTGAAAAAAATTGCCCTTCCGCACCTCGACCATCGCGCATCAAGAAACCACAGCTCTCCCCAACTGACAATCTCAGAACAATCTTCTCTTTTTATAAAGTTGCAGACCCCTCCAGCTTCGTTATTCCAATGGCGTGAGAATATTCTTTGTTCCTTTCGCTCTGGCCTTCGTTGTTCTGGGGACCACGATCAGCTGTAAAAAGACCAAGGAAAAAGAACCCGATTCCTCAAGCTCGGCGACTCAGGAAAAACAAGCCCACCCCGCCATCGATCTGATGAGACGAAAAGTCGGACTCGAAAAGAAACTCGAGTCAATCATCGCCAAGGCCGATCTCAGCGGTCAAACCCAAATGAAGGAAGCCGAGGCCGAGGCCCGAGAAGCTGATCAGCATTTCCTCACCATCCAAAGACAACACCCGAAACTCCAGAAACTTTTTAAAAAAGCCACCAAAGTGAGGGGACGATATTCTCCCACCGATTCAACTCAAAACGCCAAAATGGCAGCCATGATGCAGGACATCAACACCGAGATTTACAAGATCTCGTCGACCCTCCCGGAACTTCAAGCCGCCAGGACCGCACAAGTAATGGCTCGTAAGGAAATTCACAACACGAGACGTCAATTGGCCGACAAGATTCCCCTAGCCAAAGAAATTCTGGAGGAACTCAGTGAGATCGACACCAAACTCGCCACGCAGCGCCCTCAATCTTAAATTTTCATCCCTCTCGTTTTCCTTGCCGGACTGTCTCTGATGACTACATTCCGGCCCGTGAAGCACCTCCTCTCGATCCACTTCCTGTTGGTTCTCTTCGTCGCGACCCTTTCCCTTCCCACTGCAGAAGCCGCATCAAAAAAAGAACCAGCCTATTCCGCCGAAGAATACGGTCTGGGACACGACCAGCATGCCATCTTTCCGATCCCCCTCTCTGAATACGACAAAGAGGAGAGCGACGATTGGAGCATCATGCAGAAGCTCAAGCAGCGGGCCGGTCAGCAAGGAGGATTTAATCTCGTCGCTTCCATCATTTTCCTCTGTGCCATACTCCACACTTTCCTCAGTGGCTACTTCATCGAAATGGCTCACATTCATGAGAAAAAGCATAAAGAGGAGATCGAAAAACTAGGCCTGACTGCCGAAGCCAAACCACACGAAGACGCTCAGGATCATGTCTCATTCAAAGCGCATCTCTTTCACTTCCTGGGTGAGGTAGAAGCGATTTTCGGAATCTGGGTCATCGCACTTGCCGGAGCTGTCCTCTGGTTCTTTGGCATCCAAGGAGAAGGGATTGGAGCCGGCATGACCCAATTCAAGAGTTACATTGACGATGTCAACTTCACCGAGCCAGCATTCGTTGTCATCATTATGGCGATAGCCGCGACTCGTCCGGTGGTGCGCTTTGCCGAGCACATTGTCGACAAAGTCGCCAAGATTTTTGGTGGCACTCCCGCCTCCTGGTGGTTTTCCGCTTTAACTGTGACTCCACTCCTCGGCTCCTTCATCACCGAGCCTGCAGCGATGACCATCGCGGCCTTCCTGCTCTCCAAGAAATTTTTCGATCTCAACCCCTCTCCCAAATTTGCATACGCCACTCTAGGACTGCTCTTCGTAAATATTTCGGTCGGCGGAACTCTCACTCACTTCGCTGCGCCCCCGGTCCTCATGATCGCCGAAAAATGGTCCTTCGGCATAAGCTACATGTTCCTCAACTTTGGCTGGAAAGCTGCTATCGGCATCCTCATCGCCAACACCGCCTACTTCCTCTACTTCAAGGGTCAATTTTCAGATCTTAAACAATCGGATTCTCGGGACATGCATATTCCAATCCGTTGGGTGGATCGCGAAGACCCCATCCCAACCTGGATCACAGTGATGCACCTTCTCTTTCTTGCTGGCACCGTTTATTTTGCCCACGATCCAAAGTTGTTTATTGGCGGCTTCCTTTTCTTCCTCGGCTTTACCCAGGCCACTGGCCATCACCAAAACGAGGTCAACATGAAAAGCCCGATTCTCGTTGGCTTCTTCCTCGCTGGACTCGTCATTCACGGCGGCTGCCAGGGATGGTGGATTTCCGTTCTCCTCACATCTATCGACAACCAGTGGGTTCTGATGATCGGCTCCACTCTCTTGACGGCCTTCAATGACAACGCCGCCATCACCTACCTCGCCTCCCAGGCACCCAATCTTTCCATCGGAGTCAAATACGCGGTCCTCGCCGGAGCGGTGACCGGAGGCGGCCTGACCGTCATTGCCAATGCTCCCAACCCCGCCGGACAATCCATCCTCGGGCGCTACTTCAAAGGTGGCGTCTCTCCCATGGGTCTGGCCAAGGCCGCTGTTATTCCCACTCTCATCATGGGAGCCTGCTTCATGTTGATTCCAAGCTCTGGGATGACTAAAGATCCCAAGGCACCCGAGCCCACCAAAGAGCTGGCGGAGTCAGCTGCGAACACGAAGAAAGTCCAATAAGATGTTCACCGGACTCGTAGAGGCCACAGGCTCGGTCATCTCCCTCACCAAAAAGGGAGATCAGGCCCGGCTGGAACTCGCGGTGCCCTTCGCAGCCGAACTCGCCATGGGAGATTCGGTGGCCATCAACGGCTGCTGCCTCACCGTCGCCGGATTGGGCGAATCCGTCAGTTTCGACATTCTGGCGCAAACACTCAAAGTCACCTCTCTCGGCCAACTCTCCCCGAGTAGCCTCGTCAACCTGGAGCGCGCTCTTGCAGTTGGTCAGCGCCTCGGCGGTCACTTCGTGCAAGGCCACGTCGATAACACTGCCGAAATCCTAGACATTTCTCCCCTCGGACAAGATTACCGGCTCGAAGTCGCTCTCCCATCCGAAATCCACGCCCTTTGCCTCGACAAAGGCTCCCTCACCATCGACGGGATCTCCCTCACCATCGCCGAGCTCACTGAAAAATCCGCCATCTTTTGGATCACCCCGCACACTTTCACCGCAACACCCCTCCACAAGGCCGCTGCCGGTCAAACCGTCAATCTTGAGGCTGATTTACTCGCAAAATACGTCCAAAAGCTGCTCAATCCTTGATTCGGCTCTCAAATAGAGCGATCGCCATCAAAAAGGCCTCTCCAAAGGCAAAAAATATGTTTATATTCCTTAAAGGAAGCGAAAGTTTTTGCTTTCTCCCAAGGTAGTTATTCTATTCGGGATTTCCATCTAACACACCTATTCCTCCGAACCACCATTATTCCATGATTCGCTCCCTTTGCGCACTGACAACGGCCTTGCCTGTTTTTGCCGCGAGCCCTGATTTCCGGGAGGATATTCAACCTATTCTCGAGAGCCATTGCGTTCGCTGTCACTCCGAGTCGAAAGTCAAAGGCGGACTCCGCATGGACACCTACGAAAAGATGATGGAGGGCGGCGACACCGCCGATGCCATCGTCCCGGGGAAACCCGAGGAGAGTGAACTCCTGATCCGCGTTCACCTCCGCCCCATCGACGAAGGCGTCATGCCCGACGAAGGGCAAATGTTGAAACACGAGGAGCTCGAGCTTCTCGATTCCTGGGTGAAAACCGGTGCTCTATGGCCAAAGGGCGTCACCCTGACGGAGCGCAAGCCAGCCAAACCCAAACGCGTCGCGATGCCAACAAAGGCTCCGGAATCCAATTTCGAGGCAGCCGAGATGCTTGATGATCTTCTGAAACGCGAAAATGCCGACACCGGCGTTGTCACCACCGAGACCATCACCGATACCGCCTTTCTTCGTCGCTCCACTATCGACCTCATCGGCCGCATACCCACCATGAAAGAAGTGCGGGAATTCGAGAAATGGGGAGCCGACCGCCGGATCAAGCTCATCGATAAACTCTCCAATCACCCCCGCTTTGCCGACCGTTGGACCATTTTCATGTCCGACATGCTGCGCATTCGCTCGAATGTCACCGGAGGAAACCAACTCCTCGCCTACATTCACGGCTCCATTAATCAGGAAAAACCCTACGACGAAGTGGTCCGTGAACTTATCAGTGCCTCCGGTCGCGCCAATTCCAATCCTGCCGTAGGATACATTCTCGGTGACGACGCCGCGCCGATGGAGCTCGCGGCCGCCACCTCGCAAATCTTTATGGGTGTGCGCATTGGCTGCGCGCAGTGCCACGACCATCCCTTCGACGACTGGGCGCAAGAAGACTTCTACGATCTCGCCGCCTTCTTCGGAAAAACCAAGCAGGTTCAAAGCCGCCGTCAAAACGGATCGATTTACACGACGGAGGGCGACAAAATGACCGTCCTCTGGCCACCTGAAGACAAAGCCGAGCCCGAAAAGCGCAAACCCGTCGAACCGAAATTCCCTTTTCAGGTCAACGACTTTAAATCCAAACCGGAATACATTAAACGATTCGAGGCTATCAAGGTAATCCGCGAGAAGAAAATCACCAAGGACGATGGCTCCGCTTCACTCGACGCCCTTCTCGATGCCGTCGAACCCAATGTCGGTCGCCCCAGTGATCCGGTGTTAGAGGAAGCCAAAAAAGAAAGCCGTAAGCTCGACGTTCATGGCGAACTCTATCGTGCCAGCGAACTCCGCAAACAACTCGCCGACCTCATCACCGATCCCCGAAACGACTACTTCGCCCGCGCCTTCGTCAACCGTGTGTGGGCCGAACTCATCGGACGCGGCTTCGTCGAACCACTAGACAACTTTTCGGACTACAATGGCATGCACCATCCCTCGACGCTCGATTTCCTCGCCCAGGAATTCATCGCCAGCGGATATGACTTCCGAACCTTGGTTCGCATCATTACTCATTCCGATGCCTATCGCCGCTCCCCCCTTCCCGCCGACACTTCTCTCGAACTCCGCGAGAAGAGTGAGAAGAATTTCTCCGCCGCGCCCGCCCGCCGGATGATCGGAGAGGTGCTCTACGATAGTATCGTCGTCGCCGGACACCTTGAGGACTTCAAATGGCCCAAAGGCGCGAACAACAAGGAAGTCTCTCGCGAAATCCGCGTGGCCACCGGGGAATTTACCATTGTCAAAAACGAGGGCGCTGCAGCCCCTGCGATGATGGGGGAAAAGAAAATATCCATGCGCAATGACGGCTACGATCTCGAGTCCTCACTACAGATCGATTTTAGTTCGGTCCTGAGCAGCGAGGAACAAACCGAACTCATTTCCATGCGGAGGATGTCCGACGAGCAGATCAAGGCCCAGGAAATGGCCGCCATGAAAATGGAAGAAGAGCGCAAGGTGATGAAATACAAAACTGAAACGATCACCGAAACCATTGATGACAATCCTCGTTTCGACAGCGCCATGCGCATGGCCACTCCGGCCCCGCCCGCGCACTTCCTCCGCGTCTTCGGCCAGCCCTCTCGTGAAGGATTGGGCGAGTTCCGCGACGAAGCCTCCTCGCTTCGCCAGCAACTCATGATGCTCAACGGGCGCATGACTCATGAAGCCTCCCGCGTCGGCACCTTGGAGCCACTCCACCGGCTCCTGAAGAAAGATCAGGATCTCGCCATCGATTGGGCCTATCAGGAAATCCTTACTCGCCTCCCGACTTCAGAAGAAAAATCCGACGCCCGCGTCATCGTAAACAAGAGCGCCAACGGTATGGCCGACCTCCGTTGGGCTCTTCTCAACAGCAACGAATTCCGCTTCATCCCCTAAGCCCGACATCCAACTCCTCACCGAACCTCACGAACCATGTCCTGCAAAGATTACCAATTCACCCGACGTAAAATGCTGAAAACCTTCAGCGCCAGCATGCTTGGCATGCCCGTCAGCCAACTCCTCGCCAAATCAGATTCCAACAAGGCTCAAGCCGAACACGTCATTCTCTTTTGGAACAGCGGCGGCATGAGTCACCTCGACACTTGGGACCCGAAACCCGGCCGCAAGACCCAGGGTGAATTTAATCCCATCAAGACCTCCGTCGATGGCATGGAGATCTCGGAAATTTTCCCGCAGCTTGCCAAGCAAATGCATCACGCCGCGCTCATCCGCTCCATCGCCGGGACCAATGGCGACCACGGCCGCGCGCAATACGAACTGCAAACCGGATTCAACCAAAATCCCGCCATTGTCCATCCCGGACTCGGTTCCATCGTCGCTCATGAACGCCAACCTCTCGGTGACCTCCCTTCTCTCGTCAGCATCAGTGGCCAGGGTGCCCGCGCCGGATATCTCGGCCAGCAATGCGAAGCTTACTTCGTTGGTCGTCCCGGACAAAAAGACCCCTACCTCACTTTCCCTGAGGGCATCAGCCACGCCAGGGGCATGCAGCGATTGCAGATCCTTGAAAAGATGAACGCCCGCACTACCGCCGCGAAAGGCGCTGCGGAATTGAAAGCTTCCCAGACCGCCCTCAAGGACGCCGTCAGCCTCATGGAAAGCCCCGCTTTAAAGGCCTTCGACTTGAAGGATGAGAATTCGGCCACCGTTGAAAAATATGGTGACACCGAATTCGGTCGCGGAGCTCTCCTCGCCCGACGCCTCGTCGAAAAGGGCGTCCGCTTCGTGCAAGTCAACCGCGGAGGTTTTGACAACCACGGCAATATCTTTGAAGCGATGCGCAATCACGGCGGCGTCATGGACCCCGCCATTGCCTCGCTCATTTCCGACCTCAAGGCTAATGGCAAACTCGAAAAGACTCTCGTCGTCGTTCTCAGTGAATTCGGCCGCACCCCTCGCATCAACGACGGCGGCGGACGCGACCACTGGGCCCGCGTTTTCAGCTGCATGATGGCTGGTGGCGGAATCAAAGGCGGAAGTATCGTGGGTGCCTCCGACGAAGACGGCATGGACCCTGCCGAACGCCCGGTTAAGGTCGCCGATCTTCACGCGACTCTCTGTCATGCTCTTGGCATCGACCCCAGCAAGGAACTCACAACACCACTGGGTCGCCCCATGCGTCTTGTTCGTGAAGAAGCAGCTCCCATCCACGAATTATTCGCTTAATCAAAAACGTGATCAACCTGAACCGCCTCTTCCTTCCACTTCTCCTCTCGCTCCCACTCTTCGCACAGTCACCGAAGACTATCGAACGTGGCTCCATCATCGAGGACCGCGCAGCCCGCAAGCTGCTCCAGGCCGGCGATTCCCGACTAGAGGTCGGAGAAAACGAAAAGGCTCTCGAAATTTGGGAATCGGTCGTCGAGCGCTACCCGCGCAGCCAGATCCGTTTCGAAGCCCACCTTCGTCTTGCCGATCACCTCCTCAAGGAGATCAAGGACTTCGACAAGGCGCGCCTTCATTACGAAGCCGCTGCCGTTGAAACCAACGAGGACGACGAGAAACGCGCCTACGCTTTTCTCAACACCGGAGCTTGTTTCTACGAAGCGGGAAACTACGGAAAATGCTTCAGCATCATGCGTGATGTGATCGAGCAGTTTCCAACTTCTCCAGAAGTCAACGAAGCCTACTATTACATCGGGCTCGGACACTTTAAACTCGGACACTTCAGCCGTGCCATCGAAGCTCTCGAAAAAGTCGGTACCGCGCTTTCAAACAAGGACAAGCAGATTGAAAAAGTCGAAGCTGGAAAACGCCTCTACGTAAAAATCGACGATCAGGACTTCGCCATTCTTGAACCGGGCTCGAAAATCAAAGTCATTTGCCGAACCAAAAGCGGCGACGAGGAAACCATCTTATGTGATCCCGTCGGACGCAATGCACGAATCGCCTTGGGACGCATCCCCACACAACTCAACAAAGCCACCCCCAACAATGGCACTTTGGAGGTCCGGGGTGGCGATCACATCAAGGTCACCTACATCGACGCCCACACTGCTGAAAAAGGCTTCAACGAAAAACGCCTCAAGGAGGTTGTCGTCGTCGGCAATGGCGTTGCCCGTATTACTGACGGCTCCTATCAACGCGACCTCCCCGCCGCCGTCCTTGGAAAACATCTTCACCTTCAAATCATCGACGCCGATCATGACACGAGCGAAGGAGCCGACAAAGTCGAAGCGACCATCCAGATATTCCGGCGCAAGACTCCGGATGAAATTGACGACGAACTTGCCAAAGGGGTCGCCAGCGGAGAACTCGTCGAAGGACCTGAGGGTGAAGACCTCAAGTCACAGATCGACCCTCTCCTCATGATCCGCTCTGTTCCTGTTTCTCTTCTGGAGCAGGAACAAAAAGGAACCTTCCGCCTCGCCATCCCTCTCCGCATTGGAACGGCTGAGGGGACTCTCACCGGAGAATCCGGTCAGACTATCCGTCTTGTCTACCGCGACGAACAGAACCTCACCGACAGCCCTGCCATCCGCACCTCGGAAACAAAAATCATCGAAGGCAACCTCGGCGAAGTCCGCGTCACCCGCACCGACATTTCAGATGAGGAACTCCGCCTCAAAACCCAACTTCAAACCGCCTCTGCTCTGACCGAAGTGGGTAATCACTACAAGGAATTCGGACTCAACGACAAGGCCGATCTCAAATACACCGAGGCTCTCGATGTCTGCGAAGAAATCCTCGTCGAAGCTCGCAAAGTCGGGGGCAAGCTCCTCGAGGAAACCTACGTGCAACTCTGGCGGATTTATTTCGCCATGGACAAACTCGACCTGGCCCTCGGCATGAGTCGTCGCCTCCTCAACGAATTCCCTTCAAGCTCCTTTGTCGACGAAGCGATGCTCCAACAAGCGCACGTCGAGCGAAAGCGCGAGAACTTCCCGCGTGCCATCAGCCTCTACTCCGCCATCACCAAACTCCCCACCAGCCCGCTGCGTGGCGAAGGACAGTTTTACACTGGCGACTGTTACGAAAGCATGGCCTTGAAGGCGAATCTCGGCCAATCGTCACCCCTCTTCGAAAAAGCCTTCCTCGCCTATCAAAGGGTTTACGAGCAATTCCCCGACTCCGGACGCGTCGGTGACGCCGTCGCAAAAATGGCAGCCTTCTACTACCAAAAAGAAGACTACACCCGCGCCATCGATGTTTTCGAAAACGTCCTCTCAGATCATCCCGACGCGAACTTCCTCGACGTCATTCTCTTCAATTACGGACGCTGCCTCTACAAGCTCGAGCGCAAACCCGAGGCCCGTCGCAGATTTGAACAATTAATCAACGATTACCCCGAAAGCGAGATCGCCTCGGAAGCTAACAAGATCGTTGGAGCGCTCAAGAAAGCAGGATTTTGAAAACACCACTTCCCTACCTCGCCCTCGTTCTAGCCCTCTGTCTTCCGGCCCACGCTGATCGGGCCGCCGATTTGGAGGCCAAGCTCAAGGAGACAACCGACGCTTCTTCCACCGGAGCGAAGCTCATGAAAGAGCTCGTTGATCTCTATTGGAAAAACGAACAAGTCTTTGGATTCATCAGAACCACCGGAAAGTTCTCCCGAGCTCAGACGAAAAACCCGGAACGCGCCGCCATGACGCTGAAGCAAATGGATGGCTACGCCGCCGCGGCTCGTCACGAAGACGTCATTATCACCGGACGACAGTTCCTCGAGATTTTCCCCAGGCACGCCCTCACCAACAAAGTCCGCGACCGCATCGCCACGGCCCTGGAACACACCGGACGGGGTGGCCACGCTGCCATCGAACGCACCGCCATCTGGAACAACGGGGGGTCGACCAACCAGGGAGTCCGCGCCCTAAGTCTTGCCATCAAAGTAAACAATGGCGACTCCTATAAAAAAGCGTCGGCACTCGCCGCCGCGATGGTTGTCAAACTCCCCGCCACTCCCCTTCTCACCGGTGTGGGATTCCAGGGCATGCAGGCCGCCGAGCGCTCCGAGCAATGGGCCGAAGGACTCCAGATTTCCAAGGCCCTTATCCGTCGCAAGGCCCCCATGAACGAGGGTATCAAGAAAGACCTTTGGTTCCGCACCGGACGCTTCGAGACCCGTCTCGGACAATTCGAAAACGCTATCCAATCGTATCGCAAGGCACTCAGCCCTGGCAAAGACGACGTCCACCGCAGCCTCATCGAGGCCATGGCCAACGGAAAAAAAGCACCCGCTGAGATCGAAGCCGAAGCTCGGCGCTATATTGCAGCCTATCCATTCAGGGATGATCGCTATACCCCTCTCGCCCAAGCTGCCCATGCGGCCGCGGCAGGCAAGGACACCAATCGCGCGCTCGCTATTGCCGAGGATATTCTCCGTTTAGACACCTCCACCCACGACCTACCCCGCGCCTATGTCAAATGGTGTGGAGAAAACCGCAAACGCGCCGAGCAAGGCCTCATTAAGCTAATCGGGCAAAACGAAAAGGGAGCCGGCACTCTCCGCGCCGTCCTCGCAATCGATGTCTATCGCGACGGACTCAAAGACGTCGCCAAGGCCCGCAGCATGGCCTATGACTACCTTTCTAAATCCCCTACTGACGACGATTGGACCGAAGAAATCACCAGCTTTCTCTATGACTCCGCAAGTGGTGAAAAAACCTTTAAAAAAGACCTCGCCATCATCAGCGCCAGCGCCAAGACCTTTCCTCATCTCAGCGGATTCCAGGAGCGGATTTGGAAACGCTCCCCTACAGACAAGAATCGGAAACGCACCTGGCAATCCACCGCCAAGACTCATCAAAACAACTCCATCACCAAGCTCTGGAGATCAACCCTAGAAAAGGGCGGCAAGTCCGGACAGAGTTGTCAAAAACTCCTCCAACAGAAACTTAGCAAG
>PBTU01000042.1 GCA_002729295.1 Verrucomicrobiales bacterium | reverse complement strand
CGCGCTCCGCTTTGATGCGTTGAGCGACATTTCTAATGCGGTCAATCGAGCCGACGGAGGTGCCGCCGTATTTTTGAACGATGAGAGCCATAGCTATGGGGTCTCTTTAGTGCGCGCTTGCGGATTAGGCAAGCTTGAGGATGTGCAAAAAAAATCCTCCGTTATCGTGTGATAACGGAGGAAGTAAAAGAAACAAGGAAGCTTAACGCCGCCGGCGGAAGAGTCCGAGAAGGGCAAGGCCGCCAAGAAGGGCGGTGGAGGGCTCGGGCACTGCTGTGGAATCGGAAATCACCAAGCTGTCGATAGTGATAGACTCGTCCGATGAGGAGTTGGATTGCCGCAGAGTGAATGCGGTCACATCTGTTCCTGCTCCGCCAGCTGCCGCAGGTGTTGTAGTGGTCCCTGCGTTGACAGTGAGAGAGGTCAAGCCAGTATCTAGATTAAAGTCGAGGCGCACTGTAATAGAGTCTCCGAATGTGAAGTCTGTTCCATATGTAGCCTCAGCGCTGCTAGTGACGGAAGAGATTCCCAAAGAATAGTCAAAATTGACAGAATCAGTTGGGGGGACGACATCAAGTCTTCCAACAAAGTCTCCCACAGAGGCACCTGAGGCACCTCCTCCAGTCCCAAAGTGAGCAAAATACTCGGAATCAGTTCCTGAAATGGGAGCGGTGTCATTCACTGTCAGGGTGAATAC
Source organism: Verrucomicrobiales bacterium (assembly GCA_002729295.1). Classification (GTDB taxonomy): domain Bacteria; phylum Verrucomicrobiota; class Verrucomicrobiia; order Verrucomicrobiales; family Akkermansiaceae; genus SW10. The sequence goes on along the minus strand of PBTU01000042.1, from coordinate 7,555 downwards.
AGCGCTAATAGTTCCAGAGTTGGTAAGCGGAAAGGCGATGTTAGCATCTTCACGAGAGCCTGATCCATGTGACAGAGTTGCGGCTGAGCTGGAGACTGAGATGGGAAGGCCCGTGGCTCCGCTGTGAGCTGTCCATGCCGGATTATCTGTGAGGTTTCCATCGGCGTAGTCAAAATTCTCGGTGATAATAGTAGCGCCTGAAACTGTGAACGGGAGCGCTGTCAGAACAAATATGGAAAGGTAGGAAAATGAGTGTTTCTTCATCGTGGGGCAGGAATGGGGCTACCGCCTTAGGATTGAAACAAGTTCAGATCTGCTTGTCGATGGGTTTTGTGTGAAGCTTGCGCCATAATTAAAAATTAGAGCGTTTCAATCCGGAAGACGACCGGGCGGGCGGTGATGCAAGCGAGCTTTTCCACCTCCTGAAGGGCCTTCTTGAGCTGGCCGAAGGGACAGGTGTGGAGGAGGAAGACCATTTCGAGGAAGTCGGCGTCGGGATTGTCGGCATCGACAGGGGAGTGGGTGCCGGAGATGCCGATCCTGTGTTGGGCGAGAATGGACGCGATGTCGGCGATGACACCGGGTTGGTCGTTCACGGAGAATCGGACGTAATAAGAGGTCTTGCTCTCATCGATTTCGCGGAGCGGGCCTGATTCTTTGTAGGGGAGGAATCCCCGGTCGGCACGGGAATTGCGGGCGGCTTCGACGAGATCAGAGACAACAGACGACGCGGTGGGGCCTTGCCCGGCCCCGCGACCGTAGAAGAGGGACTCTCCAAGGTGATCCCCTTTGACCGCGACGGCATTAAAGACGCCGTGGACGGAGGCCAGGATGTGCTTCTTGGAGAGGAAGGATGGCTGGGTGCGGATCTCGATCTCGCCGTTTTGGCGTTCGTGGACGAGGGAGAGGAGTTTGACCACGTAACCCAATTCGGAGGCAAAGCGGATATCGAGAGGGGTCACCTTCTCGATGCCGCGGACGTAGACTTTCTCGGGATCAATGACGAATCCATGGGCGAGGGAAGCGAGAAGAATGGCCTTGTGAGCCGCATCCCAACCGTTGACGTCGAGGGTCTCGTCGGCTTCGGCATAGCCGAGTTCCTTGGCTTCCTTGAGGGCTTCGGGGTATCCGAGGCCGGCTTCGGTCATGCGCTGAAGGATGTAGTTGGAGGTTCCGTTGATGATTCCGGCAATGGATTCGATACGATTTCCAACGAGAGATTCCTGGACCGCTTTGATGATAGGAATGCCTCCGGCCACGGCAGCTTCAAAGTAAATGGGCGCGTTGTGCTCCTTNGAAAGAGCGAAAAGCGGGCCTCCGCGCTCGGCGAGAAGGGCTTTGTTTCCGGTCACGACGGGCTTNCCGGCTTTGAGCGCNGCNTCGANGAGNTCGTAGGCNGNATNGGTTCCGCCGATNANTTCNANGACAACATCGACGGCNGGGTCNTTGACGACATCNAGGAGANTGGTGGTGAANAAATCGGCTGGAGCGTCGCCATCACGGGCTTTGGAGAGGTCGCGGACGGCGATTTTACGGATTTCCAANTGCACCGTGTCATGGGTTCGCGAGGTGATTAGGCCGCCATTTCCCTGAAGCATGTTCCATACGCCTGAACCGACGGTGCCGAATCCTGCGAGACCAATTCCTGTAACTGTGCAACTCACAGCACTTGATTAGGGTGAATTGACGTGATGCGAAATACTAATTGCTCAAAAATTCTTCATATTCCCTGAATTGCACTGCTGTTTCGTGTCGTTATAGTGGATACAGACATGGCTAAAGAGTATTCATGGGAACAAGGCAGCAGCTATCTCCGCCCGCAGCGGCGGGGATATGGTTGGCCTATTCTTATTGCGGTGGTTGTGGCCTTGGTGATTCACCTCATGCTTCTGATTTATTTCGGGGGCCATTTCATCAAGCTGCCGGTCGCAGAGCCTCAGGAGTGGGTTTCCCGGCCGGTCAACATGTCGGAGATTCAGACTGAGTTGGAAGAAGACGCAGAGGAACCGGTCGAGGAGGCTTTCGAGAAGCCGGAGATCGATGGGGAGTTGATCGATTCTACTGAAGACGCCCAATTCGATTTGAAAGACGCTGAGATTGATTTCGACACACAGATTGAAGATCCCTTGCTTCCCGAGGTAAAAATCGAACAACCGGCTTTGATTGGGGAGGAGGATAGCAATATCTCCGAGCCAGTGGTTGGAAATGATTCCAATGCCGAAATTCCCGAGGCTGGGAAAATTGAGAATCTTTTTCCTGAGGCCGCCAATGGCCAGATTGTTATCGATGATGGAAGTCCGTTAGCGGATGTTATTGATCCGGATGCGGTGATTTTTGAATTGGGAAAAAAGCAAGGAGCCGGCGGGAATAGTGAAGTTGGCGTGATTAAGGGATACACGGGGCTCGATGAATACGCAAAAATGTCGCCTGGGCAGCTCGAGGAAAACAAGGCCTCGATTGGAAGTGATCTTCTTTTCGCCTACAACGAGTCGGCTCTGCGCGATGACGCGCGCCTGACCTTGATGAAGGTAGCAATGCTGATCGACCGAAATCCCTCAATGTATTGCTGGGTGGAGGGGCATACCGACACCTACGGTGGGGATGCCCTTAATGAGTCCCTCTCGGCCAAGCGCAGCCAAGCGGTGAAAGATTGGTTGGTCAAGTCACTGCAACTCGATCCTAGGATGATCGTGATCAGATCCTTTGGTAAGGCCTCTCCGATTGTTCTGACCGGATCGAAGGAAGAACAGGCACCCAACCGTCGGGTGGATATTAAGATGCGGAAGGAGTCACCCGGACCGATTGAGCGCCCGGTGAAAATGCTGGTGAAACCCGGGAAGGCCCAAATTGTTCCTGAAGGGGATCCTATCCCCAAGGCGCAAATCGTTACCGAAGAAGAGATTATTCCAAAGGCGGAGATTATTCCGGAAGATATTCCCGTGGCTCTGCCGGGGGATGAGTAAGATCCCGGGGAAATTCATTGCCTGAATCGAAAGGTCTCTACTAGTTTATCACCGTGTTAACGATCGCTTCGGAACCTCCCATTTGGAAAGCTGTTCTTGGTTTCGATTTCGATGACACCCTGATGTTGCGTCATGGCAACCCTCGGCTGGATCCAGAGTTTTTCGAGTGTGTGCAATGGGTTCGGTCCAATTACGGTGCAGCTTGGGGGATTTGTACCGGGCGATCGCTCTATCAACTGGTCGAGGGGTTCAACGAAGCGAAGTTTCCCTTTCTCCCTGATTTCGTCATTGCCCGGGAACGGGAGATTTATTTTCCGGGACAGTTCGGACGGTGGGTTGGTCACGATGACTGGAATCAGCTCTGCGAAAAAGAACACAAGAAGCTCTTTCGGAGGGCGAAACGCCCTCTAAAGAAGGTTCAGAAGTTTGTCGAAAAGGAAACCGACGGACGATGGGTTTCCATGGAAGGTGATCCGGCTGGGATTATTGCGGCCTCGGTGGATGAGATGGAAGAGATTTTGGGATTCGTGGAGGAGTTGAATCTTCCGGCGGAGGTGGGCTATGAGCGAAATGGCATCTATCTTCGCTTCAGCCATCGGCAGTTTAGCAAGGGAACTTGTTTGGTGGAATCAGCGGCCCGGTGGGATGTTTCCCCGGAGAACATTCTTGCGATTGGCGATAATTATAACGATCTCAGTATGCTGCAGCCAGCCGTTTGCTCGGCGAGTGGTTGTCCGGCCAATTCTGTGCCGGAGGTGCAGCATTACGTGGCAAATCGCGGAGGAAAGGTGGCGTCAAAAGACGGAAGCCGCGGCGTGATGGAGATCCTCGGCCATTACTTCGACCAATGATCGGCGAGCTTTTGGCCTTCGCGCTAATCATGGTGGTGGGGCAATTCAGCCCGGGGCCGGATATGCTTTTACTGACGCGCACGGCCTTGGCGGAAGGGTTGAGAGCGGGGTGTTTAATGGTTTTTGGAATCGTGACCGGCTTGGCTTTTTACGCCACGATCGCGATTGGAGGAATGGCGGTAATTTTAGCAAAGGGAGGCGTGATTGCGCTGACCATGAAGTGGCTCGCGGCGGGGTATCTGCTTTGGTTAGCGTGGGGCTTGGTGAAGAAACAGGAGGTAGGAGATGAGAAGGTGGTTCCAAAGAGGAGCCCTTATCTGCGGGGGTTATTTTGTAATTTGCTCAATCCGAAGGTTCTCGTGTTTTTTGCGGGCATGGTCGCGCCGTTTCTGACGGAGGGGCATCCATCGTGGTGGCCCTATGCCTTATGGGGGCTGATCGTGGGAGAAGGCCTCTTCTTTTGGTGTCTCTGGGTGTGGTTGCTCCAGCTGCCGAAAATTAGGCGCGGCTACCAAAAGATAGGCCGCCCTCTGGATCTTGTATTCGCCGCAGGATTGACCCTGCTGGCGGTGAATCTGGTGCTTTCCTAGAGGAAGACCTTCTTTCCGTCGTTTTGCGCGGATTCGTAGATCGCGGTGATGAGGGCGACGGGCTTGCGCGCCTCGGAAGCGGAGGTGGTGGGCTCACGGCCTTCGGCGATTGCATTGACTACTTCTTCGAAGTTGCGCTGGTGCTGGTAGAAGTTAATTGCGCTCGGGTCGTTGGCTCCGAGCCCTGCTTCCTGCCCCTTCATGAGAGTAGACTGAATCTCGGCGTCTTCGGGCTTCTCTTCCATGAAGTCCCAGATCTCAAATGCTTCGTCGGCAAGGAAGACTGAGCCTTCGGTGCCGGAGAGTTGCACTCGGGCGGGGTGGCCGTCCTTGGACCACGTGCAGGTCGAGCATTCGATGACGCCGCGGGCTCCGCTTTCGAATTCCACGATGGCAACTACGATGTCTTCCACCTCAATGCGCTCATGCGCGAGGCAGGCGGTGTTGGCTTGCACCGATTTCACGGGCCCGGCCAGGTAGAGAAGAGAGTCCACGGTGTGGATGGATTGATTCATCAGAGCGCCTCCACCATCGAGGGCCCAAGTACCGCGCCAGCCGGCGGAATCGTAGTAAGCCTGATCGCGATACCACTTCACGTAAGCGGAGGCGTTGGTGAGGGTTCCAAAGCGTCCTTCGTCGGAAGCCTTCTTAAAGGCGTCCATGCCGGGGTGGAAGCGGCGGTTGAGAACAGCGGCGATGGTTTTGCCATTAGCTTCGGCAGCGGCGGTGAGTTGGTCGATACGCTCGAGGGTGATTTCGAGAGGCTTTTCACAAATGACGTGCTTGCCTGCATTGAGCGCGGCCATTGAGGGCTCAAGGTGCGCTCCGGAAGGAGTTCCCACGGTGACGATTTCCAGTTCCTCGTCGGCGAGGAATTCGGCCATGTCGGAATATGCGGTCCCGCCGTATTCTCCAGCAAGCTTTTCGGCGGCCTCCTGACGCAGGTCAAAAACCGAGTGGAGAGTGCCTCCTGTCATAGCAGTAATGGCCTTAGCGTGGAAGTGGCCGATCATGCCGGCTCCGATGATTCCGAATTTCATAATGTCGGGCTGATTTGAACCGCTAAGCAGTCAAGAGGCAAAGGTGAATTTGTGAAAGGTAGATGAAAGCTCCAGAGGCTTTCGTCTGCTCTTGAGGGTTACGCCCTCTTCTCGTTTTTTAGGAAGGACAGTGTGCCTACGACGAAGAGGATCGCCAGGAAGGACATTCCGATCATGCCGGCGGGGACGTCGCCGAATTTCTTCCCTGAGGTGGCCCACCAAGTGCCGACGGTGGCGACGGTGGTAGCGAAGATCATAAGGACGTTCCAGATAATGCGTGCGGTTCCCTCAGGACGCTTATCGCCGAGAACCTTCTTGGAATTCATGAGAAGGAGGAAGGTGAAGTAGGCGATCGGAATCAAGGCTCCTCCGATGACAGACGTAGGGATGGCAAGGGCGGCTTTACTAGCTTCGACTTTCCAGATGACGGGAAACAGGCAGCCTGATAATCCCGAAATCCCGCATCCTAAGAGGTAGGATTTAGTCGATCCCAGTGATTTTTCAAAAAGCTGCTGGAAGGCGAGTCCATTAATGAGCATCAGGATGATGATGGTTGAAACGGCCATGCCGAGGACGCCGATGCCGAAGATTTTTTGGCCAACGACTTCACCGGTGAAGGGTTTGAGAGTGATCGCGAGGGCCCCGGCGTCGCGTGAGTGAATCATGGCAGCGAGTTTGAAGTCAGATTTGTTGAGAGAAGGAGCATTGGCGACGATTTCATTCCAGACTGCCTTTTCTTCGTCGCTCTTTTTGGGAAGATTTTTTACGAGAGGTTTCACACTGTCCATTTTAGCGAGAGTCGGGTAGGTCTTCACTGGATCGACGTCTTCGGTTTTTCCGTGGAAGGACGAGGCGGAAGCGATCACAACGCAGGCTGTCGCGAGGAAGAAAGGAACGAATAGTCCGATTGAGAGGTCGGTGATGGAGAGACCACGATGTTTGCTGCCCCACTTTTTCTTGAGAAGGGTGTAGGGGAGAAGAAAGGTCATGTTGATACCCACTGCCGTTCCGAAGGCGGCAAAGATTTTAGACTTCTGTGTTCCCACGATATGCTTTTCCCAGAATTCAGGATTGGAAGAAGCAGCGATGTCGGCGGAAAAGGTCGAAGAGCTGCTCCCCAGAAGAGAAAGGTCGGGAATGAATCCACCGAGGATGGAACCAAGGCTGATGCTGCCGCTGGAAAACAGGGTAATGACCACGGCCATGAATGAAAGAACGATGAGGCCGACCATGCATTTGATAATGCGGTCGAAGAGTTTTGCGCCGCCGCCGCCAGCTTGGTAGAGGTAATTGACGTAGAGCCCGATCGCGAAAAGAATCGCAATGATCGTCCATTGACCGCCATCTCCGCTTAGGATTCCGAGGTTTTGTTGGATGGCAGCGGTTCCCAGAGAGAATTGGGGCATGGTCCATACGATGTTGGCCATGATGGTAGCGATGAGCCAGGACCAGCCGAGAAGCGGGTGGAGGTGGCGGTTGATGAGTTGAAGCGGACGTTGCTCCGTCGACAGGGTGACGTAAGCGATTGCCGAGAGCATGATGATGCCGCAGATCATTGCCAGTGGTTGGACCCAGAGGAGCTCATTCCCAGATACGACGCCCAAATAGAGCGCGCCGGCGAGCGATCCGCCGCCGAGGGTAATGGCACCCTGGAGCCAGCCGGGGCCGGAGATTTTGGCATAGCCCAAGAATTTTCCGGTAGGGCCTTTGTCTTTCACCTCTTCGATGACATCCAATTCGCGCTGATATTGGTCTTTTTCGCTCATGTGTGGGGTAGTCTTGTGAATGGAAGGGCTTGCGAAAAGGAAAAATGGCAATTCTCGCACACTCGGGATTGCGGGAATCACTAGACGAGGTCAGACTACAAGTGTTGTCAGCTATCGATGCTAAGCCCGAGACGCCAAGTCTCGCCAAGGATTTGCAAGTTCTTACGAAGTTGCGTCTCAACGCTTTTGTCGTTATTACGACTCTTTTCGGTTTTTTTCTGGCCGCTAAAGGGGCAGGGGGGATGACCGATAAGTGGTGGCTTCTCCTACATACCTTGATTGGGACAGCAGCTTCAGCTTTTGGCTCGGCAGCCTTTAATCAATTGATGGAGATTGAAGACGACG
>PBTU01000041.1 GCA_002729295.1 Verrucomicrobiales bacterium | reverse complement strand
GAGCGCCAGGATGCCTTTTTATTGGCCGACCTTGAGAGGTTGCGATGGGCCGCCGCTACGGCGGATGATGATGCGGGATTTGAGAAGGCTCTGAGGAAATTCACCAAGCAACATGCGAAGCATCCAATTAGTGCCTGGGCCCGGGTTGATCTTGGTGGAATTCTGGAGTCACAGGAGGAAACCAAAGAAGCTCACGGAGTTTATCAAGCAGGGGTCGAGGCCTTTCCTGAGCACCCATTCGGGAAGTTTTGCCGCAACGAAGTGCAGCGGATGGAGAGGAAGGAACTGACGCTTTCGACGGAAACCCATTGGACTCCGGCGGGAGAGGAAATACATGTTTCGCATCGAAATTTGAAGCGGGTTTGGTTTCGCCTCTATTCGGTGGCCTTCAAGCCAAGTCTGGATACGGTGGGCGGGGATCCTCTGCCTAATCAGAGAAAGTGGCTGCCGGCGATGCTCAAGGGGGACCTGGTGAAAGCATGGGATCATGAGTTGGTTGATAGGGGTGAGTTCAAGGGGCACAATGTTTCCCTGGCAGCGCCCGAGGACCTCCCCGATGGTTATCATGTCTTAGTCGCGAGCGCGGATGAGAATTTTTCGATGAAGAACAATGCCGTGTCAGTGGTAGGTGTGCATGTCACGCCTCTCGCCTTGACCTTGGCGACTCGGAGGGATGGTGGCCTGGATGGGCATGTCGTGGATGCGGTGACCGGAGCACCGTTGGCGGGAGTTGAGATCGGGGCGTGGGTGAAGGTGCAAAATGGATTGGTCAGCGAAAAAACAAAGACGGATGAGTCGGGGGATTTTCGCTTTTCAAAAAAGGAGAACGGACAATGTTTGGTGGTCGCGAGCCGAGGCTTTCAGCGCACGGTGGGGCGTATTTATTCGGGGAGTGGTCGGATTCGGGAAGAGAAGGATCAGAGGATGGTCGTGTTCTTCACCGACCGGGCGATTTATCGCCCGGGGCAGACGGTGCACTTCAAGGGGATCTGGTATTCGCGAAACCACGCCAAGAAGAAATATGAACTGCAAAAGAAAAACCAGGGGACAGTGAGTTTTAGGGATCCTAACCGGAAGGAGATTGCGAATTTGAAAATCGTGACCAATGAGCGGGGTTCGTTTTCGGGATCCTTCACGGCACCAACCGGGAGTGTCCTAGGGCGTTGTCGCATTTCTTTGAATGGAGAAAGTGGGAGTGCCTATTTTAGGGTGGAGGAATACAAACGACCGAAGTTTTTCACTGAAATTAATACGCCCAAGGACCCGGCTGCTCTTGGCGAGGAAGTCAAAGTGAAGGTGCGGGCCGAGGCCTACACCGGTGCGCCTGTTGATGGGGCCAAGGTGAGTTGGCGGGTGACGCGGACTCCGCGGTATCCGTCGTGGACTCGGTGGTGTTGGTGGGTGAGTCCGGTGCAATCCAGGACGGAGGAAATCGCGCATGGCATTTCCGAAACCGGGGCAGACGGCTCGGCGATGATTTCCTTTGTGGCGCAACCTGACAAGTCGGTGAGCGAAGATCTGGAGCCGATTTTTGACTACGCAATTGTGGCCGATGTAACCGGCGGTGCGGGGGAAACCCGGTCGGCGACCAAGCGGGTGTCGGTGGGCTATACCAGTTTGAAGGCCTCCCTTTCGGCTGCCGATTGGTTGGAGTCGGGTGAAGAATTGGAATTTACAATTCGGACGATCTCACTCGACGGTGACGGGCGGAAGGCGACGGGAGTAGTGAAGATCCACCGACTCAAGGAACCGGAGGTGTGTCCGCGGGCAACGAGGGGCGAAGTCTCGATTGATCCAAATCGCTGGGGGCCCGGTGAAGTGGTAAAGAAATTTGAGGTGCAGACGGATGAGGAGGGAGAGGCCTTGGTGAAGGCTCAGTTGGATGCTGGATCTTACCGATTGGTTTTTGAAACGAAGGATGCGAGCGAGCGAAAGATTCAGGCGCTTTTGGGAATCGAAGTCGTGAATCCGGACGGGAAAAATTTCCCAACAAAGAGGCCTTTCCATACGAGCGCACCGTCGTGGTCGGTGGAGCCGGGGAATTCGGTTTCGGTCTTATGGGGAAGTGGACACGAGGAAGCGCGGGCTTGCGTGGAGTGGTATCAGAACCGCAAGTTGCTCAGGCGTGAGTGGTCGGCGGAGGGCCGGACGCAACAGTTGTTTACTTATCCGATCAAGGAAGCGAATCGCGGTGGGATCACCGTGGTGATTCGCCAGGTGACGATGAACAGGCTGCACCAAATGCAACGGGTGATCCGAGTGCCGTGGACGAATAAGGAATTGAAACTACGCTGGGAGCATATCGTGTCGAAGCTGGAACCCGGGGTCAAGGAGACCTGGACGGCGGTGGTCGAAGGAGCAGGTGGCGAGGCGGCGGTCGCGGAAATGGTGGCGACAATGTATGATGCTTCCTTGGATGCCTTTGCGAGGAATCGCTTTCAAACCTTGATGGGAGTATTGAGATCGGAGTCGGGAAGCGGTCGCTCTGTTCGGTTCAGTAGTTCGATCGGACGATTTTCGCGAGTGGCCTGGTTCGATTCTGTAAGTCGTTTTTCAATGGGGTCGATGTTTCGTGGCTTTCGAAATGAGTTTCGGATTTATGACGGTGGGGCCGGATGGGCTTATAGTTGGTTTTCTGGTTCCGGTTTTGGAGGTGGCGGTGGGATGAAACGCCGGGGAGTGGCGACTGGCTATAATGAAATGGCGACTGACGCCTCTCTTGAGGGAGATTTTGGAATGGCCCGAAAGCAAGATCTCAGGGCCGCGCCTTCCGCAGCAATGGCTCCGGCGGAGAATATGGATTTTCAAACAAATTCGGATGGCTTTGGAGATGGTGATGGGGCCGGGCTTACAGTAGCGCAACAAAACCCCGATGTCTCTCAAGTGACGGCCCGGAAGAATTTGCAGGAGACGGCCTTCTTTTATCCCGCGCTCATCAGTGGTGCGGATGGTAAAGTGCGTGTCAGTTTTACGATGCCCGAGGCCTTGACGAAGTGGCGCTTTCTTGGAATGGCCCACGATGTGAATTTCCGCTCGGGCTTGCTGGAAGGAGAAACGGTGACGGCTAAAAATCTTATGGTGCAACCAAACCCGCCGCGTTTTTTACGGGAGGGAGATGTTCTCGAGTTTACGGTCAAGGTGACGAATCAAAGCGAGAAAGAGCAGAGCGGAACGGCGAGGCTGAGCTTGGCTGACGCAGCAACGGACAAGGACCGGACGGCGGCGATGGGGATTGCAGCGCCCGACCAAAAATTCACGGTGCCGGCCAAGGAGAGTCGGACATTGAAATGGAAGATCGCGGTGCCGGATGGGGCGGGATTTTTGAAATACAAAGCGGTCGCGGCGACCGATGATCTCACCGACGGCGAGGAAGGATGGCTTCCGGTGATTTCGCGACGGATTTTGGTGACTGAGTCGATGTCGCTGCCGATTCGGAATGCCGGGAGTAAGAAATTTGAATTCACCAAGTTATTGGAGAGTGGTGATTCCGAGACTTTGGAAGATCGCTTCCTCCATGTGCAGGTGGTTTCGCAACCGGCCTGGTATGCCGTGATGGCCTTGCCCTATCTGATGGAGTATCCGCATGAATGTTCCGAGCAGACCTTCAATCGNTANTATGCCAACGCGCTGGCNNGNCACATTGCGGGATCCGATCNNAAGATGCGCCGGATCTTTGATCAATGGAAAGCGGGCGGNGATNCTCTCGANAGCCCNTTGATGAAGAATGCGGATTTGAAGGGGATCTTNTTGGATGAAACGCCCTGGCTTCGTGAAGCCANGAANGAAGCAGAGGCGAGANGNCGGGTGGGTTTNTTGTTTGATGAAAACCACATGAACCACGAGTTGGAAAAAGCGCTTCGCAAATTGAGCAAGATGCAACGCGGAGATGGNTTGTGGCCGTGGTTCCCGGGAGGGCATGGAAGTGAGTATATTTCGCTCTATGTGACAACGGGATTCGGGCGTTTGCGGTCGCTCGGTGTCGAGACCGACATCACGCCAGCGATGAAGGCCCTGCCGGCACTGGATGCCGCCGTGACCAGAAGGTATGAGCGTTTGCGAACGAGCGGGAATCTCGATCGGAATAATCTTAGTTCGTGGATAGCGCATTATCTCTACACGCGGACCTTTTTCCTGAAGGACAAGAAGTTGAGTCAGCGGGATAAGGTGGCATTCGACTACTTTGTTGGTCAGGCCAGGAAGGATTGGGCGAGCTTATCCAGCCGGATGTCGCGTGCGCATGTGGCCTTGGCCCTGCATCGTCTTGGTGAGAAGGATGTTCCCAAATTGGTGACGCGCTCCTTTAAGGAAAACGCAAAAGTTACCGAAGAGCAGGGGATGTTCTGGAAGGACAGCGAGGGAGAAGGTTGGTGGTGGTGGCAGGCACCGATTGAAACGCAGGCGATGATGATCGAGGCGTTTCGGGATATAGATCAGGATGCTAAGGCGGTTGATGATTGCCAGGTTTGGTTGATCAAGCAGAAGCAGGTCGGTGATTGGAAGACGACCAAGGCGACGGCGGACGCAGTCTATTCCTTGTTGATGGGCGGCCGGAATCTCTTTGGGTCGGATGCTCTTCTGAAAATCTCGCTCGGTGGAGCAGAGGTGAAGCCGGAGAAGGTCGAAGCAGGAACGGGATTTTATGAGAGCCGCTTTGTCGAGGCTGCCGTGAAGCCGGAGCTCGGAAAGATCGAGTTAACCAAGAGCGATGAGGGCGTGAGTTGGGCCAGCGTGCATTGGCAGTATCTCGAAGATATGGCGAAGGTGACGAAGGCCGAAGGCCAGCAACTGAGGCTGGAGAAGAAATTATTTGTGCGGAAGAATACCGATAAAGGTCCGGTGCTGATGCCTCTGAACGGCGCCGTTAATGTCGGCGATGAGTTGGTGACGCGGGTGATTTTGAAAAACGACCGCGCGATGGAATTTGTGCATCTGAAGGACCTGCGAGGTAGCGGAACCGAGCCGACCAATGTCTTGAGCGGGTATCGTTGGCAGGATGGCTTTGGTTACTATGAAGTGACCCGTGACACCGCGAGCCACTTCTTCATCGATCGACTGCCGCCGGGCACGCATGTCTTCGAAACGAGCGTGCGGGTGCAACATGCGGGGGAATACCAAACCGGAATCGCAGAAGTGCGATGCATGTATGCCCCGGAGTTCGCCTCCCACAGTGCGAGTGTGGAGATTCAGGCCGAGTAAGAAAAACTATTTCTTTTCAGTGATTTTGATATTGCGGAAAGAAATCGACATGTCGCGGTTGCCGTGGAGCTGGAGGCCGAGGGGTCCTTTGTCGATGGCGGTTTTAGATGTGTAGGTGATGCCCTCGACGCCGTTGAGCCAGGTTTTGTAGGTGCTTCCGGCGACGGTGATTTTGAGGGTGTTCCAGTCCTTGGGTTTCACGGCGGCGATCGCTTCTTTTCCTTCGACAGGATATCCCTTTCCGGGAATGTAAGGCGAGGCGGTGAGGTCGCGCTTGAGTGAGCCGGAGATGCCGATTTGGATTTGGTCCTTGGCGCGTTTGAGCATGACGCCGGAATCAATGGTGCCTTCGCCGTTTTTAAACTCGAGGGTGAGGGTGAAGTCGGTGAACTCTTTAGTGGTCCAGAGGAGTGAGCCGGCTTTCTTGGGATCGGATTGGCAGTGGATGGTGCCATCCTTGACGGTCCAATGAGTGGCCTTGCTTTTGGAATCGATACGCCATTGGTCGAGGTTCTTTCCGTTGAAGAGAGACTCTTCGGCCATGGAGGAGATTGGGAGGAAAAGAGCGAGAGCTGGAAGAAGTGATGTGAGTTTCATAAATGGAGGTGAAGGTTAGGGCAAATAAAACGTGATGAGGTGAAGAAATGTATCAGGAGATTTCTGTTTGGGCTGCCGGAGCTGACTGCCTCCAACTCAGGGATGAGGTTGATGGTAGCTGGTTTTCTATGGTTGGGGGGTCCTTGGTCTAAGCGTGGATGGTAGTCGGTGGGGCAGGCGCTGAGTTGCACTTCTTCTCCATCGTAAATCAAGCCGTCGGTTTTTTGGTAGTGATCGATGGAATTGCTGCTCGACTTGACGGGGAAGGGGCGGGGATACTCGGGGCCATCTTATGACTGTGAAATCGCTCGTCTTTGCCGCTCTGCTTCTTCCGCTTACCGCCGGGGAAGTTTCCCAATGGAAATCACTCTTCAACGGGAAGGATCTCTCCGAATGGGTCGATGTGAATACCACGCCGGCGACCTGGTCGGTGAAAGACGGGCTCCTGGTCTGCACCGGGAAGCCGATCGGCGTGATGCGTTCAAAAAAGCAGTATGAGAATTTCATTTTGCATATCGAATGGCGTCACATGAAAGCCGGAGGGAATTCCGGAGTTTTCGTCTGGAGTGAAGGCTCGACGCCCAAGAATCGCCCTCTGCCCAAGGGGATGGAGGTTCAGATGCTCGAGCTGGAGTGGCCTAAAATCCACGCGGGCAAGGACGGGAAGCCCAGGCATATCGGTTATGTTTCGGGTGAGCTTTTTGGAGCAAATGGCCTGACTGCGACTCCGGCGAACCCGCGGGGAAATCGCAGCATGTCTTATGAGCTACGCTGCAAAGGGAAGGGCGAGTGGAACACCTATGATGTGGTTTGCGTTGATGGCACGGTGAAGTTGTCGATCAACGGGAAGTTTGTGAACAGCATCAGCAATTCGTCAGTTCGAAAAGGCTATCTCTGTTTGGAGGCCGAGGGTTCTCTGATCCACTTCCGCAACATCCAGATTATGGAATTGCCACCGGGGATCACTACGCCAGAGCAGACCGCGCCGGTTGTCGGGAAGTAGAAATTCTGATAAGCCCTCGCCATGACTTCAGAGAATCACTCGGGATCTTCGCGACGGAGATTTTTTCAAGGCATCGGCGCTTCGGCTATCGTGGGTTCGACTTTGTCCTCAGCCGAAGCCAAGCCGGTTTCGAGAAAAGGTCGCATCAAGCAAGTCATCGCGGCTTGGCCATTTGCAAAAGGAGCGGGCTGGAGTCAGACGGATTTGATCAAACATGCCAGGGCGCTTGGAGTGGCTGGGGTGGAATTATTTTCCGCCGATGAGCTGGCTCAGTTAAAAGGAACGGGTTTAGTTTGTGGCGCGACTCGGACGCATTCCTTTGTGCGTGGCATGAATAACAAGGGACATCACCCCGAGGTGTTCGCGGCGCTGGAGAAGGCGATGGTGGCGACGGGGTCGATGGGCTTTCCCAATGTCATGACTTTTACCGGAATGCTTGATACCTCGAAGGAAGAGAATGGGAGCGTGGTGAGCCGCGGAGAGGGATTTAAGAACTGCGTTGAGGGCTTTAAGAAAATGGCCAAGATTGCTGAGAAGAACAAAGTTTCGATGGTGATCGAACCACTCAATTCAAAAGTCGCCGAACCGATGATGGGGCACCCAGGATACCACGGCGATCATATTGACTACTGTGTTGAGATTGTGAAGGCGGTCTCGTCGCCGGGATTGAAAGTTCTCTTTGATGCCTATCATGTGCAGATCATGGATGGGGATCTGGTTCGCCGGATCGAGCAGCACGCCGAGTTCATCGGCCACGTGCAGATCGCGGGCAATCCGGGTCGTGGCGAGATTGGGGATGACCAGGAAATCAACTATGTGGGAGTGATGAAGGCCTTGCTCAAGGTGGGCTACACCGGTTACGTGGGGCACGAGTGGATTCCCAAGCGCGATGCGCTCAAGGGACTGGAAGAGGCGATTTCAATTTGCGACGTATAGTTTTTAGAATGATGAGAAAAATATCACAGATGATTATGGGAGCTTTGGCTCTTGTTTCCGAGGCGGCTGCGGCTTCCCCGGTGGATGGGTCACGGCCTAATATCGTGTTTATCCTTGCCGACGATGTGGGTTGGAATGAATTTGGTTTTAATGGATTGGATCCAAAGTTGACTCCGCATATCAACAAGCTGCGCAAGGACGGGGTGAGTCTGGATAATTTCTATGTCCATGCGGTCTGTGCGCCGACCCGCGCGGCCTTTCTCACCGGACGCTACGCCTTCCGGACCTGGAGTGACTGGCGCTCGGAGGACTTTGGGAAGCCGAGTTATCTTGCAAAGCTCGGGATGAAATTGGTCAAGAACAAGGCGGGAGAAGAAACGCGCCGAATTCATGGAGTGGATACTAATGAGCGCACCGTGGCCGAAGTTCTGAAGGACGCGGGATACTTCACCTCTATTGCCGGGAAATGGCATTGCGGTGAGTGGCTGGTCGGACAGCTCCCGATGGGACAGGGCTTCATGCATCAGTATGGTCACTACGGATGGGGGATTGATTACAACAACAAGTGTATCCTTCATAATGCGCCCGCGCGCTATGTGGTTTATGATTGGCATCGCAATCAGAAGCCGGTTTACGAGCCGGGATACGCTACCGACTTAATCGCCAGCGAGGCCGTCAATGTGATTGCCAATCACCGCATGACTCAGAGCGGTAAGAAAGAGCGGCAGCCTTTGTTTATGTATGTTGCCTTCAATGCGATCCACGGACCACTGGAAGAAATTCCGCGTTACGTTGAAGAGCATGGCAAGCGTTATGCCGCTCTGAAGTGTCTCGATGATGCGGTGGGTCGTATTGTTGGAGCGGTGGACGAAAGCGGCTACAAGGATAATACCCTCGTGATTTTTGCCAATGACAACGGTGGTCTCCGTGAAGAAATGAATGCGCCATATCGAGGCACCAAGAATACCAATTACGAAGGGGGCGTGCGTGTTCCCTGTTTGATGCGTTGGCCGGAAAAGATCAAGCCCGGCAGCACCAACAGCGGCATGATGCACGTGACGGATTTCTACAATACCTTCGCTACTTTGGCGGGAGGTTCGCTGAAGCAGGAGCGCAAACTCGACGGCATGAATATGACGGATGTCATTTTTGGCGATGCCAAGAGCAAGCGCGATGAGATTGTCTTCGAGGTGTCGGGGAGTGTGCGCTTTCCGGCGATCCGGAAAGGGGATTACAAACTCGTTGGAAAAGAGCTATATAATATCGTCAAGGATCCGGGTGAGAAAAAGGACATCGCGGCCAGGAACCCCAAGTTGGTTGCCGAGTTGACTCAACTCGTTGAGGGCTATGGCAAGGAGCGTCCGCCTCTTACTGGAATGGATCGCCTTATGAGCCCGGCCCTGCCTTGGGTTTATGGTCAGGAGGAAAATGAGAATGTTCCCCAGTGGATCAAAGACGAGGTTTTAAAAATCCGGGCAACCCAACCCCAGACCTGGGCTCCCGGCACGACGCCATGGCCCCAGGCGCCGAAGGACGGGAAGATCATCTACACCGGCGACGGGCGATAGAAATTAATTTTTGTCTCATGCAGCCTCCTTCGCCGGGCTCCGGCGGGTAAAGGAGGTTGTGTGAGCATTTGTCTTTAATCTTCGACTTCGGGAATCGGATCGTTCTTTCCGACTTTCTTGCCTTCCCAGACCACCTCCTTGGTTTTCGGGTCGTAGGTGATGATGCGGGCTTTTGAATTCGGGACCGGAGGGAGGTTGTCTTTGGGGAGGAATCTCGCGAGAGCATCGGCTTTCGCCCGGTGTGCTTTGGCGACTGGCTTCTTGGCGAGGAGGTTATCCCATTCGTTGGGGTCGTTGGGGTGATGGTAGAGTTCCTCTGAGCCATCGGCGTAGCGAATGTAGCGCCAGTCTTTTGTGCGGATGCCGTGATTGTGTGCGCCGTGGGTAGTGATGGCGGGCTGGGTCCGTGGGGTGGCGGGCTTATTAAGTTGAGGAATTAGGGAGAGTCCCTGTAGGGTATGCTTTGGTGAATCAATCTTCAGGAGGT
This sequence comes from Verrucomicrobiales bacterium, assembly GCA_002729295.1. Taxonomy (GTDB): domain Bacteria; phylum Verrucomicrobiota; class Verrucomicrobiia; order Verrucomicrobiales; family Akkermansiaceae; genus SW10. The sequence continues at coordinate 613 of PBTU01000041.1, read as the reverse complement.
CGCAGAGGGTGGGATAGATGTCAAGGAGCTCGGCGGGCTCCTGAACAACTTGGTTGGGCTTCAGTCCGGGGCCGGCGAAGATGAGGGGGACTCGGGTTCCGTCGTCCCAGAGGGTGTTCTTTCCGGTGACTTGTTTTTCTCCGATGTGCCAACCGTGATCGGACCAGAGAATGATGATGGTGTTTTTATCGAGGCCGGTTTCCTTCAGCTTCGCCATGATGCGGCCAACCTGGTGGTCAACGAAAGTGGTGCAGGCGAGGTAGGAGCGGGTGAGGTTTTCCCATTCCTTTGCTTCTTGAAGAAACTTTAGACGGGGCTCGGGAAGTTTCCAGTGGATATACCAAGAGAAGCGCGGGGTGTCGTCGCGGTCGGTGGGATGAATGGCGGGGAGCTTCAGACTGTCGAGCGGATGTTGGTCGAACCACTTTTGCGTGGCAAAGCAGGGGACGTGCGGAAGGAAGAATCCGGCAGCGCAGAAGAATGGTTTGTCGTCTTTTTTGGCTGCTTGCTTGTCGAGGAAGTCAACGGCCCAAGTGGCGATCTTGTGATCGCCCTTTTCGTCGTCCTCGTGAGGAAAGACGCCCCAGTCGACGAGTTTGTGGGGCGAGGGAGT
>PBTU01000040.1 GCA_002729295.1 Verrucomicrobiales bacterium | reverse complement strand
CACGTGGGAACGGATAAGGCCAAGGTGCTCGGGAAGACTCTCGATGATGCCACCACGGAAGTTCTCCTTAATAACAAGTCACCCCAGCGGAAGTCGGGCGAGCTCGATAACCGGGGAAGTCACTACTACTTGGCACTCTTTTGGGCCAAGGGGCTTGCGGCGCAAGATGACGATGTTGAACTCAAGGCTGAATTTGGACCTATTGCGATCAAGCTCGCTGAGTTTGAAACGTTGATTGTCGAGGAACTGAATAGCGGGCAAGGGAATGGTGTGGAGCTCGAGGGATATTACGCGCCGAATCAGGAAAAGTTGACTGCGGTAATGCGACCGAGCACGGCTTTTAATGCCATCATTGATACTATTTAGAGATGCGCAAAGAGGATCTGGCCACGGCCCTAAAGGGGTTTGCCATGGGAGCAGCCAATGTTGTTCCCGGGGTTTCCGGTGGTACGATCGCTTTTATTACGGGGATCTATGAGCGTCTCATTGAGGCTCTGAAATCTTTCGACGTTGAGGCTGTTAAGCTGGGGTCAAAGTTTCAAATCAAAGAGCTTTGGACTAAAGTCGATGGGCGATTTCTTCTATCGATGGGGATTGGCGTGGTCCTAGCATTTGCGACGCTGGCAAAACTCCTGAAGTGGGGATTTGAGCATCATCCGGTCTTGGTGTTCTCTTTGTTTTTCGGTCTGATTTTGGCATCCATTCCTTCGGTCGGAAAAATGATCCGAAAATGGAATACTTCGGTATTCGTGGTTTTTTTGGTAGGGCTGGGAATTGCGGTGTCGATTGCTTTTCTCACTCCAGCCTCGGAAAGTAACAATCCAATCTACCTTGGGCTCTGCGGTGTTGTTGCGATATGCAGCATGATTATTCCGGGTTTGAGCGGTTCCTTCGTTCTGCTTCTGATGGGGAATTATGAGCTCATCATGCTCGATTCTCTCAGTGCGCTTTTTGGTGGTGATCTTAAGACGGCGCTTCCGATTTTGATTCCAGTTGGGGTTGGTGCAGTGGTGGGGCTTCTCGTGCTTTCGAGGTTTCTCAGTTGGCTCTTTCGAATGCATCATGACAACGCTGTCAGCGCGATCACGGGATTTGTGACGGGATCGTTGGTCATCATTTGGCCCTGGAAGACCACGATGACCACCTTGATCATTGATCGGCACGGAGAGGAGAAAGAAAAGATTATCGGATTCAAGGATTGGACTCTTCCGGACTTTGCGCGGGGTGAAACCTGGTTGGAGATCGGTGCGGTTGCGATTGGAATCACCTTGATTGTTATCATCGATCGAATCGCTCATAAAAACAAAGCAGTATGAATCCGGCAATTGGCATCATCGGCGGAAGTGGCGTTTCAGGATTTGAAGGTCTTGAGAATGTCGAGGAACGAAATGTAACGACGCCTTTTGGCGATCCTTCTGACTCCTTGATCGGCGGGCAATACCAGGGACGACAGGTTTGGTTTTTATCACGGCATGGCAAAGGGCATTCCATTCTGCCGACTGAGGTGAATCACCGCGCTAATTTTTGGGCCCTGCGTTCGCTGGGCGTTCGCTGGGTGATTTGCGCGACTGCGGTGGGGAGTTTGAAGGAGGAATATCCTCCTCGTTCGATCGTCATTCCGGACCAGTATTTTGACCGCACCAGCCAGCGGGCAAATAATACCTTTTTTGGAGAAGGGATCGTGGCTCATGTCAGTTTTGCCGATCCTACCAGTAATGGCTTGCGCGAGATTCTTCAACGCGCAGGAGAGGAAGAGGGGGCGCAGATTCAAAATGGCGGGACCTATGTCTGCATGGATGGTCCGGCTTTTTCAACACGGGCAGAGTCGTCCTATTATCGTCATTTTGGCTATGACATTATCGGGATGACCAATCTGCCTGAAGCCAAGCTCGCACGAGAGGCGGAGATAGCCATTGCCTCGTTGGGAATGGTGACCGACTATGATTGTTGGAAAGAGGAAGATGAAGCGGTTGATGCGAGCTCTGTGGTGGAGCATTTGGCGGCGAACGCGGAAATGAGCGGTCGGATCATCAAGCGGGCGATCTCCATGATTCCCTCCGAAGCAAATTGGCCGGAGCATTCATCGCTGGATGCAGCTTTATTTACTCCCAAAGACCATTGGCCCGAGAAAACCGCGCGGAGGTTGTCTCCGATTCTTGAGCGTTTTTACTTAGAAGGAATAGGTTGCGCCCAGGCCGAGACTGAATCCGGAGAGGTCGACGTCGAAGTCACTCTCGCCGACTGAGTCCCTCAAGGACTCGCTCCAGTCGTAGCGGACATTTCCTTGAACCGACCATGACTCATTGATCTGGTATCCGATGGTGCCCTGGAGATAGAATCCATAGAGGATGTCTGTTCCGGAGTTCTCGAAGTTAGATGATCCAACTTCAACCGGAGGTCCGCCGTTAGTGACCTGAATGAGCCGGTCACTGCGATTGGCATCCCAGTCCGCGAAGTTCAGAACGAATCCCGCTCCGATGCCGGTGATTAAATAGCTCTCCGATTGATAAATGGCCTCCGCTCCGATCGAGACACCGAATAGATTGACGTCGAGGTTTTCATGAATGGAGTCAGAGAACACGGCATTGTCGGGAGCCATTCGGAGGGAATCTTCGTAGGATCTTGCGCCGGCAATCGGTTCGGCGGGCAGGAGCGGTGCGACGGCGCCGGGAGACCCGATGTAGGGGGCATCGGGAAGGACCAGTCCAGTGGAGTCGAATTGATCGATGGTTCTGACATCGAAGATGCTTCGGTTCTCGGTTGAGTTGATCGTATTTAATCCTCCTTGTTGTCCGTCGAAGTTGGTGAAGCTCAGATGGAGGGAGGGTCCGACGCTCCAACCATTTCCCAAATCGGTGAGACGGCTCAGAGTCAGGTATGGAGAGATCTGCCAATCATCTTCGGTGCTCCAATCACTTGGCGAGAGAGAGTTCGATGTCGTGACAATGCGGCGTTCTCCTCCGTCGGCATAAAACTCCAATCGGTTTATCTGAATCTGGTCAGAGGTGGTGTATCCATAGTCGGTTGTTCTGCCAGTTGCCACAGTTCGGGGTTCGGGGTTCACAAAGCCGTTGTCGTAGTCCCGGTTGAAGGGACCTGTCTCCGGCCCAATTCTAGAAGGGATTGAAAATGAACTTGCTCCAAAGGCATTCGGAACAGACAGGCTGGTTGGGGCGGTATCAAAGTTGATTTTCCCAATTTGCCGCCCCGAGATCCCGAAGCCAAAATTCCACGGAGATTTTGGTTGGGAAGTCAATTTGGGGAGGTCGATGACGCCTTTCGAGGAATAGTCTGCCGCAGGAGGGAGGGGGAGTCCTCCCTTGGCAGAGTTGATAGCGTCTTCGCCAGCGGTGGCAGGGAGAATGCTGAGGGCGAAATAGGTGGATCTGAATCTGAAGTTCATGAGGATTTGGGAGATGGAATTATTGATCAGCATCTTTTTGAATCACGCGGTAGAGGCGGCGCTTCTCCTCTTGGGGATGGCTCGATGTCTTGGGCGGACCGTTGTCGATCCATTGTAATCGGGTTCCTCCAGCCACAACATCGGGTACGACATTGGTCCAAGTTTCACCGTCATTACTATATTGGATTGTGAAAATCTGGTCGATCTGGGAATCGAACTCGATCAGAAGGTCTCCATTTGGAAGGATTTTTGGAGGGTCAACATTGACGCCTTCTCCGGCCACTTGTTCTTCTTCGGGGTCGAGCAATTCGATCTTAAAGGTAGGTTCGATTCCTCCCGAGGCATCGGCCTGATAATATTCCACGACCAAATCGATGCTCTCACCACTGGCAAGGGCCTGGTTGTAAAGCAGGTAGGAAATGCCATCGATGGTAGCACCCTGGGAATTATACACCGTGACGCCATCCGGCAGTTCGTTGACAAGAATGCGGAACGAGGGAAGAGTGCCGGGATTGTCGTTGGTGATGGTGATGACTTGCTTGAAGAGTCCTGTTTGGAAATCCAGTGCGACGGCACCTTGAGGGAGTCTGGTGCTGAAAGGACTGACGACATCAGTCGAGATGGTAGCTGTGTCATCGGCGGCGTTGAGGAGGGTTTCGTTAGCTCCCGAAACGTTGGTTTCATTTTTAATGAGATCGAAACCGGCTGCGACGGTCTCCGAGACATTAAAGTAGTAGATGATCGTGGATGAAGCTCCGACGCCCAGATCACCAACTGTCCAGAGTGAGTCCGCGAAAGAAGTGCCGGGTCCCGCACTGATGGAGTTGACAGTGGCCCCGGTGGGTAAGGTCTCGCCTATATTGATCGCCACGGCCGAGGCTTTACTTGGGCCATTATTCACTACGGTGATGGTGTGGAAGAGGTTTTGAGGAAGATTGAACCCGGCCAGAACGGGGTCGCGGGAGTTCGTCGCCGAAACGGCGAGATCGACCTCTCGGATGATGTCTGCGGTGGTGGTCGCTGATTCATCGCCGGGATTGATTTCCCGTTGATCGGCAGCGCTCACAGCAGCGGTGCTGGTGACTCCTGGAGAAGTTATTGCGGCGGATGGGCCAACGGTCAGGACGACCTGAAGAGTCTCCGAGACTCCGACTGCTAGGTCGCCGAGGGTCCAAACATCATCTGAAAAGGAACCAGCGGTAGGTGTGACTGAGTCAATCGTAATTCCGTCCCCGAAATTAAGGATCTCGGTGAGCTCGATTCCAGTGGCTGCGAGTGGGCCTTGGTTCAAGACCTCCACGGTGTAGATGAGGTTGCCTGTTCCCGAGCCAGCAACGATCGGGGCTTCCGGGCCACTTTGAGTGACGACTAAATCGGAACCGGCAACGATGGTCGTTGTTTCTGTCGCAGAATCGTTTGAATTCTTACTGTCGGTTCCTGAGGCTGATTCAAGAATTGAAGTGCTGCTGATGGAGCCACCGTCCGGAGCATCAGCCCCGACGGTGAGATTCACGGTGAGAGTGGCAGTTTCTCCGAATGGAAGGTCGAGGCTCCAAAGACCGTTGGGGTCGTTGGCGGGAGTGAATGACCCGACGCTGGGGATGATGGAATCCACACTGACCCCGGCGGGAAGGTTCAGGGCTTCTCGAATTCCAAGGTTGGTGGCATCGGAGGGTCCTGAATTGCTAGCGGTGATCGTGTAGACCAAATTTCCCGGTCCGGTGGCGGCCAGGACGGGCTCGATTGGCCCGGTTGTATCCAAGGCAATATCAAAGACATTGCTAACGGATGTAAACTCGGTTGCGGTATTGTCGGAGTTGTTGGAATCAAGTTGATCAACCGAGGTGAGGGTGACCGTGCCTGTAATAGAATTGTTTCCAGACTCGGTGTTCCGCTCCACGCTGTAGGTGATGGTAAGAGTTGCCGACTCACCTGAGAGAAGGGTTGGGATTGACCAATTGGATTGATCGAACGAGCCCAGGCTGGTGATTGCGCTGACCATTGAAGCTCCGGAGGGAAGTGTTTCGCTCTGATCAATGACGATGTCTGTCGCGGTCGATGGTCCGCCATTGAATGCGGTGATGATGTAGGTGAGATTTTCGGGACCGGAACCGGCAATGACTATCTCGGTGGAACTGTCAATACTGAGTGAAATCGCAACGAGAGGTTGGATATCAATGGTATCGCTTGCCGTTCCGCTATTGCCGAGAGAGCTGGTGAGTTCGTTGCTTGTGTTAGCAAACTCGCCACCTTCGATACTAGTGACATTGACGGTAACTTCACAGATCTGTCCTGGGGGGGCCGTTCCTCCGGTGTAGGTGATAGTGTCCGTTCCGCTGACTGCGGTGAGAGTTCCTCCCTGACAAGTTGTGGAAGAGCCGGTTGGAGTAGAGAGAATCAATCCCCGCGGGAGTTGGTGATTCAGAGCGATATTTTCCGCAGGTAGCTGAGATTCGCTGTTGTCGATCGTGAAGGTCAGGGTGGAATTTTCGCCGGCATTGATCGCGCCGGAGCCAAAGTTCATTGAGAAATCCGGAACGACTGGAGCGATCAGCAAGGTGTCGGTCGCGGGAAATCCTACCAAAGTCGATCCGATGACTTCTGTTGAGATGAGGCTGGTTGTATTGAAGTATTCACCAAAGGAGGTGGCTAGCGGGATTTTTACTCCTACTTGAAATGAGCATGTTTGACCGGGCGTGAGTTGGCCTCCGCCTAATGACAAAACATTACTGCCAGCGAGGGCTGAATTAGGTCCGCAAATTGGAGTAGGAGTTCGTGGAGTCCCGATTTGAATATCATCAAAAAAGACCTGCATCACCTCGGAGCCCGAGTTTGATTTGTTGTTGTANCCACCGAGCAAGATTGTGTGTTCGCCCGCACCAAGGGAAATGTTGGTCGTGAAGGTCTGCCAGCCCGAATCCTGATCNACTCCGNCGCCACCGAAAAATTGNGCAAGTGAGTTGTTGGGGCCATTGCCATAGCGNANACCATTNANTTCNAAAAGGGCCTGCCCNGATTCATCATCNTCGTATGTTNCGTCAAANATAAGCCGGTATCGNAGACTTACCGGAATTACNCCGGCTTCATNAACGGTGAANGTGCGTGACCANCCGCCGGAGCTTGGGGGGTTGAAGAAGCCTGTGAAGAAGTTTTTGCCTCCCATGGTCGCGCTGATGNCGCCGCCNGTAAANCCGCCGACGGGATCAAGGGCTCCNTNTGCGGCCCCGGCGTCGTTNGTTCCCTCNAAGGTGTCGTCTGCGTAGCTGAATCCTCCAGTTGGAGAGTCCGAGGCGGGGATGAGGTTTAGTGAAAATCCAACGTCACTGCTATCGAGAGTGGTTTGATGCACTTCGACAGCAATAGTGTTTAATCCAGCGACAAGGAATCCGGCGAGGTTGACCGGAGAAATGACCTGACTGGATTCGTTGCCGAGGCCTGAGAGGGTGGTGGTTGTAACCTGTCCGGCAGGCATTTGAGGTGATCGATAGACTTCCTTGCCGTTAACGTAGACGATGCCACCGTCGTCGAAGACGTGCTCGATTAGCCAGTTGGGGATGTCAGCTTGAGTGGCGTCGAGATTAAAGTCCTGACGGAAGAGGTAAGTGGTCACGAGGTTCTCTCCATTTGGAGCGGCATCAATGCCATCAAGAATAGCGGGGCCTCCGGGAGGGAAGGCGTCGATTTCACCGGCCTTGAAGGGCGCGTTTCCGGTTTTCCAAGGACCGATGGTGGACGTTGACGTGTCAAAGATGGCGTCATTCCAAACGTTTCCCGAACCATCGACCGGGTAGTCATCATTTCTGCCGTTTTCGTTTTGGAGCTCGTCGAGGTAATCCCAAGTGTTGCTCAGAATGATGGGGGTGTTGCCGCCGAAGCTCGCATTAACGAAATATCCTCCATCAAAGGGAAGGTTGACTGCGACCGCTCCGGGCAGCATGGCGTCGAGATCGTCGGTGAAGTTGATCTGCGAGAAGGTCTCACTCTGGCTGTTATTGGTGATGGAAAACTCCAGTGTGGCGGTTCCACCGGGTCCAACCGAGTCTTCGAGGAAATTCTTGGAAAAAGAAATGTTGGCGAGATCCTCGGGAGGGATCACTTCGAGAATGGCACAAGCGCGCCCGGAAGATACGGGTTCAGAGTTGAGGAAGCGTGAAGTGATGTCATTCGACATGCTAAAATTTGATCCTGCGGTCACGCCGACGACATCGAGGGAGAGGGTGCAGCTTTGGCCCGCAGCGAGAGTTCCGCCATCGAAGGTGATTTGTTGAGACCCTGCGATCGCTGTCAGTGTCGCCGTTGAGCAGCTGTTGACAATGTTAGCTTGATTTGCCACTACGATTCCAGGAGAGAGATCATCGGTAAAAGAAATCCCGAGGGCATCGACTTGGGATTGATTTTGAATAGTATAGATGAGTGTCGTTTGTCCACCGAGTTGAATTGGGCTAGCAGTGAAAAATTTCGAAAACCCAAGGGAAGGTCCGTTGACGGGCGCTCCAACCTGAATCGTGGCATTTCCGCTGTTTCCGGCACTTGAGGTCAGATCACTGGTCACCAGGTCAAAGGGGCCCGCCGCTGTGAGAGTGACTCCGACTCGGACGGAACAAGTGGCATTGGGGGCAACGGTTCCTCCGGCGAGGGAAATTGTATTGCCTCCATCGGGCGCGCTGAATGTTCCGCCGCAATCACTGATGGCGATGGCGGGATCGGTTAGAGCCACTCCACTGGGGAAGTTGAGCGTGAAATCGAGGTTATTCGCCGCGATCCCGCTGCTGTTCTGGATTTCAATAGTGAGCTCAGCGCAACTTCCGATGCCAACGGTCTCGGACGATATACTGAGGGAGAAGGAAGGTGGTTGCGTCTGAGCCCCCGCT
>PBTU01000039.1 GCA_002729295.1 Verrucomicrobiales bacterium | reverse complement strand
CATCTTCATTGCTACCAAGATCTTCATGAGCGGCACCTCTGAAGCTATGAGAACCAAGATGCAGGAAAAAGGAGTGATGGAATCCGCCATCAAAGCCTTCGAGCGAGCTAGATCTCTTGTTGAGAAGGGTGGAAAAGGGGAACTTAGTGAAAAGGAGATCGTTCAGGCCGTGGGAGTCACAGATTATGAGGGACTGAGGAGTCAGGCCTCCATTGATCCTGCGCTATTGGCCCAAACCGTCGTCATCAAACTTAATGGGGGACTTGGAACAGGAATGGGGTTGGAGAAGGTGAAGAGCCTTCTCGAAGTTCGTCCTGGAGTCGCCTTTCTGGATCTGATGTCCCGTCAGATTCTCACGCTTCGGAAAGAAACTGGATCTGATGTTCGCTTTCTTCTCATGAATAGCCAGGCGAGCAGTCAAGATACTCAGGAATATCTCGCTACCAATGTTCCCGAAATCGGCGACCCTGCCCAGCTGGAGTTGATGCAAAATTGGGTTCCCAAGCTTCGGCAAGATGACCTTTCGCCCGTAAGCTTTTCTGCAAATACCGACTTGGAATGGTGCCCGCCAGGTCATGCCGATGTTTATCCAAGTTTGGCAGGAAGTGGTTGGCTGGACAAGCTTCTCGCCGATGGCGTCAAATACGCCTTCATCTCCAACAGCGATAATTTGGGTGCGGTATTGGACGCGACACTTCTCTCGTACTTTTCAGAAAGCAATGCACCCTTCCTCATGGAGGTGACCCGCCGCACAGATGCAGATCGTAAAGGAGGCCACTTAGCGACAAGAAAAGCAGATGGCCGCCTTATCTTGCGTGAGATCGCCCAATGTCCTGCCAAAGACCTCGAAAACTTTCAGAACATCGACAAGCACCAGTATTTCAACACCAATAATATTTGGGTCAATCTCGAGACCTTGAAGAACGTCATGGGAGCCTCGGAGGGCGTTCTTCCTCTTCCCGTGATCGTCAACGAGAAGACAGTTGATCCCCGTGACTCCAAATCCACGCTAGTCTATCAGTTGGAACAGGCCATGGGCTCGGCTATCGAGTGTTTCGAAGGCGCTGCTGCCGTGAACGTCCCGCGTTCTCGCTTCGCGCCCGTAAAGACGACTAGTGATTTATTCGCTCTCCGTTCGGATGCTTATGAAGTCAGCGAAGATGGACAGGTTCGCCTCGAAAATTCTCGAAACGGAGCGCCTCCCGTAGTTGATCTTTCCAACGAATACAAACTAGTAGATGGATTGGCGTCACTTGGCACTCCATCATTGATTGATGCTAAAAAGATCTCCGTTAAGGGACCAATGAGCTTTGAACCAGGGGTCGTTATCAAAGGAGAAGTGAGCTTTGTGAATAACTCTCCCGAGGCAAAGGTTATCGCTTCAGGAATATATGAGTCAACTTCGGTTTCCTTGTGAGAAAATTGTTTCGTCTGGCTTTGGTTTCCGGCTTGTCACCAGATCAAGTTTGCTTCATGCCCGCGCCCTCATATGAATGATATCGACCTGAACCTGCCATCTCCCGGATACAAAGCCCTCATTTTTGACTTGGATGGAACCTTGGTTGACTCGATGCCCGCACACTTCAAAGCCTGGTCCCAGGCCTTGGCTGACCAAGGAGAACCCGGTGTGTTTCCGGAGGATATTTTTTACGCCATGGGCGGGCGGCCAACCCGAGATATTGTTGAGATCATTAATGGAGAGAAAGGGCTTCATCTTGACCCTGACGCAGTGGCACTCTCGAAAAAACGACACTACTTGAAGGTTCTTGATACTGTGGAACTTCTTGAAGAAGTCGCATCGTTTGCCCGCGATAATCGCGGCAAGGTTCCCATGGCTGTCGCTAGTGGAGGAAGCCGGGTAGTTGTGGAGAAGACCCTGCAATCAGTGGGAATTTCTGATTGGTTCGACGAAGTTGTTTCCAGCGACGAAGTAGAAAATGGGAAGCCGGCCCCGGACATCTTTCTCGAAACCGCCTTACGCCTTGGCGTCGCTCCTAAAGACTGCGTCGTCTTCGAAGATGGTCGCGCCGGAATCGCCGCAGCTCGTGCCGCGGGAATGGAAGTGGTCGTAGTGCCAACACATCTTCACCTTGACTAAGCCTTGCGGCGGGCTTGAACGGCGGTAGAGAGCAATTCGAGGACTTCCTCGGTGGTCTGCCAATTGATACAAGCGTCGGTAACCGACTGACCATAGGTCATGTCGTCAGAGATCTTTTGATTTCCTTCGACAAGATTGGATTCGATCATCACCGAGGCAATATCTTTGGCCCCCTTGGTCATTTGATCACAGAGATCGGCGACGACTTTCGGTTGGTTTCGGTAGTCTTTGTTCGAGTTACCGTGAGAGCAATCGACCATGACCTGCTCGGGAAGTCCGGATGCCTTAAGTTGGGTAGTGACTTCTTCGATCGCTTCACGCGAGTAATTCGGGCCGCCTTTTCCTCCGCGAAGGATGAGGTGGCAGGCTTTATTTCCGGCTGTGGTGACGATGGCGGAAACGCCTTGCTTGGTCACGGAAAGGAAATTGTGTGGCTGCTCTGCGGCACCAATGGCATCGAGGGCAATTTGAATGGAACCGCCGGTGCCATTTTTGAAACCAACCGGCATTGAGAGTCCGGAAGCCAGTTCACGGTGGACTTGTGACTCCGTAGTTCGGGCCCCAATCGCACCCCAAGCAATCAGGTCGGCGACATATTGTGGCGAGATTGCGTCGAGAAACTCGGTTCCGGCGGGAATGCCCATTTCGGCGAGCTGAAGAAGGAGCTCACGGGCGAAGCGAAGGCCGCGATTGATATCGAAGGAACCATCGAGATGCGGATCATTGATGAGACCTTTCCAGCCCACCGTGGTGCGGGGTTTTTCAAAATAAACCCGCATGACTATCTGGAGGTCGTCCTTGTAGCGGTCGATCGACGATTTCAGACGCTCGGCATATTCCAGTGCCGCAGAAGGATCGTGGATCGAGCAAGGACCAATCACCACGAGGAGCCGGTCGTCTTCTCCGGAGAGGATTGCCTCCGCTTCCTTGCGCGCCTGATCGACAACAGTTGCCGCTTTTTCGGTCGTTGGAAGGTAGTAGGAAAGGACCGCCGGGGAGATAAGCGGATTGATTCCTGCGATGCGCAGGTCGTCGGTATTGGTCGGGGCCACGGGCGGAGTCTTGACGGTTTTGTAGGAATTTCAAGAGTGGAGGTTTGTCAGCGGGCCTGTTTGGGGTCAAATTATCGGCATGTCGAAGAAAAGACAGAGAAACAAGCCTCCGCTGCATCGGGATTTCACTGCAGGAATGGTGCCCGATATTAAATGTGATTTTGTGGGGACGACTGGAGAGAAGGGAATTGATGATTCCATTATGAAGCTGGCCCAGAGTGTGAGCGGAGTCTCAGACCCCTGTCTTTTGGCAGAAATGATGACCACGGCGGTGGGGATGGCCCGGGGGACGATGGGTCATGGGGACTTCAAGATGGCGAACCGGGCGCTCAAGGAAATGCGTGTCGCTAGTGAGGTTTTTCAACCATTCCGGGGTCGTAGAAAGGTCGCTCTATTTGGCTCTGCGCGAACTGCTCCCGAGGAAAAAGAATACCATACCGCCGTGAAATTCTCGCGTCGTATGCGCGACGAAGGATTCATGATAATTACCGGAGCCGGTCCGGGGATCATGGCGGCCGGCAATGAGGGAGCCACGCGCGAGGATAGCTTCGGGCTAAATATCACGCTTCCTTTTGAAGCTGCCGCCAATGAGTTTATTGCCGGCGATCCTAAATTAATCGATTTCAACTATTTCTTCACCCGAAAGCTTGCCTTCGTGAAGGAGGCAGATGCCGCAGTGGGAATGCCTGGTGGAGTGGGGACGATGGATGAGATTTTTGAAGCACTCACCTTGATTCAGACGGGGAAGACCAAGGTTTATCCCATCGTTTGCCTCGACGCTCCCGGGGGAACTTACTGGAAATCATGGAAGCAATTCGTGGAAGAACACCTATACCGCCTGGGAATGATTTCCGAGTCGGACTTTTCGCTCTTCATCGTCACGGATGATCTCGAGGTCGCGATTTCCGAGATCGCGAAATTCTACGAAGTCTACCACTCCTATCGCTATGTCGGAGATAAGCTGGTAGTACGGATACAGCTTCCGCTCACCGATGAGGCGCTTACAAAACTCAACGAGGATTTTTCCGATATCATCAAGTCTGGAAAAATCGTGCAGTGCGAGGCTCTTCAGGAGGAAAAAAACGAACCCGACCTGACGGAAATGCCGCGAATCGTCTTTCGGCATCGTCGTCGGAATTTCGGACGCCTGCGGGAGTTTTTTAACGCTATCAACCAAGCTGAAACCAAGAGGTAATGGCGGCCAAGGAACGAGTCGATACCCTCTTGGTTTCCCGGGGGCTCTGTGAATCGCGTGAACTTGCCAAGCGCTTCGTCATGGCGGGTAAAGTACTCTGCGGAACCGAGCGGATCAACAAGCCGAGCCAAAAAGTAGCTCGGGATGCTGCGTTGGCAGTAGAAGAACGTCCCAAGTATGTTGGCCGCGGAGGATTCAAGATCGAGGGTGCATTGAAGGAATTCGGAATCGATCCTACCGGGTGGATTTGCGCAGACTTGGGAGCCTCAACGGGTGGGTTCACCGACTGTCTTCTCCAACACGGAGCAGCTAAGGTGCACGCCATCGACGTTGGCACCAATCAACTGGTTTGGAAACTCCGAAGTGACGAACGGGTGGTTTCGCGGGAGAAATTCAATGCCAGAAATCTAACCGTCGACGACATTGGAGAACGGGTAAAATTAGTTGTGATGGATCTGTCCTTCATATCGCTTACCAAAGTTCTTCCTTCTGCGTTCTCGATCCTCGAAAAAGGAGGTTCGGTGATCTCTTTGGTGAAGCCGCAATTCGAACTGTCCCGTGAAGAAGTTGGAAAGGGAGGAATTGTCCGGGAACCGGAGCTGCATCAAAAGTCAGTTGATAAGATCAGGGAATTCATCACGAATGAGCTTGGTCGTGAATGGGCCGGACTGATCACTTCTCCCATCACCGGAACCGATGGGAACGTCGAGTTCCTCACCTGGATGCGATGATTCGAAGCATGGTCCGCAGAGCCAGCCTATCCCACTGGATTTGCTCGAGCCAAAGCCCAAGCGGCCTGAAAACATTAGTCGAAGGGGATTCTCGACTCATCGGAAGGGAATCTCTACCCTTCGCCAGTAAGCAGTCATGACACCGCTTTTTCGTAAAATCCTCGGAATGAACTGGGTACTCNTCNTCACGATGTATGGGCTTCTCATTTTTGGGGTCTTTGCGATTGATAGCGCGGCGCGGCACCTTCCGGTGCCNGGNGGTGGGGATGGCGGAGATTANTATTCGGGTATGCACAAGGTCTGGATGGGCATTGGTACGGCAATTTACTTCGGAGCTGCNCTAATCGACTACCGNTGGGTCCGATGGTTGGGTGTTCCTATGTATGTCGTCGGACTGGGCCTGACTGCGATGGCAATGGGATCTGATGATGCGGTGCACCGATTGTCCTTCGGTCCGATCAGCTTCCAGCCCGCACAGGTTGCTATTGCAGCCGGGATTATTGCGATTGCCACTTTATCGCAAGATCTGCCGAAGATTCACCGAATCATGGGAGCACCCTGGTTTAGGGTGGGCTTGATTGGCGTGATTACCGGGATTCCGTTTTTGATGGTGGTGAAATTAGGTGATATGGGGTCGGCTCTGGTTTGGGTGCCCGTGGCTGTGGTTGCTTCATTGGTGAGCGGTATTCCTTGGCGCTATCTCACTCTTTTGACTGCCATTGTCATCGGAGTGGCACCCATTGCTTACTTCGTCGTCCTGCCAAGTGTTTCCGAGCGGGGAACCGAGCGAATTGAGATTTATCTGGAAACCCTGAAGGAGGGGCAGGTCGAAAAAAACGATGATACCTGGGCCCCGTTTTGGGTTTCGACGGCCATCGGGAAAGCGGGCTGGAAAGGCCTGGGGTGGGGGGCAACCGAAGAAAGAGGATCTCTCCACGACAAACGCTATATTCCTTGGAAGACCGCCCATAACGATTATATCTTTGCCGTGATTGGAGAGGAGCAGGGCTTTCGAGGGGCGCTTCTTCTCGTGACCGCTTTCGCTCTTCTTCTGATTCAATGTCTCTTTATCGCTT
This sequence comes from Verrucomicrobiales bacterium, assembly GCA_002729295.1. GTDB lineage: Bacteria > Verrucomicrobiota > Verrucomicrobiia > Verrucomicrobiales > Akkermansiaceae > SW10. The sequence goes on along the minus strand of PBTU01000039.1, from coordinate 9,732 downwards.
TTTACAGCCGTGACCTCGCCGGGCGAATCATCGTCGGCGGTGTGGTTGGCCTTTTCTTTGCCCACCTCTTCGAGAGTATCGGAATGTGCATTCTCCTCACACCGATCACCGGAATTCCACTTCCGCTCGTTAGCTACTCTGGAACCTTTGTCGTGATCTGCATGTTTCTCCTTGGCCTGGTCCAGAGCGTCTGGGTGCATCGGGTTAAGTATATTGAGGTGGAAGTTAAATAGACCCACGGATCTGGGGCTAACTTCGTTCTCTTAATGATGGACGAATGATTTGAGAGTTGGAATAGTTCGCCAATGAAATGGATTTTCCTATTATTGACGTCACTCTCACTCTCCGCCGGTGAAAAGCTTTTTGATGGAACAACCTTGAAGGGATGGCAGGTGCAGAAGGGAGAGGAGAGGTATTGGAAGGTTCGTGGTGGGGTGATTGTAGGGGGCTCAATGACAGAAAAAGTCGCTCATAACACCTTCATTACGACAGTGAAACGCTACGGGGATTTTGAACTCCGTCTGAAGGCAAAAGTTGAGGGACCCAGAGCGAATGCCGGAATTCAGATACGTAGCGAACGCATCGAAAATCACCATGAGATGATTGGCTACCAAGCGGATATCGGCAAAAACATCTGGGGGCGGCTTTACGATGAATCACGTCGTCGCAGCTTCCTGATTGATTGGGCTAGCAAGGACGGGGTAAAGGCCGCCAAGGAAGGCTGGAACGATTACATCATTCGCTGCGAAGGATCACGGATTCGCCTCTGGGTTAATGGCACTCTGACCTGCGATTATACCGAGAAAGACGAAAAGATTCCTTTGAAAGGCTTCATCGCCTTGCAGGCGCATAGCGGACCGCCGTTTGAGGCTTCTTACAAAGGTGTCGAGATTGAAGAACTTTAAGCATTTGCTTCAAATTCCTATTTCGACTTTTTTAGGGCTTGGGTAACGAAGTGCTTGCAGGCTTCCTGGCATACAAGCGGAATGGCGCTGTTCTCGGTGATATTGTTGACGATACCATTGAAATGGGTGGCTTCGGAATCATCGAGAGGGAATTTGTCGGACCCGTCAACTCCCACTCGCGAGTACACTATCCCTCGCTTATAGAATAGGGGACGATGTAAACCTGCTTGGCATCGATCATATAGAGGACCTCGTGCATTGAAGGATCCTCTTTCCAAAAGAAACAATGCACTTCGGCAATGAGGCGGCGTTTTCGAATCTCGGCGGCATGATCGAAATAAGGTGTCGAGAAGTCCGGATTTTCGACCGATCCGTGACCCACGACCAATTCAGCTGCCTCCGGCCTGGGAGAGAGCTTTGAAGAAAAATTCAGATCGTGGGTCTACTTTGACTTGCCCAACGCGCTAGCGGGAGTGTGGATGGGGATGTGCTTTTTCAAAAACTTCTCGTTTGGCGTGATTCGCAGGCTCGTTCGGGTCCTGAGAATATGGCGATCGATGAGTGGCTCATGACACAGTTGGAAGAAGTGCCTATATTGCGACAATACCAATGGTCAGGCGATTGGGTGAGCCTGGGTTATTTCCAAAGTCTTCGGGCCGCGAAGATGATTTTTGGCTCTACTTCAAAATATGTTCGTCGTTGGACTGGGGGCGGAGTGGTCGATCACCGAGACGATACCACCTATTCGCTGATGATTCCTCGCTCCGGACAACTCGCCTCGATGGGAGGATCCGAGAGTTACCGGCAGATTCATGTCTCTCTGGCTCGCTGCCTGCTGGATCGGGGGCATTCCTGCGAGCTTGTCTCCCTTGATTCCGTGATCAATTCCGTGGCTTGTTTTGAAAAGCCGGTGGAATGGGATTTGCTCTGCCAAGGTAAAAAAATCGCCGGGGCCGGCCAGCGAAGAACCCGCCAGGGAATCCTTCATCAGGGAAGTGTCGCTGTGAAATCCCCTGATCTGGCGGAACTGGCGGGATATTTGGCCAAGGAAGTGATCACCTGGACTCCCGAGATTGAGGGAGGGCTCAATCCCCGTTACCTCAGTGACGCTTGGACAGATCGGGTGCTCTAAGAGGTTGTCAATTGGTCGAAGTGGGGCGATCCTTTGGCCGTCTTGAGTCAGCAGACACAAACCTTCCGGCATTTCCTCGTCGCCCTCTTCGCGGCGTTGTGGATTCATGTTGGGGTAATCTTCGTCTTTATTCTCCTTCTCATCTTCGATGTGCTGTCCGGTAAGGAAATTGTGAGCGATGAGACTAAGAAGGAAATTCCACCCGAAGATAACATTTCCGAATTGGTCCTGACATTCGAAGGGGATCCGCCGGGAGAGATCGTTCCCATCGAAGAAGATCAACAGGCCGACCCAGAAATTCCCATCCCCGAGCCTAACGAAAAATTTGCCCGTACTCGTGACAACCAAATGTCAGACGCTCCGATCAAAGCGGAATTTATTGGAGGGAGGGACACCCGGGCCGTCAGTGACGAGAAGGCCGTCGCCGGGGACCGGAAATCAGTCGCCCTCTCCGGTAAACTGAAGGAAAGGAAGGACAATCAGACCTTCAACTCAACCTTCTCAGATGGTGACGCCACGGGAAATCAAACGACCGAGATTAACACCGAAGAGATCGATACCGGTAAGGATCATAGGACCGAGGATTCAAGCGAAGCGTCGAACAAGGAAATGACGCCGAAAAAAAAGCTCATTTCAAAAGATAAGACGGAGGACTTTGTTGATTTTGATGGGGTAACTAAAACCATCGAGGACGCAATGGAGAAGGACAAGAGAGCAGCGGACACCGACCCCGAAATGAATCCAGTAGTTGAAATTGTTAAGAAAAAAAAGGCTGCCAGTCGCGATGGTGGATTCAACAGCCAAACGTCTAAGACGATGGTGAAAGGTGTCTTGAGCGCAAAGGGCATCGGAGCACTCGACGTCAAGAATTCCGCTGTCGGCACCTACGGATCTCATATTTTTAAGGAAATCGAACGCGAGTGGCAGATGGGGAACTACAAGTATCGATCTCTGATTTCGCCGGGTCAAATCACCTTGTATTTTGTGGTAAACAAGGAAGGAAAGGTGTTCAGACAACGGCAGGTGGAAATGAGAGGAGCCTCCGGGACCCAGTGGGGGATTGTCTTAAATTCTGTAACCGCCGCGAAAATTCCGCCCATGTCCAGGGATGTAATAAATGAACTAGGGGGCGAAGACCTCGAACTCACCATGGGCTTCACCTATAATTAATCATTCTATGAACTTCTCTGAGGCACTTACGACGACCTGGAAATTTTTCAGCGAAGGAGGCATCTTCATGCTCTTCCTTGCGCTCTGCTCGTTGGTTGCGATCACCGTAATCATCATGAAATTCCTTTCCTTGAAAAAAGAACAGATCCTTCCACCACATCTCGAAAGGGAGATCGAGAATTTCGAAGAAAATCTCGAAAAAGGCACCTTGACCAAGCTGCAAACAGAATTTGAACGCGGCGAGAATGCCTTGGCCCGGCTTTGCACCGTTGCTATCAGCAATGCCGGACGCACCCAAGGCGAGGTGCAGGAAGCGGTGCAGTCATCTGCTCGGGAAGAAATTGTCCGCATGAATTCGGGAATGCCAGTGCTCGATGTCATTATCACCATCGCTCCTTTGCTAGGACTTCTCGGCACCACCAGCGGACTCATGACCGTCTTCGGGGACCTCGATGACAAGGACACCATAAGCCGGGGAATCGCCGTCGCTCTGAGCACCACGATTGTCGGTCTCGCCATCGCGGTTCCCGCGGTGATCGCCCAGAGTTACTTCACCCGGCGTATCGAGACGATGGCAGCCAGGCTAGAAGTCCTTTTGGGGAAAGTGGTTTCAGCTTGTCACCAGCACGTCTTTTTCCGCGATAAGTAAACAAGAGGTCTGTGGAATTTTACCGTCCAAAAAAGAAGTCGCCGATGGTGCCGATCGTTTCCTTGATCGACATTCTCGTCACCTTGCTCTTCTTCCTCATTGTCACGATGCGGAATTTCGAGAAGAAGGAAGCGAAGATCCCGCGTCCCGAAATCAAGGTCAGCCTGCCCACCGCCAATTCTCTAAAAGTGGAAACTGTTACCGCCCAACGAACAGTACTCTCACTTAGTTCGGCCGGTGAGGCCGAAATTGATGGGCTGAGAGTTCCCGAGGGCTTTCTCAAGGAATATCTGGTAGGAAACCGTGACAATCGTCCAGGCCTCAAGCTCGCCCTGCGAGCTGATGAAGGTTGCCCGTGGGGGAAGATCCTTGCGGCTCACAGTGCGGCATTACAAGCAGGCTACGGCGACGACGAAATCATTTACCGAGTGAAGAAACCTCAACCAGTTGAAGAGACCTCCAATGATCCTTGAAATCACGCAATACGGAAATCCCATCCTTCGTAAAAAATGCCAACCGGTCACCGAAGTGACGGATGAAATCAAGAAGCTGGCAGATGACATGGTTGAAACCATGGTCAGCGCCCACGGCGTGGGCTTGGCCGCACCGCAAATTGACCGGGATCTCCAACTCGCCATCGTGGACGTCTCGCACGATCCGGAATGCATCAGCTATCTGCGGGTCGACGGGGAGGATGCCGCTCTCGAAGATCTCATGCCACTCACCTTTATCAATCCGGAGCTTGAATTTGGTTCCGATAAGGAAGCTTCAACGGAAGGTTGCCTCAGCATTGATGGGATTAACGCACCGGTAAAACGCCCCATTGAGGTGAAAGCTAGCCTCGAATTGCTCGACGGCCGCACGATTGTAGTGGAGACCGACGGATTGCTTTCCCGCGCGATCCAGCATGAAACCGACCATCTTAACGGAATTCTATTCACCGACCGTCTTTCGACAGCTTCCAAGGTTTCCATCCGTAGAAAACTCAAGCGCCTGACCCACAAAGATCGCTACTAATCTTACGTCATGTCCAACGATCCATCCAACTCTGATGCTCCCTTTGGGGAGATCGATCTCCCTAAAAAGAAGCAATCCCTCTTCACAGCGGCTTCCAATCCCAAGGCAGGAGCGAAGGCCGCAGCTGCTGCGGCCAGCGTTCGTGCCAATCTTATGGAGCCTGCCGAGGATTTCGCTGCTCCGCCGGTGCACCGCTTGAAAACACCGGAACAAGTCGCCAACGAGCCTTTGGGAGATCTCCCTGACATCGGTGACTTTGCCCCACCCCCCAAGAGTTCGACTCTGCCTGCTCCCGGCGGCGAGATCCCCCAATTAGTTTTGAAAGCGATTTTCGGCGTATCCGAGGAAATGAACCGGAATGAAATCCTCCTTCGAGCTAGGGCACTCCCAAAAATCAGGAGCGTCAATCTGGTAGGCCGGCCTGAAAGCGAGGCTATCGCGGTCCTTCAAAAGAGCATTGGCGCCCTGGGACTGGGAGACGAACCACTCACGCTTCGCGTTGGGGATAGTGATATCGACTTCATCAAGGAAGAAGGCGTCACTCTAGCTGTTCTCACCAATGGAGGATACGCTGCCGGAATTCGAGAAACCCTCATTATCGTGACTCGTGAATTGGCTCGTTTGGTTTAAGCAAGCTTGAGCGATGGGGAAGTGGCTTGTCCGNATTGATGCTGGTGGCACCTTCACCGATGGATGGGCGCGGTCGCCAGAGGGCGAAGAAATTCGCTGCAAAATTCTTTCCTCTGGAATTATTCGGACCCGGGTCGTTGGCCTTGATGGAGATTGGATTGATTGCGAACGTCCGCTTTCCGGGCACTCCACAGGGCTCGAAGGGTTCACCTTGAAGTCTGGCGGCTTCGTTCTCGACTGCAATCCTCTCGAAGGGAGATTAAAGCTCGATCGAAGTGCCTCCCTTGGAGAAACACTCGAGCTCGTCACCGGAGAGGACGCGCCATTGGTCGCTGCGAGGATTTTGACTGGAACAGGCATCGGGAAAACATTTCCCGAGATGGACCTGCGGGTCGCCACGACGCGGGGTACTAATGCCTTACTCGAGGGCAAAGGGGAGCCGGTAACCTTGATCACGAATCAAGGATTTGAATCACTACTGGAAATCAGGGATCAACGAAGGCCAGACCTTTTCGAATTGGCACCAACTCCCAAGATCCCGGTAATCAAAGAGGTGATCGGGATTCCGGGACGACTTGATCGGGAAAGTCGTGAATTGGAAGGGCTCGAACTGAATTCGCTCGAATCATTAGGCGCCTCCAATGTAGCCCTCGCTCTCATTAATGCCGATACCGCTCCCACTCATGAAAAGATGGTAGCCGAAGAGTTACGACACCGAGAAATTGAGGTGAGTGCCTCTCACGAGCTCGCTCCGGTCATTCGCTTCTGGCCTCGCACCGAAACGGCAGTCGCCAATGCCTACCTCACTCCCGTGATGGGTGCCTTCATCAGAGAGCTCTGCAAGACGCTCCCAGAGACTCAGCTTTCATTGATGACGAGTGCCGGCCAGCTGAAGCAGGCGGATGAATTTCGCCCTATCGACAGCCTCCTAAGTGGCCCGGCCGGAGGAGTCGCGGGAGCATTGGCCTTGGCCCGATCTGCAGGGCTCGATCAAGTTCTTACCTTTGACATGGGCGGAACTTCCACCGATGTCGCGAGGATAGCAGGAGAAGCGGGTTATCGCTACGAACAGGAAATCGGCCCGGTAAGGGTGCTTGCGCCTGCTGTAAGCATCGAGACCGTCGCGGCGGGTGGCGGATCGATATGCCAGTGGCGCAACGAGGGGCTGGAAGTGGGGCCCGAGAGCGCTGGATCAGATCCTGGACCAGCCTGCTATGGACGTGGCGGCCCCTTAACCGTAACCGATGTTAACCTCCTGCTGGATCTCATGGATGAATCGAAGGCCGGGATCCCCATTGACCGACAGGCCGCTCAGGCTCGACTGGATGAACTCACTTCGGAAATCGGAGATCATATCGATCAGGAGGTGCTTCTGAAGGGCTTGCGACAGATTGCCATCGAGCACATGGCTGAAGCTCTTCGCCAGGTCTCAACCCGCGATGGCTACGATTGTCGTGATCATGCCTTGATCGCATTCGGCGGAGCCGGCCCCCAACATGCCTGTGCTCTCGCCGAGGAACTTGGTATTCGCCGTATTTTGGTTCCCTTTGATGCCGGACTCTTGAGCGCCTGGGGATTGCATCAGGCCGGAAATCGCAAATTGCGGACCAAACAAATTCTCAAGCCGCTCGATGATTTCCTGAAAAACTTCCCGTCGATGATTGAAGAGCTGGGGAAGGGTGGGACCATCGCGCGATGCCTGCACGAACTTCGTTTACAGGACCAGGATTCCTGCCTTGAGATAGAAACTGAGCCCGAATGTTCTTTTGCCGAATTGGTCACGCTATTTGAAACCCGCTATCGCCTCCTCAATGGAGATGCCCGTCCTCCGGGACGAAAGATTGAGTGGGTCACCGCCCGGGTCGAATTGACCGGGGAAAGCCCGGAGATTCCCCGGGAACAGTTTGATGATGGGCACCTCTTTGAGGAAGACTCCCTGGAACAAGATGCCTTCTCAACCATGGTGATCCAAGCCGGATGGAGAAAGCGTCAGGGTTCCCGGGGATCAATTTTCCTCCAGCGGGAAGCGACTCAGGAAACTCAGCCCCAAAGCATCTTCGTCGTCGAAGAAGAACTCTACCGCCGTCGATTTGAAAGCGTTGTCGAAGAGATGGGGATTCTTCTGAAGCGAACCGCACTCTCCACAAATATTAAGGAACGACTGGATTACTCCTGCGCCTTGCTGGATGCCCGGGGCTTTCTGGTGGTCAATGCTCCGCACATTCCAGTACACCTGGGGGCGCTGGGTTTGTGTGTCCGGGAGGTGTCGAAAACGCATCAATGGACCGCGCGTGAAACCATTGTGGTGAACCATCCCGGTTTTGGCGGATCACACCTGCCCGATGTCACGGTGATTAGCCCGATATTCGTTCAGGAAACGCTCGTCGGCTTCGTCGCCAACCGCGCTCATCATGCTGAGATCGGCGGAAAAACTCCCGGCTCCATGCCGCCTGATGCACGCTGTCTGGCGGAAGAAGGAATTGTGATCCCTCCAACCCTTTACTCTGAAATTGGCGAAGGTTTTTTTGCGCAATCCAGAATGCCTCGTGACAACGAAGCTGATTTGGCAGCTCAGGTCAGCGCAAACCAATTCGGGGTCAAGGCAATGCAAAAATTGGCTCTTTCAGGGAATATCCCTGGGTACATGAATGCGCTCTATGAACGCTCGGCCGCGATCCTTCGCCAAAGTGTGGCTGGGTTGGAAAAGTGTTCAGCCGAGGACCAGCTCGATGACGGATCAGTCATCAAAGTCGAAATTTCCAGCGGCGAAAAACTAACCGTTGATTTTCGCGGCTCCGCGTCGACCCATCCAGGTAATCTCAACGCAACCCCGGCCATCGTGCGCAGCGCGGTCTTGTATGCACTCAGACTTTGGGTCGGGGATGATCTACCACTCAACGAAGGCTTGTTGGAGTCAGTGGACATCATTACGGAGGAGGGGATTTTGAACCCACCGCTTACCAGCGATCCTGAAAGCTGCCCCGCCGTGGTCGGAGGAAATGTCGAAACCAGCCAGCGCATCGTCGATGTGTTGCTATCCGCACTTGGCATTCAGTCCAATGGACAGGGGACGATGAACAATTTTCTTTTCGGTAACGAACGATTCGGCTTCTACGAAACGATGGGCGGTGGTGCGGGAGCCGGTCCCGGGTGGGATGGGCGAAGCGCCTGTCACGTCCACATGAGCAATACCGCCATCACCGATGTAGAAATTCTTGAGGAGCGGTATCCGGTTCGCGTTCGGGAATTCGGAATTAGGAAAAATTCCGGGGGTGGGGGAACCTGGCGGGGCGGTGATGGTTTGATCAGGGAGATCGAGTTTCTCGAGAAAATGACCGTTTCACTGCTAACCCAACGACGAACAAAAAAACCGCGTCCCAATGGGCAATCAGGAAGACAAATGATCTTCCGAAACGGTAGGTGGGATGTGCTCCAAGGAGTTTGTTCAGTTGAAGTGGAGCCCGGAGACCGCATTCGGATCGAGACCCCTGGTGGGGGCGGATGGTCTTGAGCCGTTCTCCGTCTTGCAAGCGGCCCGGAGCCAGCTATAGTTCACTCATGAGTAACGAAAAACCTCAGATTACCGCTTACCTGAAAACCTTTTGTGGCTGGAGCGAGGGCGTGCGCGCCATCATGCGTAAGTATGAGATTCCTTTCGACGAGAAGGACATTATCAAAAACCCGGCCTTCCGTTGGGAAATGGAGCAAAAGACCGGCCAACCACTTTCACCCTGCGTGGAAGTGAATGGTGAAATGCTCCCCGATGTCAGCGGCGAAGAAGTTGAAGCCTTCCTTCTCGAAAAGGGCCTCGTAGTGTCCAGTGAAACCGAGCCCGATGCGCCCATCGATTCATCTTGCTCACCCGAGCAACACGAACGGCAGGCCCAGGCTGATGCCGAGGCAAAAGGCCAACCGGGTAAGATCGTTTTCCTCGACTGATTCCTTTAATCGAATTCACTTCAAAAAGAAAAGCACCGCAGATTTTACTGCGGTGCTTTTTTATGATTTCTGTCTGAGAATAGCCTAGTCTTCCATCTGTCCAACCGAGGCCTTCTTCGCAGGAGAGACCGCAGCCTCCAGGTTGGCATCGAGAAGCTCCTGACGCAAGTTGCTGCCGCGGGCTTTACTCCAGAGGTAAACAACGGGAGCGGCGATAAAGATCGAGGAATAGGTTCCTACGATCACGCCGACCATAATCGCGAAGGAAAAGTCCTTCAAAGCAGCTCCAC
>PBTU01000038.1 GCA_002729295.1 Verrucomicrobiales bacterium | reverse complement strand
GGCTATCTTTATTAACCGGAGGGCTGGGCTGGGCTGGCTTGGGTGCTGCCACCGGCTTCGGGGCCTCAGCTACCGAGGCTTCGTCTACCGAGGCTTCGTCTACCGAGGCTTCGTCTTCAACAGACTCCGGAGTTGTCACCGTCGGAGCAGGAGCGACGGCCCCTTCAGTAATCGATCCTATCACGGTTCCTATTGCAACCTCTTCCCCTTCGAAGACTGAGATACTCAAAACCCCGTCCGCTTCGGCTTCCAACTCCGGGGCCACCTTATCAGATTCCAAAGTAACAATACTCTCCCCCTTACATACAGTTTCCCCGTCCGCTCGATGCCATCGGGCAATGAGCGCAGTGGTGATAGAGTCTCCAAGTTGAGGGATGATAATTTCTTGAGCCATGATGGTAGTGAAGGAAAGGAATCAGACAGAGAAGGCTTTTTCGACGAGTTTCTTTTGCTCGCGTTTATGAACGGCTTTGGAACCGGTGGATGGACTGGAAGCCCGCTCCCGTCCGGCGTAACGGACGCGGGCTTTGGTAAGCTTGGCAAGGCGAGGCTGCATGAATGACCAAGCCCCCATGTTCAGCGGTTCCTCCTGACACCAAATAAACTTTTTCGCGTTCGAGTATGGGCTGATGGCCATCTTAACACCCTCTCTGTTGAGCGGGTAGAGCTGCTCCACTCTCACGATAGCAGCATCTTTGATCTGCTGCTCTTCACGGTATGTCAAAAGGTCATAGTAGACTTTCCCGGAACAGAAAATCACCCGACTCACCCGCTCCGGATGCTCAAATTCGTAGGCATCAGGAAGAATCTCCTGAAATCGGGAATCATCAAGAAAGTCTTCCACGTGAGAGACCGCCCGAGGATGAGTTAGAAGGCTCTTCGGAGTCATCACGATCAATGGTTTACGGGTCGGCGAATGCTTCTGGCGGCGCAATGCATGGAAGTATTGCGCTGGCGTCGTGAAGTTTCCGACGATCATATTCTCCTCGGCGCAGAGCTGAAGAAATCGTTCCAGGCGCGCACTCGAGTGCTCCGGCCCCATTCCTTCATAGCCATGAGGAAGCAACATCACCATAGAACTCGGCGTCTGCCACTTTGACTCCGCAGAGGAAATAAACTGATCAATGATCACCTGGGCCCCGTTGGCAAAATCACCGAACTGCGCCTCCCAAAGAATCAACATGTTGGGACATCCCAAGGAATACCCGTAATCAAATCCAAGCACGGCAGCTTCGGAGAGAAGACTGTTATACACGCAGAATCGCTCCTGCTCGTCACTCAATTCACGAAGCGGAACAAAGCGCTCCCTCGTTTCGTAATCATAGAAAACAGCATGACGGTGACTAAAGGTTCCCCTTCGGCAATCCTGTCCGGATAAACGCACCGGGAATTTCTCCAACAACAGAGATCCAAAGGCCAATGCCTCAGCAAAAGCCCAATCATACGGCCCGCCATTTTCCAGGGCCTCAGTACGACGGGGGACAAAACGCTTGGCCAATGTCGGATGAAGCTGAAAGCCCTCGGGGATCGTCGTGAGGGTCGAACCAATGTGCTGCAGGGTCTCCAGGCCAATCCCGGTAACGATCGGTTCGTGACTGTAAGGCAATTGTTCCTCAGCCGTCGAACCGGTGAACACGGTCAGGTCCTCTTCCCCACTCTCTCGCCGGCGCATCTGCTCCAGGCCGCCCTCGAGGTTTTGCCAAATCTCATCATGTAAGGCTTGTCCGTCGGCGGCTGTGAGCACTCCGGCGTCGACTAATTCATCACGGTAAAGCTGCCCCGCGGTCTTCCGTCCGCTGAGCTGACGATAGATCTGTGGTTGGGTGAACGCCGCCTGATCGTTTTCATTGTGCCCCTGACGACGGTAGCAAAGCATATCAATCACGACGTCCCTTCCCCAGGTTTGACGATACTCCATGGAAAATTTAGCGGCCCAAATTAGCTCCTCCGGCCGCTCTCCATTCACATGAAGAATCGGCGCGTCGATCATCTTGGCAACATCGGTCGCGTAGGCGGACGAGCGAGCATCTTCCGGCATTGTGGTGAAACCAATCTGGTTATTCACGATGAGATGAATCGTTCCTCCCGTGCGATAGCCTTCGAGTTGGGAAAGGTTGAGCACTTCGGCTACCGGACCCTGTCCGGCAAAAGCGGCATCACCGTGAACCAAGATGGGCAGAACCACCTTTCGGTCCGTCTTCACACCATCATCACCGATGAGTCGTTGACGCGCGCGCGCTTTTCCTTCAACCACCGCATTGACAGCTTCGAGATGACTTGGGTTGGCCGCCAAACTCACCCGGACATCGCCATCCGGTAACTCACGTACTTTTTCATAGCCTAGATGGTATTTAACATCTCCGTCGCCGGCCACGAGATCCTGCACGTAGTTCGGAGTGAATTCGAAAAGCAGAGTCGATATCGACTTCTTCACGAAGTGCGCAAGTACGTTCAAACGCCCCCGGTGGGCCATCCCCATTTCGATCTCTTTCACCCCCTGCCCAGGGCATTCTTCGAGAATTTGATTCAGCAATACCATCAGGCCCTCACCGCCCTCCAGCGAGAAGCGCTTCTCGCCAAGAAACTTCTTCCCGAGAAAACTTTCGAAGAGCTCGGACTCCAGAAGCCATCGCAAGGCTTTAGTCTTCGACTCAGCTTCAAGAATCGGCGTCGCGGGGCGCCCTTCAATCCGGGTCCGGATCCAGTTCCGCACTTCCGTTTCGTGGATATGCATGAATTCGAATCCAGTCTTTCCCGAATAGGTCATTTCAAGTTCCGAAACAAGATCACGCAATTTCAACGGCTCTCCTCTCCGGAAAAATCGCGTCATCGCCTCACGGTCAAGATCCGACTCGTAAATCCCAAATTTCTCTAGCTCCAGACGCGGATTGCGTTCCGCCACTTCATGCAGTGGATTGATGTGCGCCTGCGTGTGGCCCAAAACGCGATAATTGTAGATCAGACTCACCACTTTCCCCCGGAAGGAAAGCTGCTCCTCGGACAGAGGTTGGTCCACCGGGGCGTCCTCAACGGACACTCCGGCCGGTCCGCCCTTCTTCGGCTGAGTCGATCCGAGTTCGAACCCTTCGAAGAATGCGGCCCAATTCGCCTCAACCGACTGAGGGTCATCGCACCATTGAGCGTATTTTTTATCCAAAAGCGCGGCATTAAACCGTGGGGAAATATGAGATGACATGTCAGGCTTAATGGCTCTTTATTTGGCTCTGAGTCGAGAATATGACTTGGAGAGCACAAATTATGCCGTTAAGTAGATGGCACACTCTAACGAGTCAATCGCACACCACACGATTCTACTTTTATTTTTCGCATGATAGAGGTTGCCAATCTCAGCAAAAACTACGGTCGCCATACCGCCGTTGACGGAATCTCCTTCGAAGTCTCCAAAGGAGAGATCGTCGGATTCCTCGGGCCCAATGGCGCCGGTAAGACCACCACCCTCCGGATGCTGACCGGATTTCTCCCCCCGAGCTCCGGTGCCGCCCGTATCGCAGGCCACGATATCTTTCGCGAATCGCTCGATGTCCGCCATCATATCGGCTACATGCCCGAGAACGTCCCGCTCTACACCGACATGCGAGTGAGGGAATACCTTCGTTTCCGGGGATCCCTCCGCGGGCTCAAAGCCAGCCAACTTCGCAAGCGCCTCGGAGAAACCCTCGACATCTGCGGACTGACCCACGTTCGCCGCAAGATGATCAAGACTCTCTCGAAAGGCTACCGTCAGAGGGTCGGCTTGGCTGACGCCCTCATTCATGAGCCGGATCTCCTCATTCTCGACGAGCCCACCAATGGTCTCGACCCCAATCAAATCCGGGCAATTCGGAGTTTGATTCAGAATCTCGGTGAAAACCACACCATCCTTCTCTCCACTCATATCCTCAGCGAAGTGGAAATGACCTGCAATAAGGTCGTCATCATCGACGAAGGAAAAGTCAAAGCCGCCGACACTCCGCAAAATCTCGTCAACTCAATGCGCCGCGCAGGTCGCATTTCGGTCGAACTTCAGGGCCCGCGGGAGGAAATTGAAACAAAACTCAGCGCGGTCGACGATGTCACCAAGGTCGCCTGTCAGCCGATTCAGGACGGCTGGAGCCGCTACACCGTGTTTGTTGCTCCTAATACCGATACCCGGCTCCGCATTTCGGCCATTGCCCACAAGATGCAATGGCCGCTTCGTTCGCTGGCCCGCCGCAGCGGAAATCTCGAAGAAGTCTTTGTAGAACTTACCCGCCGGGACTAAGCCCTCAATTTTGTCAGATGCGCACCTTCCGAATCCTCTTTTTCAAAGAGCTTAAGAGCTACTTCCTCACTCCCTTTGGCTGGCTAATCATGGCCTTTGCCGCCATGATGCAGGGGCTCTCCCTCTCGACCACCCTCAAGGAATACTCTGAGAGCGCGATGTCCGAGAACCTTATCTTTGCGACTTTCCAATCGCCCATTTTTTGGTTCTACTTCCTCTTTCTTTTTCCAGTTCTCACGATGCGCCTCTTCTCCGAGGAGAACCGCTCGGGCACGCTCGAAGGTCTTTTAACCGCTCCGGTCAAAACCTGGCAGGTCGTCCTTTCGAAATACTTTGCGGCCTACCTTACCTTCATTCTCCTGTGGATTCCCGCCCTGATTCATTTCCAGCTTTTTACCATGCTCAATGACATCCCGCCTCCCTTCAACAATGGCGAACTCTACGGAGCCCTCACTATCGTGATTCTCATGGGCTCCCTCTTTACCGCGATGGGCTGCCTGGCCTCCTGCATGACTTCCAGCCAAATCATTGCGGGCATCGTTTGTGTCGGCATTCTCTTCGTGCACTTTCTTCTGGGACTAATCCCATACTTTTTTGGCGATCAAATCGCCGCCGCCCCTCTCTTCCATTTTATTTCCTCGCAGGAGCATCTCCGCTCATTCTCGCGTGGCCTTTTCGATACCCGACCATTCGTCTACTACCTGACCGCGAGCGGATTTTTCATTTTCCTCACCTACCACTTGCTGGACTACCGGCGCTGGAAGCCCTGATCCATGTCTGACCAAGATTCCAATTTCGAAATGGCCCCGCCGCCGCAACCCGTCCGACGTCTCGGCCTCGGATTGCGCTCGGTCCTGCAAATCATTTTCGCCGTCCTCTGTGTGGGCTTCGTCTTCTACCTCGGCATCACACATCACGGTCGAAAAGACCTCACTCAAAGCGCTACCTTTACCCTCTCGGAGGCTACCATCAAACTTCTCGATTCCTCCTCTCTTCAGGACCGTGAAAAACCAGTAAAGGTCATCGCAGCTCTCCGCAAAGGATCTCCTCACTACCCGAGGCTCCGCGCCCTCATCGAAGAATACGAACGACTTGCCCGTGGTAAAATCAAGGTCGACTACCTCGATCCCATCCTTGACAAAGACCGGGCTGCCGAAGTCGCCAACAATTACAGCGAGGTCCTTGCCGACCAGCTTTTCAGCGACGAAATATTCATCATCGACGCCCGCCAAAGCACTCCGGAGGAAAAACCGGATCAAACCAAAGACGAGAAAGTCCTCGAAGCCATCAATGGCGGCTTACGCTACCTGAATATCAAGGACATGCTCGTCATGCGCATCGATGAAAACAAACAACGCCGTATCATCGGATACCGGGACGAAGATTTTCTCAGCTCCGCGCTTCAGTCCGCCCTGGAAGGCCGTCCCCGCTTGATGTATCTCCTCGAAGACAAAAGCGATATCGATGTCGGCGATGCCAATTCACCCTGGGTTGTTCTTCGCGACGCCCTCGGAAAACAAAATATCCTCCTCATCTCTGTCCGCATTTCCGAACTCGAAAAAATCCCCGACAATGCCGAAGGCGTCGTTCTGGTCGCCCCTCAATATGATTTCGAACCAAAAGAAATGGAGGCTCTCAAGGAATACTGGCGTCGTGAATCAGCTTCGCTCATGTTCTACCTCGATCCCAGCGCCCGCCCCGACAACCTACGGGCTTTCATGCGCGATCATGGGGTCACCTTACAAGACGACCGAGTCCTCACCACCCGCAATGGACGAACCGAAACCAAAGTTCAGGCGGCATTTACCTCGCTCGCAAATGTCTCAGCAAAGCTGGAGGGAAAATCGACGACTTTCGAGGGCCGCGTTGCCAGCCTAGAGGTCCGAGAGGGAGCGGAAGATCTCGCCACCCGAGGCATCACCTGCATTTCACTCATCGAGGCCGACCCCCGCTACTGGGGTGAAACCAACTACACTCAATCCCAACCGACCTACGACGACCAAACCGACAACCCCGGCCCCCTCTCCATCGGAGCCGCCGTCATCAAGGGAAATGCCAACAACGACCTCACCGCCGACAAGGTCAGCAAGATGATCATCCTCTCCACCACTGACTTCCTGGAGCCGGGGCTTCGCAACGCGCAATTGGACTTCGTTAAAAACTCGACCCACTGGCTTCTTGGACGCGAAGAACTCATTGGCATCGGCCCACGAGGCTTGGAACGCCGACGCCTCAATCTCATCAAGGAAGAAGTGACCCAACTCCAGCGAATTGCGGTATTCTTTATCCCCTTCGGACTCTTCCTGGCCAGTATGATGGTATGGAATTCCCGACGTGCCTAGTCACATGAAACACCTGCCTACAATCTGCTTTGGCCTCATCGCAATCGCGTTGGGAACTCTGGTGACATTGCAGCAGATGCATGGCAATCTCGACTTTCTCTTTGGCTCACTCTCCCTGGGAAAAGGCGATAGGGTTTACCAATTCGACCCCAAGGACGTCGGACGGATCGAGATCCTCACCAACGAGGCCGAGTCTCTCCTAATTAACAAAGGCGGCACCTGGATCATGGAGTCCCCCAAGGAGGATTATGCCGACGCCCGCTTTGTTCAGTCCATCCTCAATTTCTCCAGCAAGCTAAAGATCGAAGACACTATTGAGCGGGAAAAAATAGATAGCCTCTCCGACTTCGGCCTTCGGGACACCCGTATAGAGATCAAGCTCTTCGACAAATCCGGCCGCCACCTTTGCCACTTCGACATCGGTCGATACACCGCCTGGCGCAGCCTGGCCGAAGAGGAAACACAATTGGTCAACGCCGGAGAAAAGGCCAAGAACCGTACCAGCTACGCCACCGTCGTTATCCGCCCAAAGGAAGATGACAAAAAAGACTACCTTTATGTTTGCGCTGACGTTGTTGATCCCAAGATCCGACGCGAGGGAATCCGCTCCCTCTTTTCCCAAGGACTCCTCCGCTTTCGGGATCACCGCGTCTTTTACAATCCTGCGATCATCGCCGCCGAGATTACCCTCGAGGAAAAAAACTCCGAAATCATCCTCCGACGCTCGGCTCCCAGCACTAAAGCTCCCTGGCTCATCACCAAACCTTTTGACCTCCCGGCCAATGAGGCAACCGCGAACCAACTCGTCCTCGGCCTCACCAATCTCTCAGCCGATGCCGTCTTCGACGAATCGGCGCTCACTCTCCCCGAGCCCCTTCCCGAGAATATCGACTTCTCAGTGTCCCTCCGATTCTACAATCCCGACGGCACGCTGGGAACTCCGGTGAAGGCTTCGTTTTACCCTCCAGAAAAGGAAGAAGACCCCTTCGTTTATGCCGTCGTTCACGATGAACCCGGGCACCGACGCCCCGCCATCCTCCGTATTCCCCGCGTCCAGGGCACTCCCCTCGCCTCCATTCCGCGCAACGTCAACGACCTCCGCGACCGCACCATTACCTCGCTACAAGTTGCCGATATCGACGGACTCCAAATGACCGACGGACTGGGCCGTCATATCAAACTCAAGCTCGAGAAAGATCCCCACGAACGCGCCTATCGTTGGCACGCCGAGGCTTATCAATTCCTCGACGAATCAGGAAGAAGCGAAATTAACTACCAAGGACCGTGCAACGAAGAGCAAGTGAATTCACTTTTCCTCACCCTCTTCAAAAACAAGATCAAGCAATTCACCGATGATGCTGCCACGGCGATGAAACTACCCGATTACGGCCTTGATCAACCGATCAGGCAGATCGAATTCTCACTCCGAAACGGCAAACTTGCCGAGTTTATCATCGGACAAAAGGTTCTCCCACACTATTACGCCGTTCGCGA
This sequence comes from Verrucomicrobiales bacterium, assembly GCA_002729295.1. Classification (GTDB taxonomy): domain Bacteria; phylum Verrucomicrobiota; class Verrucomicrobiia; order Verrucomicrobiales; family Akkermansiaceae; genus SW10. The sequence continues at coordinate 39,131 of PBTU01000038.1, read as the reverse complement.
CAAAGGCAACAAGGTGCTGGAAATCACCAAGGCTGACTACGATGAAGCCCTCAAAGGCAAGCTCACCACGAACACCTCGCGAATCTTGCAATTTCCTCTCTCCGAAACCCAAATCGACCTCGATCTTTACGGTTTAGAAAAAGCCAGAACGGTCACCGTGAAAAATGAGACCCAATCGGCAGATCTCAAAGTCGCAGTGAAAGGAAGAGCTCATTTTTACGCCCACCGCATGGGCTCCAGCAGAGTGGTCGAAATTGATCCCGGCAGCCTAATCTCCATGCCGCTGGCCTCTTTTCGCTGGCAAAATACCGCACTCTGGAATATCGACGCCTTCGAAGTCAAAGGCCTCGTCATCAAGCGCGCCGGGCAACCCGTCCTGCAATTAAATCAAAATTTCGTGCGCGAAAAATGGACTGCACAGCAAGGCTCCACGGACGTCTCAGCCAAGCTCAACATCAACAAAGCAAACCGTCTCCTGAAGCGTCTCACCGAATTAAAAGTCAATCGCTGGCTGGGACCAATTTCGGAAAACGCTTCCGAACTGCTACAACAACCCGAGCTTGAAATCACTGTCCTCACCGAAAAAATTGACGAGACCGGAAAAATTCAGGGGCTCATCCCTCACACTCTCAAGCTTACTCCTGTTCCCGGAAAAGCCAAACTTTTCCACTACGGAAGCAGTTCCACAAATAGCAGCTTCTTCCTAATCACTGATGACTCCGAGAGATCCCTCGAAGTCGAATTACTTGAATAGTCCGGCATGATAATTCCGCTTGCCGAATCATCGTCTTTCAACGATCTCGCCTGCCGTGAAAAAACTCTCCCAGCAAATCGTCTCATCCTCACTTTTTAAGAGATTCATCATCGGCCTCATCGTTTTTGCCGGACTCCTTGTTGGCATCGAGACCCACCAACCAACTCTGGAGGCCCACCATACTCTCTTAAAAACGCTCGACTTACTTGTCCTGCTAATTTTCGATTAGCGAGGTCGCGCTCAAGCTCGTCGCCCACTCCCCCCGCCCGCTCGATTTTTTCAAAGACCCATGGAATGTTTTCGACTTCATCATTGTCGCGATCTGCCTCATTCCCGCCAGTGGCAGCTTCGGGCCGGTTCTACGACTCTTCCGTTTACTACGGGTCATGCGGCTGCTCTCCGCTGTCCCCAAACTACAGATCCTCGTCTCGGCACTTCTCAAAAGCCTTCCCTCCATGGTCTATGTCTCCCTTCTTCTATTCCTCCTGTTTTACGTCTATGGTGTAGCAGGAGTACTCTTCTTCGGAGCAAATGACCCGGTGCATTTTGGCCATCTCGGCGACGCCCTCCTCTCCCTCTTCCGGATCGTCACCCTCGAAGACTGGACCGACGTGATGTATCTCCAAATCTACGGCTCGGACATCTATCAGGGATACAACCTCTCCGCTGCGGACCTTGCCGCCAACTATCCTCCTCTGGAACCCCAGGCTCAACCTATTCTCGGAGTCATCTACTTCGTCAGTTTTGTCCTCCTTGGCACCATGATCATGCTCAATCTCGTCATCGGCGTGATCGTCAACGGCATGGATAACGCCCGCGTCGATGCCGAAATCGAGTCCATAAAAAGAGCAGAGGCTGCTTTGGAAAACTCCGACGATGCCTTGAGCCTTGAGAATCAAATTTCCGCCCTCTCCAATCAACTGCGCGATCTCAACAACAGCGTGGCCCGGCTTTCCAAATCAGTCGGAAAGGACTCCATCTGACTCATCGCACATTGACGGTCCGAAAAGTGTATCGAGGATCCATCTCCGCCATCACCTTTCTCAATTTCTCCTGCACAATGGCGCTCCCATAAAACGGTCCCGCTCCCGGACCTCCGCTGGTGTGAGTTTCGACTAAAACAAGCTCCTGCCCATCGATCAAGAAAGAGGGATTTCCACTATCCCCCTTAATGAGCTTCTTCCCCCAACCATGGGTGTCAGCCACATCATATTCAAAGGCGATTATAAAGCGGTTCACTGTCCGCACTTTATGAAAAAAGAGCCGTCGGTTTTGATCGCTCACCATAACCGGACGGCCGATCAAAAAAGAAGGGTCCTCTCTCGCTGCCGGCAGAGGATACACTCGATAATTCGCAGGGACCGGCTCGCTCAAAAGTCCCACCGCGACATCACCATGCACTGTCCGAGTCTTCACCAAAGTTCGCTCTAGAAATTTCCCCCGACGGTCATGAAATACAAGCTTACTCCCTACCCCTCGTTGAAAGTGATTCGCCATGACAACATGTCGCCGACTCACCAAAGTCGCAGTTTGCCGTTGATCAAATGAAACACCCGATAGGTTCATCCCGCTCGACCAGCCCCCCGCCATCACCGAGTCACCATCACGACGGTAAACTTTAAATATCCCCGGATCACCCTTGGGAGGAGGCTGCACCGGATCCCCCAGGGTCAATTCCGAAGAACAGCAAGGAAGCAATAGCCAAACAATTCCCGCTTGAAGCAACTTTGCTAAATGGCTAATTCTAGTATTCATCAATATGAGGAATTGGCTTATTTCTTAGTTTTCGTTCCTCTCAACGGTGGAGTCTTGAACCTCTGAAAAACAATTCATTTTAAACTCCTATCTCCCGTCATCCCTGGTCTGCCAGTTTCCCGGCTCCCCCGTGATGAACTCCTCCACCGAAACATCGTCGCGATCCGACAACCCACTGAAGAGATCAAAATGTTCCAAGGCAGTGGCAACCAATTCCGCCGCATGCTTTCGGTCGCGCAGTTCAGGAATGACGCCGGGATCACTTTCAGCCTGTTGAGTCAAATACACATTCACCCCGGGATCATGCCCCCGTTTTGATCTGAATCATAGTCTCAAAATATTGCTCTTTCCAGATCCCATTCCAACTCCGAGCATTAGCATCATGCGACTCGCCATTGGAGATATTCACGGATGCCTAACTTCACTCAGGACCATGCTCGATGTCATTCAACCGACTCCCGATGACCTCATCGTCACTCTCGGAGACTACGTCGACCGTGGCCCCGATTCCAAAGGGGTGATCGATGAGCTCCTCTCCCTCAAGAAAACCCACAACTTCATTCACCTCATGGGAAATCATGAAATCCAAATGATCCGCGCTCTAGAAACGAGCCAGGATCGTAGCCGGTTTCTCAGCGGGCTCTGCGGTGGACAAGACACCCTCGATTCCTACGGCGGAGGATTTGACGACGTCCCAAAAGGGCACTGGAACTTCATTCGCTCCGCTGAGCTTTATCATGAATTAAAAGAGCACATCTTCGTTCATGCCGGAATCGAAGAGAACATCCCGGTCGGCTCACAAGATCAGGAAACCTACTACTACCGGCGCTTCCATAGACAACAGCCCCACCAATCCGGTAAGACTGTCGTCTGCGGCCACACCATTCAAGGCGACCTCCCCACCGATCTCGGTTACGCAATCTGCCTCGACACCTGCGCCTACGGCGGAGGTTGGCTCAGCGCTCTCGACGTTGAGACCGGAAAAATTTGGCAAACCAACGAACAGGGACAATCACGAGAGCTTCATCGTAACGATCTCGCTTAGGCTACGGAGCTTGGACTCACGTCCTAGCTAATCCTATTTCGAACCAATTCCCTTCGCGCCCGGATACCGGGCCCTCTCCACCCTAAGTATCAACAGATTTTCAAAGGCATTCGACGTCTGGATCACTTTCCGGAGACTGACTTGTTCCGAAGCTCACACCTTTAAATCCGTGATGCTGATCAAATGATAGATCTCCGCGCAGGTGCCACTCCAAAGGAAAAACCCGACTCCACCTCGTCAGTTTCGATCTGCTCGATTTCCATTGATCGCTTCGGCGTCGAGCCCATAAAGATGGGAAGTGGCGAGGAAGAAGCTAAGAAATAGATATTTCATTGGGTTAACGTCGAAGGTCAGGTAAGGCGCGGAGCGACGTTGCCTGCAACGCCTTGTTGGCCTGTTTCATTCCCCATCGATCACCTCTAAAATCCTCCTCATCTCGTTCCGGACATCGGTATGATGCTCGTGCTCTTCCGGTAGGTTGTCCGATTAGTCCCCGGTCACTTTTTTTGAGGCTTTCGGACTCCTGTCTTCCTGAGGGCTTTCTCCCAATCATCCTGCTCCGATTTGAATTTCTGGAAGGCGTAGTACTCTTTGGCCGAAATTTGGCCGTCGGAGTCGGTGTCGATATGCGGGAACAACCACTCCCACCCCTGCTTCTGCTGGTCCCATTCGGCCTGAGACTTCCAGCCGGCCTGCTGCTGAGGTGCCTTTGCGGCTTTCGGTGCTTGGGGCGGGATCCGGTCCAAAGTCTGGCCCAAAGCGTCGAGCTTCTTGCGCAGATCCGGGTAAGGAACCTCTTGCACGGGGATCTTGGCATTCATCGCCATGGTGGCGGCCACGCCCGCGGATTCGCCGAGAACCATCCAGACCGGCTCCATGCGAAGTGAGGTGAAGGCGATGTGGCTGGCCGAAACGCAGACGGGGACAATCAGATTGTCGCACTCTCCCTTGCGCGGCACGATGGCTTCGTAGGGGATCTTGTAGCTGCCGTTGTATTTCCCGTCATCAAGGTAAATGATGGAAAAGCCTCCGCCCTGCACCGCGATTTTGCCATCCTGCGCAATGGTGGTATACGGGAAGTCATCGACGCCATAGGCGGCAAGGCCAACGGTGTGCGGCGGATCAGTTTTTCCTTCGAGGTCATTCTGACTGACGACGTAGGACGACACCATTCGGCGGGCCTGGCGAATGTACAACTGGTGTGGCCAGCCGCCGGTTTCGTCGAACACTCCCTTGCGGAAGGAAATCCGGCTCGCAGAACGCTTCATGCTTTCCGGTGCCGTGGAATCCGTTTTGGCGAAGTGAATCGACTTGCACAGGAACTCTTGATGGAACTTCCAGATCCGCGAGCGCGTGGCCCAGTCGCCATTCGGGTAGTCATCGTTGATTCCATGCACCGTGGATGCCATCACGTTTCGATTGAGTTGGGCGCCTCCAACGAATGGCCCTCTTTTGTGCACCGAGAACTTCTTGAGCGACGTTCTCATGTGCCGATTGGAGAAGATGTCGACCCCATTGCGGATGGCCCGGCGGTAGATCTCAAACTCGGTAGGGTCGTAATTCGTCGGCTCTGGAACCGGGATGCCCTTGCCGCTCCCGTCGAACTCGTAACGGAAACAGTAGCCCATCGTTAAGTCATCAGCGCTGCCCAAAGGGCCGATCTTGCGGTCCTGAACAAAAGGAAGCACGCCACTCTCCGGGTTCCCCGGCTCGACGTAGGGGTCGATGTCGTGGAGCCACAGACTCGGACGCACTCCAGCAAGCGATTCGCCGTAGTGCTCCCGCGACTCACGGCCCCAGGTGTAGCTGGCCCCGCTCATCCCGAGCACATCGCCTTCGTAGGAACAATCGATGAACACCTTCGCGGAGACCGTGATGGCGTTGCGCTTCTTCGGTTCGGAAATGGGGCAGCCGGTCTTGTCGAAAGGGGCATAGTCGAGGGTGATGGACCGAATGGATGGCGCCTTGCCCCTCGGGGCGGTGTCTTCACCCATGGCGATCGGCTGCTGGCGTGTCGGCGCGGCAATGATGGCGTCCCCGACCCGGACTTTGCCAAGGCGGTGCTCATGGATCACGGTGATGCCGCGCTCCTCCAGCACTTTCTTGAAGCGCTCCCGGTATTCTTTGTTGCCGATGCCCAGGACGGCATGCCCGCCATGATGCTTCTGTTCCCGTACCTTTACCCCCTCCATCAGGAGCTTGTAGGTCGAGCCGCCCACGGTGTTGCCTTTGCCCCAGTCCAAATGGTTGATCCCTCCACCAGTCATGCCGCCGAGCCAGCGACTGGGCTCGATGAGAATGATTTTCGCTCCCTCTTTCCTCGCAGCCAGGGCCGCCATGACGCCGCTGGCGGTGCCGCCGTAGACACAAATGTCGGCCTCGTGAATGACTCGTTCCTCCCCCTGAACCTGATGCAAAGCGAACAAGAGAGCGATGCGAACGGCTAAGAGAAGTGCTTTCATGAAATTTTTTTTGCCGACGCCGCCTCAGCCGCCGTGGGCCAATGGCGGCTTTTTTGCTGCGAAGCGCAAAAAAAGGTGACTTGTCGCCATGCTGGTGAGATCACTTGTTTACAAATTTACGAATCACGATGGATTCCCTGCCACTTTCGTTCAGCCTCTCCTGCCGTGCCTGCGGAATTTCTGACACGGGAATGACTTCGTAACCCAAGGATTCGGTAAAGTAATCTGCGGCCCGATTGCTTAACGCAAAGACCCAGGAAATACCTCGCGCCTTGGCCCGTTCCTCCGCAGCTGTGACAAGGAGTTGGCCGTATCCCAAACCGCCGTGGTTTTGCTTCACGTAGAGACAGGCCACTTCAGCGCAATCTGGAGAGTCGGAGGGATGCAGCGCGACACAGCCCACGACATTATCATCCACGGAGAGCACCAGGAAATCGCCCAGCCCGGATTCGATCTCCTCATAGGACCGCGGCACCAGATGCGCGTCACGCATCGAGCGTCCGACCATCGCGAGTAATTCGGGAATGTCCTCCAGTTCAATCGGGCGGACCGTCAGGTAGTCATCGGCGTGCACCATCACCCCGACGCCTTCGTTGGAAAAGAGCTCGTCCATCAGGACTCCCTGATGAGTCTGATCCAAAAGATGCACCCGCGGAATTCCCCGCTCACAAGCTTCCGCAGCAGATTGAAACAAGCTGGCATCGTTGCCATCCCAGGCGGCGGCATTCTCACGCGAAATGGCATGGATTCCCGCAAGTGCACTGGGCAACATCACGATCAATTTAGCAGCTTCCACTGCACTGGCGAAATCCACCAATTTATCAGACAAACCATCCATGCCCGGGGCTTCAACAAAGGCCAGCTGCCCGCGATTCAAAATCGCCTCCGCTTCCTCATGATTCAGCGACGAGATCTGCCACTTGATTTCCCCATCGATAAGGCGTTGCTCCAGTTCCGCTTCCCCACTGCCTACCGATACGAGCACCAATTGCACCCCGACTTGCTGCAGCGCGGTGAGATCGAGCAAGGCTTCAGCCAGAGCGAGCTCAGTCATTGAGGCAGCATCAACCACCAGCACGAAGATCTTTCCCCGGAAAGACGGAACATACTGCAGGACGGCGCGGAGGTCGCTTTGCACAGGGGTAACGATTAACAAAGACTCAGGACTTTCGCAAGCGAAGCGCGATTCCGGCCAGGAAACTCAGCGCCAGGCCAACTACCGCAAACCAATCGCCCCACAAGGCATAAAGGGTAAAGCCTGACTCACAGGGAATCCACACCGAGGCAAAAAGGGTCCCTCTCGTAAAATGACTCTCGGAGTCGTCCACCAAACGGCGATCCTCCCGCGTAAAAGGATCAAGAGTCGAGCCAGTTACAGAAATCACCCCGCCCACCCCGGAATTGGCACACCGGACCATTGGACGCCGCAGTTCGATACAACGGAAACGGGCATTGGCAAAATGCTGGGCCGCGCCCTCGCTTTGCTTGAACCATCCGTCATTGGTGATATTGACGATCACCTGTGGATCGGCCCGCACCGACTTGCGCGTCAGGCGGCCCACGGTGTCTTCGAAACAAATCGAGGGAATCGCCTGCACGGTTTCCTCACCCACTTTGAGGTCTAGCGGTTCATGGCTTTCGCCGGAGGAAAAACTATCGATGAATGGCACCCCGGCCACTTTCGCATAGAGTTCACGAAGATAGAGCACATCAGGGATCAGCTCTCCAAAAATCACCAGGTGATGCTTTCGGTAGGTCTCAAGATTCCTCTCCGAATCCAGAGTGATCATGGAGTTCCAATATCGGCCGTGCTCAACACGATGAACATATCTTCCTTCAACATATCCCTCCACTTCATTGGCTCCCGCAATGAAGGTGAAATCTCCCATTTCTCGAATGTCATCAAGCAGATCAGAAAGCGTCATCGTCTCGGGTACACGGGATCCATCTTCCAGAATGAAGAACCGATCAACCAAAGTTGCCTCGGGCCAAATGACCCAATCCGGCTTGCGAATCACCACCGGAGTCTCACTCCCCTCTGCGGACGTGGCCTTCAGATCCGCATGGGTCTGCGCATCAAGGTCCGCCAAAGCACCACTGACCAGGTCAGTAAAGCCTCCAAGAATCTCCTCACGGGGCCACTCCACCTTCCCCGCAGTCTGCGGAATATTTTGCTGAGCCAACAACACCTTGGCTTCGATTTGCTCGCCACTACCGGCGTGACTAAACCGAACCGATCCCACCGTAAATGATCCCATGATCACTAACATCGCGGTCGCGAAATCCCAGTGAAGCAATTTCACCGACTGCTCTTTTGCTTGAAGATAAAAACGTCGTCCCACCTGGACTGCGACTGCGCTAAAAAAGACGGGCAGGAATGACAGTCCGTAGACGCCCACGAACTCGGCATTCTGAGCCATAATGAGATTGTTATGGAAGGCCACGCCCAGGCCATTCCATCCGAACCCCGTGAGCATCCAGCCACGGATCCATTCCATGCCACACCACCAACTGCCGAGCATCGCGGCGTAGCCAAGGCTCCGCCACATCTCTCGGAAGCGCGCAGGAATATCCGTAGCAACCTTAACCTCCTTGCGCCAGGGGTTGGCCGAGTTGGCGGCAAAGGCGCCGAAAATTCCGAAGTAAATCGCAAGGTAGAGCGCCATTGTGACCGCGCCCAATCCGGTCACGGTCCAGATCCATTTGAGATTGATAAGCCAGAATCCCAGCCCGCTGAGAAAGCCAATTCCAAAGCCCGCCCGTCGTTTCTTCTCGGACCTGCTCGTCCATAGAAGGGGAAGCAGGATCCACATCCACCCCCAGACGATCCAACCCAAGTTAAAGGGAGGAAAGCACAGCGCGAGAAGCGCACCGCTCCCCACCGCCAGTCCAGGTCGAAGATACTTCTTCATTAGCCCATCCGCTCGTAGGCGTCTTTTTCAAGCCAGGTCCAGAGGTTCTCCAGGGAAGCCGAAACGGCCTCGCGGGAATCTCCTTTTCCGAAGAGGTAATATTTGATTTTGGGTTCAGTTCCCGAAGGACGCACCGCAAGGCGGCGACCATCCTCAAGATCGACAAAGAGCATCGCAGCCTCGGGAATTTCATCTCCCTCTTCGTCGTAAAACCCACCCTTGGCATAGTCCCGCACGCCGACAGCTGCGGAACCATCCACCTCGGCCGGAGGATTTGTGCTGTAGGATTCGACAAGGGCCGCGATCTTGCGCGCGCCTTCGCCGCCTTCCATCACGAGTGATTTCCCCATTTCGAGATGCACTCCAAACTCTCCCCAAACCTGGTCGCGCAAACCGGCGATGGTCGTGCCTTCACTCATGGCGTATGCCGCCAGTTCCGCGAACATGAGAGCCGAGGCGTTCCCATCCTTATCGCGCACAAAATCCGCTCCAAGGTATCCGTAGCTTTCCTCCCCGCCGAAGACAAAGAACTTGGAATATTCGAGACGCAGCTTGCGACTCTCTTCTTCTGAAAGGCTGCGGTAGTCCCCTTTCTTGTCGGCCGGAATGGCTTCCTCGTATTTCTTGAGCTTCTCACCGATGTATTTAAATCCGGTAAGGGTATTCACCACATTGATCCCGAAGTGATGGGCCACGGTGTCTTGAAGTTCCGTCGTCACCAAGGTCTTCACCATCACCGCGCGACTGCGGTTGCTCTCAGTGAGCCAGCCCAGGTCGAACATCGTCTTAATGCGATACCATCCGATAAGGGAACCGATTTGGTTTCCGGTCAGCAATTCCATTTCTCCATCACCATTCCGAACCGCCACGCCCATACGGTCGCAGTCGGGGTCGGTTCCGATGACCGCATCCGCGCCTACCTCTTCGGCGAGCTTGATGCCCATCGCGAGAGCGGGGCCATTTTCCGGATTAGGCGATTCCACCGTTGGGAACCTCCCGTCTTGCGTGTCCTGCTCGGGAACAGTGATCACTTCGAAACCCAACTCACGCAGCATTGGCACGATGATCACGCCGCCCGTGCCATGAAGGTTGGTATAAACAACTTTGGCCTTTCGTCCTTCCAAAAGATCCGGGCGAAGGAGGCAGCTGCGAACTTTATCCATGTATACGCTATCCATATCCTCACCGAGCGCAGTAAGCGTTCCGGGAGCATCCACCGGCTCGTAGTCCTCGGTTTCCAATTCATTCACGCGGGCGATGATCCCGCTTGCTTCAGGCTCCACGATTTGGCCGCCGTCGGAGATGTAGGCTTTGAAGCCATTATCGTGCGAGGGATTGTGGCTCGCAGTAAGACACACTCCACCGGCCGCGCGAAGATGACGAATCGCGAAGGAAATTTCCGGAGTGGCACGTGGCCCTTTGAAGAGATAGGCGTCGCAACCAAGATCGGTGGCCACCTTGGCGCAGGTCTCGGCAAAGTCTCGGGAGAAATGCCGGGTGTCGTGTCCGATCACAAAGGAAGCCCGCCCTTCACCTTGGTGGGCATCGCGAATGTAGCTCACATAACCAACCATCGCGCGCTTCAGATTGAAAAAATTCATGGTGGCGGTTCCGACGCAAGGATGCTCGGGGCGATCGAGCGGGCCGCCTTCGCCCTCTTCGGCCTTGGTGATGACGCGTCCGACCGTGCGACCGCGCAACCCACCGGTGCCAAAGGCCAGAGTTTTGAAGAAGCGGTCATCAATTTCCTGCCATTCTCCGGCGGTCACGAGTTCGGCAATCGCGGCCTCCCCAAGCGGTGACGAGGTTCCCTTCAAATAGAGGTCGATATTTCCTGNTGTCTCGNCAGAGATTTCACCATTGCTGACAGCTTGCTCTAAAAGGGATTTCCAATCGCTCATATCTANTGCGATGATAAAAGCCCGCCNCGCAATGTCCAACTCCAACCCACGCCTTCAAAAATTGATCCAAACCGCCCTCGGCAAACGNGAGCACCTTNTNACCGACGAGACCGACCTGGTGCGNCTCATCGACGGCGACGGCGACGGNCTNCCCGGCATCANTCTCGAGAATTTCGGCCCCGCTTGGCTTATTTCGACTCAGGAAGGCCGATTGGACTGGCAAATTATGGACGAACTTTCACCTCTGGCTCCCTCCCTCTATTGGAAGCGGCTGGATCAACATCTCAAGGAAGCACCCGAACATCTGAGCGGCCCTGAGCTCCCGGGATTCTTCACCGGAAAGGAAAGCGGTCTCATCAGCCGTCTCTCATTTCAGTCCGGATATTCCCAAGGCATCTTCATCGACCAGCGCGACAACCGGGCCCACCTCCGCAAAATGGTCAAACCCGGCCAAACTGTCCTCAACACCTTTTCTTATACTGGGTTTTTCTCGGTTGCCGCCGCGGCTACCGGAGCAACCACCACCACCCTCGATCTCTCGCAAGTCTATCTCGACTGGGCAAAGGAGAACTTTCGCCTCAACCAGCTCGACGTCGAGAGGCACTATTTCTGCAAGGGCGACACCTTCCACTGGCTCAGACGATTCGCCAGACAAGGTCGACGATTTAACTACATCGTTCTCGATCCTCCGACCTTCTCCCGCGACGACAACGGAAAGGTCTTTCGAGTTGAGAAAGACTACGGAAGGCTTTTCAAGATGGCCATCGACTGCCTCGAGCCCGGCGGGACCATTTTGGCGTGCACAAATTTCCGGGGAATGCGCACGCACGAGTTCGAAGCCCAATTGGAAAAATCCAGCCCGAAACCACTCCGGATGATCTCTGCAGAGATGCCCAACGACTTCCCCGAAAGTCCCTACCTCAAATCAATTTGGGCAACAACCTAGCGAAGTAACACTACCCCATCCAGCCAGCGAGTTCACGCTGGAGAGCCGGATTCAGATTCACGTTGAAACTTTCGGGCAGCTCAATGGTCGCACGCTTCCCGGCCCCGCTTTGAATGTGCATTAAGACGGGGACCTTTCCAGGATACTCGCGAAGAACCTCTTTGATCTTCTGGAGATCATCCGGATTGTTCCGCCCGGTCCAGAGAATCAGCTCCAGGGCCCCACCGACTTTCTTACGTTTTGATTTCAGCTCCTTGATCTGAGATCCCGTCAGGCGTCGTTGCTCGGTCCGATCATCGACACTGACCTGCGCCTTGAATTGAATCACCTTCCCCGCCTCCATCAGCCCGGCATCACGCGCCGGTAGATAGGACTCCGACCAACAAACCATTTCGCGGTCGCCGGTGAAATCCTGGATATGGACGACTCCAAAAGGCTTTCCGGTTCTGGTCGTCTTGTGCTCCACCATACGAATCATTCCCGCGAAGGGAAAACGAGCCCGCTTGTCGCTGAGATCCACTTCGTCGAGGAGGCCAAACTTGATGAAACGATCGGAATCGACGACGCCGCGAAACTTATCGAGCGGATGCCCGGTAACGTAAAATCCAAGGAGTTCCTTTTCGTGTTCCAATCGCTCGTCCTTCGGCCATTCCTCAATCGCCGGACTCTTATCCGACACCGGCGGAGGTGCTGCAAATTGCATGGCGTCAAATAAACCGCCCTGCCCCGCGGCCCGGTCTTTTTGCGCACTACTGGCGCTGGCGACCACCTTTTCGACCCGCGCCGTCATCCCGGCGCGTGACTCACCGGTCCAGTCGAGGGCGCCGGCCTTAATGAGGTTTTCGAGGATGCGTTTATTAATCGTTTTGGAATCGAGACGGTTGCAAAAATCATCAAGTGATTCAAAGGGACCGTTTTCCTCGCGATCCTTGATCGCCATAGTCATGGCACCGGCACCGACATTTTTGATCGCCGCTAATCCGTAGCGAATTCCCTGCCTTCCCCCCAGAATCTCCTCAGGCGAGAATCGCAACTGTGACTTATTAAGATCCGGTGGAAGAATTTCGAAATTCATCCGCTGGCATTCGTTCACAAAGACACCAATTTTATCAGTGTTGTTGATCTCGTTCGATAGGAGGCCCGACATGAATTCCACCGGAAAATTCGCCTTCAAATAACCGGTCCAATACGAAATGAATCCGTAACAAGCCGAGTGTGATTTATTGAAACCATATCCTGCAAAACCCGCGATCTTATCGAAAATCAGGTTGGCATTGCGTGCGTCGATATCATTGGTCTCCCTCGCCCCTTTCACGAAAGTTTCCCGCTGCTTGTCCATCTCCTCCTTCTTCTTTTTACCCATCGCGCGGCGAAGAATATCCGCACCACCCAAAGTATAACCCGCGAGCATCTTGGCGGCATTCTGAACCTGCTCCTGATAGATCATCACCCCGTAGGTGTCTCCACAAATTTCTTCAAGGAGAGGATGTTCGTAATTGGGCCGCTGGCGCCCTTCTTTCACCTCGATCATTTGATCGATATACTGCATCGCACCAGGACGATAGAGCGCGAGAAGGTCAATAATGTCCTCGATCTTGTTAATGCCGTACTTACGGCAGGGTTCGACCATCCCGCCACTCTCCAACTGAAAGACTCCCATCGTCTCACCCGCATTGAGCATCTTAAAGGTGGCTTTGTCTTCCAGCGAAATTTCGTAAATATCAAAGTCTGGCGTGTGCGTGTGAATGTGATCCACCGCTTCCTGAATCACAGTCATGTTTTTCAAGCCAAGGAAGTCCATTTTAAGCAATCCCACATCGGTAATCGCTCCCATGTCGTACTGGGTGACCACTTCACCCTCATTACCCCGGGTCAACGGAACGTGTTCGTCGAGATTCCCATCGCCAATTACCACCCCCGCCGCATGCACCCCAACGTTTCTGGTTAGGCCCTCCAACTTCAAGGCATACTCCCAGAGTTGCTCATAGGTCGAACTACTTTCGATCAATTCCCTCAGCTCGGCTTTCTCCTTATATTCACCAGCCAGTTTCACTCCGGGCTTAGCCTCGATCATCTTGGAAATGGTATCAGCTTCCCCGTAGCTAATACCCATCACCCGTGCGACGTCGCGGATCACCGACTTGGCTCCCAAGGTGCCGTAGGTGATGATATGGGAGACGCAACGCTCTCCATACTTGCGACGGACATATTCGATGACCTCGGGGCGACGGGTTTGACAGAAGTCGATATCAACATCGGGCGGACTCACCCGCTCGGGGTTAAGGAATCGCTCGAATAGCAGTCCGAAGCGCATCGGACAAATGTCGGTGATGAACATGCAGTAGGCCACCAAAGATCCGGCAGCCGATCCCCGGCCGGGCCCGACCGGTATTTTATTGTTCTTCGCCCAAACAATAAAGTCCGCTGTGATCAGGAAGTACGAAGCAAACTTGAGTTGGGTAATAATCCCCATCTCGTAGTCCAATCGCTCGATCAACTCGGGTTCCTTGGCTCTCTCACCGTAGCGGATTTCCAAACCCCGATAGCACTCGGCCCGGAAGAATTCGTTCGGAGTCGAGCCATCTTCGGGCTGAAATTCGGGATATTTTTCGGACGAGGTCGGATCAAGGACGAACTCGACATTGCATCGCTCGGCAATCTCCAGGGTCGCATCGCATGCGCCGGGAATCTCAGCAAAGAGGTCACGCATTTCCTCGGCCGTTTTAAAGTAGACTTCAGTCGGGTATCTCATGCGATTTTCGTCGATCACAAGTCGTCCGATTCCGATGCAAATCATCACGTCATGTGCCTCGTGATCATCGCGGTTTAGAAAATGAACATCGTTCGCGGCGACAGTCTTCACGCCCATCTTTTTCGCAAAGCGAACCAACACTTCGTTACACTTCGCCTGCTGTTCCATCCCGTGGTTGTGGACCTCAAAATAGAAATTTTCTTTCCCATAAATCTCTGCGAGTTCCACCGCAGTTTCCCATGCAATATCCTCCTGATCTTGAAGAATCCACTCATTGACCGGACCAGAAATACAACCGCTCAGGCAGATGATTCCTTCCGAGAATTTTTGAAGAAGTTCGCGATCCACCCTGGGCTTTCCGTAATAGGAACCCTCCAAATGACCCACAGAAACCAGCTTCTGCAAATTCATCCAACCAACGTTGTTCTCCGCCAAGAGAGTCATGTGACAAGCGCGCTTGCGGCCGGGGATTTCCTTTTTGTCTTCGATGCCCTCCGGTGCGAGATAGATTTCACATCCCAGAATGGGCTTCACCCCGGCAGACTTACAGGCTTTGTAAAACGAGATCGCTCCATAGAGATTCCCATGGTCGGTTATCGCCACCGCTGGCATTCCCAGCTCAGCAGCCCGGGCCGCCACGTCTTTAGTCCGGCAGGCTCCATCGAGCGTGGAATACTCGGTATGCAAATGAAGATGGACAAAGGAATCGGACATCCCCGTCACCATGTCACGGAACGGACAAGTTTGAACTCAGAACTGACGAGGTGAACACTTTGTGAATAAGTTTACCTTATAATTCACAATTTTCCCTCTCGAAGGTAAGCTCGGTCATGCTTCGATTCTCTCCGGCACTGGCAGGGGAGAGCTCATCGACTTTGATTTCAAAAGCGCCCCATTTGTGGGAATGGGCCCGGGAACATTTTTGAACCTTCCGAAAATGGATTCCAACTTCACCTCGCCAAGACCAGAAGCCATGAAGCGCCTATCATTGAATGGGCTACCGATCTATGGAACTGGGAAATCGTTCCAAGTGAAAAGATGCTTGTGGGAGACAACGCAATCCCCATTGGGACCAGTCTGCTGACTATCAGGGCTCAAGGAGATGAAGGAACCCACTCCTATCGGGTCCGAATGGTCTTTGACGAAACAAAAGCATTGTTCCGGATCGCTAAAAAAAACTGTGCACGCCGGATAAATGTGTTTTAGTGCGGCCTGTCGGGGGGTAATCCAACATCCTCGCAACCAAAGAAAACATGAAAACTACAATCACAATGATCGCTGCTTTTGCAGCTTTCACAGCCGGAGCCGTTGCCGCTCCAGTCGTGACAACCACAACCACCCAAGCGGAAGTTGTGGCTGCTGATGAAAAGACGACCGTTTTGGCCGTCACAGGATTACGGTGAGCATCCGGATGTTCTAGAAAAGTGCAGGCTGCACTTAAAGGAGTCAAGGGAGTCACCAAAGTCAAAGTCGGCAAAAAGACCGGCACTAATGCTGACACCACCGTTACCGCTGGGAAAGGCGTCAAAGTTGCCGACATGGTCGCCGCCCTTAAAAAGGTCGGTTACGGTGCCACTGAAAAGAAGGCAGACTCATAATCTGCTCACGCAAGTGTAAATTGTTTTAAATAAAACTTTTTCCACAAGCCTCTTACTATGAAACCCGCTCGAAAGGCGGGTTTCTTTTTTGGAAAAGATATCCCGATATTTGACGCGTCCGTCTGTCTTGACATCTAGGCGGGCCGGTGGGCGTTATTCAACGCGTCTGCCTGTCCTGATTGCTAGGAATTTTCTTTTGGCGGACTCTTTGTCTTTCTCAATCACTTCACTTCCGGCAATCTGTGTTCCTCCGGTAATTCGGAAAGCCACGTGAGTTCATCCTTCCGGTAAGCCACCACCTCATCATCTCGTTTTATCTCGCCAGCCATCTTCAATTTCCTTCGATCCTCAGTCAAAAGGGTCTCGCGGACGGTCATCCGAATACCTTGGTGCACTTTTACGGTTTCCCATTCCAGCAGATCCCGCAAATAGCGTTGTCCGGACCACTCCATGATGAATCCATCGGTAAGAACACACCACCAGCGATACCTCTTTGCGTTAAAGTCATACGTAACGAATGAGTATTCAATATTTTGACTGTCTGAATACTGCCACACCTGGAAGCGACGATCGACCATCTTCACGGTCATCGTAGCCTCATTAGTATTAAGCATCTCTCTCTCGTCAGGGCCCGTAGTTGTCACAACTACCTTCCAGACCCCCTCGCACACTCGCACATTCGCAAGCTCCTTTATAATTCTTCGATCGTCATGCGGCTTAGCCCACAGCCCCATGATGAATTCCTTCGTGATCTCCTCTGGCAGGGTCGGGAGATCAGATATGGCATTTCCACTCACGATGGCGGTTGTCACGCCTTCACTCTGCTCCGTAGAATTCTCAATAACTGACCCCGCACCTGTCTCCTTCTTGTCCCCGCACCCGATTAGAAGCAGGCAACTGAATAGCAACACTAGCCTTTTCATGAACCTGAAAGTTTAGTTCCTAAATTGTGCTACACAACTAAAAAGTAGGGGCCTGATTGGAGGAACTAAAGACGTTAACCGCACCCTCGTTCCAGCGCTCTGACCAACCCCCTCTCACCGCCATGATGGGAAAACTTGTCATCGCCCACGCCAATTTGATCGATCCAGAGATTTCCTCAATTCACTCTCCAAAGAAAAAGCCCCGGGAGTTTACACTCACCGGGGCTTTGTAATTCTTAGAGGCTGATCTTACTCACCTGACGCTTCGGCGGGAGGGGTATCAGCAAGTTCCGACGGAGGAGTAATCTCATCACCTTCAGGTGTTTCGGGGTCTTCCCTCACAGGCTCAGGCTCTTCCACGGTCATTTCGAAGTCTGAGCTCTTGTGAACAGGGAACCCGGTTCCAGCTGGGATGAGGTGTCCGAGAATGACGTTCTCCTTGAATCCGCGGAGAGTATCAATCTTACCGAGAGTCGCGGCATCAGTCAGCACACGGGTGGTGTCCTGGAAGGACGCAGCCGAGATGAAGGATTCCGTCTCAATCGAGGCCTTGGTGATTCCGAGGAGAACGGGCTCAGCTTCGGCAGGTTTACCACCTTCTGAGGTGACACGCTTGTTTTCGGCATTAAAGGTCGTCTTCTCAATCTGGTCACCCCAAAGGAATTCGGTATCGCCCGGCTCAGTGATCTTCACCTTGCGAAGCATTTGACGGATGATGATCTCAATGTGCTTATCATTAATCTCCACACCCTGCGAACGGTAAACGGTCTGAACCTCATTATTGAGGTGCTCCTGCAGCGCCTGCGGTCCGCATGCCTCAAGAAGGTCTTCCGGAGCAACAGGTCCCTCGGTAATCTGATCACCACGCAACACCGTATCCCCTTCACCAACAATCATATGCTTGCCCATTGGAACAAGGTGATCAGCGGTTTCGCCGGATTCGAGGTGAGTCACGATGACCTTACGCTTACCGCGGACAGTGCCTCCAAAGGAGATTTCACCGTCGAGCTTGGCAATGACACAGGCGTCTTTGGGACGACGAGCTTCGAAGAGTTCGGCAACCCGAGGAAGACCGCCGGTGATGTCACCGGTTTTGGCAACTTTACGTGGAGTTCGTGCAAGCTGCGTTCCGCCAGCGATCTTCTGCTTATCCTTCACCGCGAGGCGGGCACCCACTGGAATCGAGTAGCTATGAAGAACATCACCAGACTTGGCATTAACGATAACAACCTGCGGGTGAAGGTCTTCTTTGTGCTCTGTTACAGTCATCCCCTTTTTGCCGGTCTGCTTGTCTGTTTCAGACTGCACGGTGATTCCAGAAATCATGTCGCGGAACTCAACCTTACCACCGCTTTCAGCAATGATGGGGACAGAGTGTGGATCCCAAGTCAGAATCTTCTGACCCTTCTTCACGTTTCCGCCATCTCCGACAGTAATGAAGGAACCGATCACAACATTGTAGGATTCGAGTTCAAGACCATCGGCATCGCGGACGAGGATGGAACCACCTTTGTTAAGAACAACGTGGTTTCCTTCGACGTCTTCAACAGTGCGAAGATCTTTGAAATACATGACACCCTTGCTCTTGGACTTCACCTCGGGCTGCTTACTGGCACCGATGGCCACACCACCGGAGTGGAATGTCCGCATCGTGAGCTGCGTTCCGGGCTCACCAATCGACTGGGCGGCAATGATCCCGACAGCTTCACCGATCTTACCAAGGCTTCCGGTCGCTAGATTGAGGCCATAACAAGTTTGGCAACATCCACGTTCGGATTCGCAAGTAAGCGGAGAGCGAATCTTGAGACGCTCGTGACCGACGTTCTCGACGGCTTTAGAAATTTCTTCATCCATCAACTGACCAATCTTAACAATAGTTTTCCCAGTGACAGGATCAACAATCTTCTCGCAGGAAGAACGGCCAAAGATACGGGACTGCAGTGAAGCGGCTTCCTCGTCACCCGAGTAAATCGCGTGAACAGTGATCCCTTTTACGGTGCCGCAATCGGGTTCGGTGATGATCACGTCCTGGGAGACATCAACCAACTTACGGGTCATGTATCCGGAGTCCGCAGTCTTAAGAGCGGTATCGGCGAGACCTTTACGCGCTCCGTGAGTGGAGATGAAGTACTCCAACACCGAAAGGCCTTCACGGAAGTTCGAAGTAATGGGGCGTTCGATAATCTCTCCCGACGGTTTGGCCATCAAACCACGCATTCCGGAGAGCTGCTTAATCTGGTTCTTGTTACCACGAGCACCGGAGTCAACCATCATGAAGAGCGGGTTGGCTTTCTCGGAACCTTCATTATATTCAAGCTTACGATAGAGAGCATTCGCGATGTTGTCGGAGGCACGGGTCCAAACGTCGACTACCTTCTGATAGCGCTCACCATCGGTGATGACACCATTACGGTAATGCTTGGAAACAGTCTCAATCTCAGCGTAAGCCTTCTTGAGTTCCTCGGGCTTCTCCTCGGGAATCACCATATCGACGATACCAATGGAACAACCGGAACGAGTCGCTTCAGCAAAGCCAAGTGACTTCAAGCGATCCATGGTCTTTACAGTCTCGGGACCACCGGCACACTGATAGCAGCGCCAAATGATGTCTCCGATTTGTCCTTTGCCGACATTATTATTGATGAAGCCAACTCCTTCGGGCCAGATCTCGTTGAAGCGAACACGACCGGGAGTGGTTTCGAGAATCTTGGCTTCCTTGTCACCAAAGACAGTATCCTTACCGTAGTCCGGATTACGCACGCGGATACACTGGTGGTAGTCCACCTTGCGGTTGGCGATCGCGAACTCCACTTCCGTGGTGTTTTCAAAGAGGCTCAAGTGACCTTGCTTTTCGATCTCCTTAGGTGTGCGAACTCGGGCCCAGGTGAGGTAGTAAGTTCCAAGAATAATATCCTGCGAAGGAGTAATCACGGGACGTCCGGATGCTGGGGAGAAGATGTTATTGGTCGCAAGCATAAGCTGGCGACACTCCATCTGAGATTCGACCGAAAGTGGCACGTGCACCGCCATCTGGTCACCATCGAAGTCAGCATTATAAGCTCCGCAAGTCAACGGATGCAAACGAATAGCAGATCCCTCAATCAGGACGGGCTCGAAAGCTTGGATGGACAAGCGGTGAAGGGTCGGCGCGCGATTCAGCATCACCGGATGGCCTTTGGTCACTTCAGCAAGAATGTCCCAGACTTCGGTAGTCTTGCGGTCGATCATCTTCTTGGCTGAACGAACAGTATGGCAGTAGCCCAGTTCTTTCAGACGACGGATGATGAATGGCTCGAAAAGTGTCAGCGCCATCTTCTTGGGAAGTCCGCACTGGTTGAGCTTGAGCTCAGGTCCAATAACGATCACGGAACGACCTGAGTAGTCCACGCGCTTACCAAGGAGATTCTGACGGAAACGTCCGCCCTTACCCTTAAGCATGTCGGAAAGCGACTTAAGAGCACGGTTGCCGGCCCCGGTCACGGCACGTCCGTGCCGTCCGTTGTCGAAAAGGGCATCAACTGCTTCCTGTAGCATGCGCTTCTCGTTTCGGATAATGACTTCAGGAGTCTTCAACTGCATCAAGTTGCGGAGACGATTGTTCCGGTTAATGACACGGCGATAGAGATCATTCAGGTCGGAAGTCGCAAAGCGGCCACCTTCCAAAGGCACCAGAGGACGAAGGTCGGGAGGAATGACAGGAAGAACCGTCATGATCATCCATTCGGGACGCGTGTTCGAGTAGAGGAACCCGCGGGTGAGCTTGAGGCGCTTAGCCAGCTTCTTGCGGTTCTGCTTCGAACGAGTCGCTTCCATGGCCTCTTCAAGCTCAACAATAAGCTTTTCAAGGTCGGTCTGGCTCAGGAGATCACGAATCGCCTCGGCACCCATTCCGGCGCGGAAGGCTTCGTCACCATAGTCTTCCTCGGCGTCACGGAGTTCATTCTCAGTGAGGAGCTGGCCAGCCTCAAGAGGAGTCTTACCAGGCTCGGTGACGAGGTAGTCCTCATAGTAAATAACACGCTCAAGTTCACGCGCGGTCATGTCGAGGACAAGACCGATACGGGAAGGCATGCACTTGTAAAACCAAATGTGGGAGACCGGAACAGCGAGGTCGATGTGACCCATGCGCTCACGACGAACCCGAGAGAGGGTCACCTCAACACCACAACGGTCACAGACGATGCCCTTGTGTTTGATACGCTTGTATTTTCCGCAGGCACACTCCCAGTCGCGGGTCGGTCCGAAGATCCGCTCGCAAAAGAGCCCGCCTTTTTCCGGCTTGAATGTCCGGTAGTTGATAGTTTCAGGATTGAGAACCTCGCCATGGGACCAAGACCGGATGGTCTCGGGATTGGCAACGGTAATGGAGACCTGGTCGAAGGGATCCGGCTTGGTATCCACTCCGTAAAGTTCGCGAAGATTAGTTTCAACACTCATGAGATCAGTTTAAGTAGTTTGGATTTTATGTTCTCTAGGTTGGATTTAGACAGTGAGATCATCGAGAGAGAAGTCCTCGTTGTTACTGGCGCCTGGCTCGGATCCGGATCGTCCAGGACGAACATCCAAACCGAGTGACTGCATTTCTTTGATCAAGACATTGAAACTCTCAGGAGTTCCCGCTTCGAGTTGATTGTCCCCTTTTACGATGGCTTCATAAATGCGCGTGCGGCCTTGCACGTCATCGGATTTCACCGTGAGAAGTTCCTGCAGAGTATAAGCGGCGCCGTAGGCTTCGAGCGCCCAGACCTCCATCTCTCCGAATCGCTGACCACCATACTGAGCCTTACCACCGAGCGGCTGCTGAGTTACAAGTGAGTATGGACCAACGGCACGAGCGTGAATCTTATCGGCCACGAGGTGCCCAAGCTTCAACATGTAAATGATTCCGACCACGACGGGCTGGTGAATGGCATCACCAGTGCGTCCGTCATAGAGAGTCGACTTACCAGCGACTGATCCGTCTTTGCCGTCACCAATCCAAGTGAAGCCCTCAACTTTCTTCGCTTCGCTCATGTATTCCCAAATCTTTGATTCGTGGATACCGTCAAAAATTGGGGTCGCGACCTTGAAGCCAAGCGCTTTCGCGGCGACACCAAGATGAGTTTCAAGAACCTGCCCAACGTTCATACGAGATGGCACTCCGAGCGGGTTGAGGCAGATGTCAACGGGGGTTCCGTCGGAGAGGTAAGGCATGTCCGCCTCGGGCACAATGACGGCAACCACCCCTTTGTTTCCGTGACGACCGGCCATCTTGTCACCAACGCTAAGCTTGCGTTTGGCAGCAACAAAGACCTTCACTTCCTTGACCACGCCGGGATCGACTTCGTCACCACTCTCAATTTGATCGAGGCGGCGTTCACGGTCTCCGTCGAGTTCCGCGAAGCGGCTTTCGAATCCGGAGATGATTTCGAGAATCTTATTACGAATTGGAGAAGGATCGATTTCGATGTGATCATAGACCGACGCCAACTTGCGAAGGAGAGTCTTGGTGATCTTGCGGTTGGCCGGGATGATAATCTCACCGGACTGCGCATTCACGACATCGAGAGGAATCTTTTCCCCAAGAAGAATATCGGAGAGCTTCTCGGTCAATTGATCGGTCAACAGATCGTTCTTCTTCTTGTAGTCGTCGTTAATCTTCTTGAGTTGCTTCTTGAGCTTGGCTGGATCTCCTTCGATCTCCTTACGACGGGCTGCGCCATGAGTGGTGATTCGGATATCCTGAACAATCCCGGTGCAACCGGATGGCACGCGAAGGGCAGTGTCCTTTACGTCAGCGGCTTTTTCACCAAAGATGGCACGAAGGAGTCGTTCCTCCGGAGCCAGTTCCGTTTCGGATTTCGGAGTGATTTTACCGATAAGAATATCGCCAGGCTTCACTTCGGCACCGATACGAACGATTCCGTCGTGATCGAGGTTCTTAAGAGCCTCTTCACCGACGTTTGGAATGTCGCGGGTAATTTCTTCAGGTCCCAGCTTGGTGTCACGAGCGGCACACTCGAATTCACTGATGTGAATCGAAGTATAGATGTCATCTTTCACCATGCGCTCGGAGATCACGATGGCATCCTCGAAGTTGTATCCGTTCCATGGCATGAAGGCCACGAGAACGTTGGCTCCGAGAGCAAGTTCACCGTGCTGGGTATTCGGACCATCGGCAATGATATCGCCATTCTTGATCTTTTGACCCGACCTGACGAGAGGCTTCTGATTGATGCATGAACCGGAGTTCGACCGCATAAACTTACGAAGCGGATAGACAAAGACTCCCTTGTCCGGCGCAGAGCGAATCGACTCGGGCTCCGAGAGGAAACGTTCATCGGAGACCGGAAGCGATCCGTCCTTGGTGGTGATGATGTATTCGGCGGAGGAAGCCGCGACGATTCCGTCGGCTTCAGCCACGATCACAGCGCGTGAATCACGAGCGGCTTTCTCCTCAAGTCCGGTGCCGATATATGGCGAGTCGGAAACGAGAAGCGGCACACCCTGACGCTGCATGTTAGATCCCATTAACGCGCGGGTGGCATCATCGTGCTCGAGGAACGGGATGAGTCCGGCGGCCACCGAAACGAGTTGCTTGGGCGAAACGTCCATGTAATCCACCCGGTCGGGAAGAACTTCCAAAAATTCACCACGCTCACGGGCGGTGATTTTCTCGTTGAGGAAGGCTCCCTTCTTGTCGATGGTGTTATTCGCCTGAGCAATAAGGTATCCCTCTTCCTGGTCGGCGGTAAGATACTCAATAGTGTTCGAGACCTTACCCTTCTTAACGACACGGTAAGGGGTTTCAATGAATCCGAACTCGTTGATACGAGCATAGGTGCACATCGAGTTGATGAGTCCGATGTTCGGACCTTCCGGAGTCTCAATCGGGCAAATTCGTCCATAGTGAGAAGTGTGAACGTCTCGCACTTCAAACCCAGCACGGTCACGGTTGAGTCCGCCCGGTCCAAGAGCCGAAAGACGGCGCTTGTGGGTTAACTCGGCAAGCGGGTTGGTTTGGTCCATGAACTGCGAAAGCTGGGACCGACCGAAGAAGTCGCGAACAACTGCGCTGAGCGCTTTTGGGTTGATCAACTTCTGCGGCGTCATGCCTTCGATGTTCACATCAAAGAGAGTCATGCGCTCTTTCACGAGGCGCTCGGTGCGGGCAAGACCGACGCGGCACTGGTTGGCAAGAAGCTCACCAACAGCACGAACACGGCGTGAACCAAGGTGGTCGATATCGTCGAGGATACCCTCCCCTTTCTTGAGGTTGAGAAGATACTTGGTCGCAGCGAGGAAATCCTGGCCAACCATGATGCGCTCACCGGCATCAACGTCGATACGAAGCTTCTGATTGATTTTGTAGCGGCCAACGCGAGTAAGATCGTATTTCTTGGGATCAAAGAAGAGACGCTTCAGAAGAGCGCGGGCATTGGCAGCCGTTGGTGGATCACCGGGGCGCAACTTGCGATAAATGTCCTTGAGGGCGGACTCTTCGTCGAATGCAGGGTCCTTCTTAAGGGACTTAACGAGAATCTCGTCTTCGCTGGCATCAATGACCTCCACAGTCTTCTGACCGAGGGCAACAAGCTGGCGAACCACTCCGATGGAGAGTGCTTCATAGGCGCGGGCCACCACAAGCTCACCATCTTTGATATCCTCGAAAGGCATCAGGGAAGCAAGGGACTCTTCGTCCATCTTATCGCTGATCTTGAGCTTCTGAATCTTGTAGAAATTCGAAACCAAATCGCGCTCGGTAGGATATCCGAGAGCACGAAGGAAGGTCGTTGCGAGGAACTTACGACGGCGCCGGCGACGGTCCAGGTAAACATAAGCAAGATCGTTCGTGTCGAACTGAACCTCAAGCCACGATCCGCGGTCGGGAATGATGCGGAAGGAATGAAGAATTTTTCCGTTGAGGTGTATCGACTTCTCGAAGCAGATCCCTGGGGAACGGTGGAGCTGTGACACAATGACACGCTCGGCGCCGTTGATCACAAAGGTGCCGCGCCGAGTCATCATGGGAAGCTCTCCCATGTATACACGCTCTTTCTTAGTTCCGGTGTCGTCCTTCAAATTGAAGGTCACATAGAGGGCTGCGGAGAAAGTCTCGCCGGTGCGTAAGGCATCTAGGGCGGTCATCTTCGAATCCTCGATATCATAGGAAACGAAACCAAGTTCAATGGTTTCGTCGTAGCTTTTAATAGGAAAGACCTCCTCAAAAACTGCCTGCAGACCGGTCTCGGTCCGCTGGGAGGGAGGGACGTCTTTTTGCAGGAAATCCTCATAGGATTTGGACTGCACCTCAATAAGGTTTGGAGGTTCGATGACCTCCTCGATGGTTCCGAAGTATTCGCGCTTCAACATAGTGTAATCCGGATGGAATTTACACCGGACCCACAGGGACCGGTGTTAGATTTTTTGGTTTGGAATTGCAATTCCGTTTGTGTGCGGTGAGCGGGCACGAACGGAGAGCAGCTGATTTCAGGTGGTGAAACGGGCTGATCTCCGGCCGGGCCCAATCCCGGTCGAAACCGGGACTGGGGTGAAATCCGGAGGGACTACTTGAGCTCGACTTTGGCGCCTGCTTCTTCGAGAGCTTTTTTGGCTTCCTCAGCAGCATCCTTGGCAAGGCCTTCGGCGATAGCAGTAGGAGCTGATTCAACAAGCTTCTTGGCTTCGGCAAGACCGAGACCGGAAGCAACTCCGCGAACAGCCTTAATCACAGCAATCTTGTTGCCACCGGCTTCTGCGAGAATCACGTCGAATTCAGTCTTCTCTTCAGCTGGAGCTGCGTCAGCGGCTGGGCCGGCTGCGACTGCTGCAACTGGAGCAGCGGCGGAAACGCCCCACTCTTCTTCAAGGTTCTTAACCAATTCGGCTGCTTCCAAAACGGAAAGCTTACCGAGCTCTTCTGCTAATTTTGTAATGTCTGACATTGTATTGTTTTGTCGGTGTCGTCGCGTTCAAGGCTTTTAAACATTTCAATCTCACTGCCGTAAGATCGACGAGGAACCAGTTTTGTTATTCAGGAATTCCGCTCTTCGATAAATCGCCGACCGGAAAACCATCCGTTCAAATTTGTTGAGTTTAGCCTTCGTTCGGGAATTTGGCTTTGATGACACGGGCCAGCGATCCAGCGGGCTCGTTGATTGTACGAAGCAACTTGGTTGCCGGCGCGTTGATAGTCGAGAGAAGCATTCCAAGCATGACTTCCCGTGAAGGAAGACTCGCAAGTGCGGTAACTTGGGCGGATTCAAGAACCGATCCATCAAGGATTCCAGCCTTGATTTCGGGCTTATTGAACTCCTTGGTGAAGTTGGCAACAGCTTTGGCCACACCACATACATCGGAATCTCCGGTGATGAAGGCGGTCTGTCCTACAAGGCTTTCGCTAAGGTCAGGAAGTCCGGCGTCGGCGAGAACACGCTTCATGAAGGTATTCTTGGCAACGTGACACTCGGCTCCGGCTTCAGAAAGGCGACCGCGGAGTTCGTCAAACTCAGGAACAGTCACTCCGGTGTAGTCCACTACCAAGACGAAGGGAGACACGTTCACGCGCTCCTTGATTTCATCGAGAATATATTTTTTATCTGGGTTCATGGCGGTAGATTAAGACGTGGTATAAATGGATGGATCGAGGCTCAATCCAGGGAGCATCGATGAGGAAATGGTGATATTTTCGATGTAGTTGCCCTTCGCGGAAGCGGGTTTGGCTTTCACGAGACTCTCGATGAGAGCACCGGCATTTTCGACAATCTGCTCTTCAGAGAAGGAAGCCTTCCCAACGGAGGCAGCGATATTGGCGTTCTTGTCGATCTTATAGTCGATACGACCGGCCTTAACCGCATTGACAGCCTTGGCGGTATCATTGGTTACAGTTCCAGTCTTTGGGTTAGGCATGAGGCCGCGGGGTCCGAGAACCCGAGCAACCTTACGCACCTCCGTCATGGCGTCAGGAGTAGCGATGGCCGCGTCGAAATCAACGTATCCACCTTGTACCTTCTTGATGAGATCTTCAAATCCCACTTCATCAGCGCCAGCCTCTTCAGCAGCCTTGGCCGCATCGCCCTGGGCGAATACGATCACGCGAACAGTCTTACCGGTTCCGTGGGGCAGAGCCACACTTCCGCGGACCATCTGGTCGCTTTTACGAGGATCTACGCCGAGATTGGCAGAGATTGTGACCGTTCCGTCGAACTTGGGCGCAGGGAACTTTTTGAGAAGAGCGGCAGCGTCTGCAAGGGAGTATTTTTCTCCTTCTTCGACGAGGGCTGCGGCCTTCGCATAACGTTTACTTCTTTTATTACTCATTGTCTTTTTGGCAGTGCGATCGGATGGCCTATTAAAACCACCCTCCTGCTATTTGATTGCCCTCCTCTTTTCAGAGTTGGGCGAGATTAAATTCAGGCTTCGATTTCGAGACCCATCTGGCGGGCGGTACCAGCCAGAATCTTGGCGGCCTGCTCGGGGTCATTGGTGTTGAGGTCGACGATCTTTCGGTCGACGACTTCCATCAACTTGGCACGTGATAGCGTACCAACCTTAACTTTGTTGGGTTCACCGGAACCGGAAGCAAGTCCGGCAGCCTTCTTGAGAAGGACCGCTGCGGGCGGCTGCTTGGTAACGAAAGTGAAGCTGCTGTCGCTATAAACCGTAATGATCGTCGGAAGGAGATCTCCGGCAGACGCCTGGGTCGCCGCGTTGAATTCCTTACAGAAACCCATGATATTAACCCCGGCCTGACCCAGTGCGGGACCGACGGGAGGTGATGGATTTGCTTGTCCTGCCTGAATTTGCAGTTTGAGAACGGATTTTACTTCCTTAGCCATGATATTAGGTGAGTGGTAAAGTTTTGCCCTGCGGGCGGAGAGGTTTGGTGGGTTTTATTGAGATAAAGTCAAGAAAGAAACAAGTTAGCCCTTCTCAACCTGCCAGTATTCGAGCTCCACCGGGGTGGAACGACCAAAAATAGTAACCGCAACGCGGAGCTTGCCTTTTTCGGGGTCAATTTCCTCCACGATGCCGTTTTGACTTTCAAAGGGACCGTCGGAGACCTTGACGGTATCGCCAACTTCGAATTCGATGGACGGACGAACACTGCCTTCACGCTCTTCGATCTGACTGAGCATACTGGCCACTTCCTTAGCACGCATCGGGATCGGCTGGCTCTTGGCTCCGGCAAATCCGATGGCTCCATCGAGTTGCTGCATGAAATACCAAGTATCTTCGACAACCTCATTGTTGGGCTGCAGAAGGTGCATGTTGATGATGACATACCCAGGGAAGAATTTCTTCTTACTCTCGGTCTTCTTACCGGCACGGACTTCGGAGACCAATTCGGTGGGAACAAGAACATTGAAGATCTTGTCGCCAAGCTCCTCGGATTCCACGAGACGCTCGATGCGGCTCTTCACCTTCTGCTCCTGACCGGAGAGAACGTGAACCACATACCATTGATCTTTCGGTGCGGGAATGGTGGGCATGAGAGTAGTAAAAAGTGAGAGGTAGGTAGAACGGGACGAAGGAGCCTATTTAGCGAGACCTCCAATAAATGTTACGGCCTGAGTATGAATGAGATCCCAGAGGCTGACGTAGGCGGCGAGCAGAATGATGGCAACAAGCACGACCAAAGTTGAATCAATCAATTCCTTGAATTTCTTGAATCCACGAACTTTTGGATCGGGATCCCAGGGCCAAGATGCTTTGCGGAGCTCGGCTTTGACCTCACCGATGAATTTGAAGGTTTTTTGGAACATGAAATTGAATGTTTGCGAACTGGAGTGGCAGGACAGGCGAGACTCGAACTCGCAACACCTGGTTTTGGAAACCAGTACTCTACCAATTGAGCTACTGTCCTTTTACTTTAAGAAATTTGTTTTTTGAGGCGACTGAGGGGGCACCCCTTGCAGAGTGCCCCCATTTAAAACCAGCCTGACAGAGTGTCACCCGAGCGGGAAAACAATCTATCGATTTTAGTGATTATTCGAGAATATCGCCAACACGTCCGGCACCAACGGTGCGGCCGCCTTCACGAATCGCGAACCGCATGGATTTCTCCATGGCAACCGGAGTGATCAATTCGATCGTGAGGCTGACGTTATCGCCAGGCATCACCATTTCAACTCCATCAGGAAGAGAAATAGAACCAGTCACGTCCGTTGTGCGGAAGTAGAACTGTGGACGGTAGTTGCTGAAGAATGGAGTATGACGTCCACCTTCATCCTTCGAAAGAACGTAAACTTCAGCAGTAAACTTGGTGTGAGGAGTCACAGAACCAGGCTTAACGATGCACTGACCACGCTCAAGGTCGTCCTTCTTAAGTCCGCGAACGAGAAGACCCACGTTGTCCCCTGCACGACCCTCGTCGAGCAACTTACGGAACATTTCGATGTCAGTGATAGTGGTCTTCTGAGTGTCGCGGATACCCACGATCTCAACTTCACCCATCTTCTCGATGATGCCACGCTCAATACGTCCGGTAGCAACGGTTCCGCGCCCCTCAATCGAGAACACGTCCTCAATAGGCATGAGAAAGTCCTGATCAACCGGACGCTCAGGCTCAGGAATATAGCTGTCAACAGCGTCCATGAGCTTGATGATGTTCTCCTTCTGGGCGGCGTCACCTTCAAGAGCACCAAGGGCGGAACCCTTGACGATGGGGATGTCATCCCCGGGAAATTCATACATGCTGAGCAACTCGCGCACTTCCATCTCGACGAGCTCAAGAAGCTCTTCGTCGTCGACCTGGTCGGTCTTATTGAGGAAGACCACAAGGGCGGGCACGCCAACCTGACGGGCAAGCAGGATATGTTCACGGGTCTGGGGCATTGGGCCGTCCGCAGCGGAAACCACGAGAATACCTCCGTCCATCTGGGCGGCTCCGGTAATCATGTTCTTCACGTAGTCAGCGTGACCTGGGCAGTCAACGTGAGCATAGTGACGAGTGTCGGTTTCATATTCAACGTGTGCGGTTGAAATAGTAATTCCACGTGCCTTCTCTTCTGGAGCGGCGTCGATTTCGTCATAAGCCTTGGCTTCTCCACCCAACTTCTCAGCGAGGACGGTGGTGATAGCGGCGGTGAGGGTGGTTTTACCGTGGTCAACGTGGCCGATGGTGCCGACATTGACGTGAGGCTTATTCCTTTCGAACTGTTCTTTAGCCATTGTTCTGGTTGGTTTTAATTTAGCTGTTTTTGTCGTTTAAAGATTTCTGCTGGAGCTTTTGGCGGGAATTGAACCCGCGACCTCGTCCTTACCAAGGACGCGCTCTACCCCTGAGCTACAAAAGCAATTTCTACAAATCTCTATCAGTCGCAATCAGCATTGGGACAAGCGCACACAAGACCATTTGTAGGTTCTATCTGCCACTCCCCGCTGCTCAGAGCGAGCGGGAAGCTATCAAAGTCGGTCACTCTGTCAAAAGTATTTTCAAAAGAATGTCTCTTTCGCTAGAAACCCCGTAAAATGGAGGTTTCCGAGCGATTTCTCAAGCTGAAAAGTGGCATTTGGAACCCCTCTCTGCCAAATTATTCGTCAATTAAACGATTAAACCTCTCGATTCGCTCCGAATGGCCGGACTCTTCGTCGATTTCAGCAATCACGCCACAAAGCCTCACTGGTCCCTTGGCTACCGGGAATCGCGTCGGTAATCCTGTCCGAAACCGCCAAACTACCGAATCCACCTCTCTCCCGAGAACGGACACATCCGGCCCGCACATCCCAGCATCAGTCAAATAGGCCGTTCCATTGGGGAAAATCGTTTCATCCGCCGTCTGAACGTGGGTATGGGTGCCCACTACCAGGGAAGCCAGCCCATCCAGAGCTCGTCCCATCGCGATTTTCTCGCTTGTGGCCTCGGCATGGAAATCAACCACGATCATTTTCACCCCCTCCTCCCCCCGGAGACGCTTAATTTCGTCTTCCAGCATCGTTAAAGGGTTTTCCAGCGGCGGATTCATAAAGGTCCGCCCCATCGCATTCAATACCGCCACTTTCCCTTTCGCCGTCTCCAACACCACTGATCCTTTCCCTGGCGCCTCCGCCGGAAAGTTGATCGGCCTCAGTAGCCTTGGCTCCGTCGGAAAATAATCCAAAATATCGCGTTGGTCCCAAACATGATCACCCGTTGTGACCACCGCCGCCCCTGCCCGAAGCAGATCAATACTGATTTTCGGGGTAATCCCCCGCCCTCCGGCGGCATTCTCACCATTGATGATAATAAAATCCACCTCCATCGATTTCTTAATCTCCGCCAATTGGCCTATCACCGCCGCACGGCCGGGCGAACCAACCACATCTCCCAAAAATAAAACTTTCATCATGGCACTACTTTTTTTGAAGTTGCGAGCCCTTCGGCAACGCTCCATCAGTGAAGCATGACAAAAGGGGGCCAGACAACGTCAATCCACTGGATCGTGATCGCCCTCGTTTTTTTGATCGCCGGATATCTCCTCACCCGCGAGGGCGAAGAGGCCCTGCCGCCTCCAATTCAAACCAGCCTCCGCACCGAGCTCGCCCTGGCTCAACTCGGCATCTCGCCCGACTGGTCGCATCTGGACCGCTTCCAGAATACCATTTCGCGCGATACCTTCCTCGATCGCCTCGAAACGATTTATACCACGAACGACAGCTGGAAAAAATGGATCGAGGTCTCCGACACCGAGGCCACTTTCATTACTGCCGAGGATCCTTTCATCCTCCGCTTTGCCAAATCCGACAAGAACCCTCCAGGCTCGATCTGGAATTGGAAAAAACGATCCGAACTCCTCCCTTCAAGAAATCTTCCCCTCGAAGGTCTCATCATCGCGATAGACCCCGGGCACATCGGTGGAGAATTTGCAAAAATCGAAAAGCGCAAACTCAACTATCTCCACTCGCCGGTCATCGAGGAAGGTACCATGACTCTCCGCACCGCAAAGTATCTTAAACCACTTCTCGAAAATCTCGGCGCGAGCGTTACTCTCACCCGCACCAAAGAAGAACCCGTCACTCAGCTTCGAGCCAAAAATTTCCCCGACCCCAAACTCTTCTACCGCACCGCTGAAATCCGCGCCCGCGCAGAACTCATCAATCAAAAGATCAAACCCGACCTCGTCATCTGTCTTCACTATAACGCTTCGGACTCACCCGTCCCCATCCCCGGTCAACACTTCCACATCATTCTTCCCGGAGCCTTCCACAAAAGCGAAATCGCCCACCACGATGAACGCTTCGAAATGCTGCAGCGCCTCCTTTCCGGCACCATCGAGGAAGAAGTCCCCCTCGCCACCAGCCTCGCCGAGGCTTTCAAGGACCACACCGATCTTCCCCCATACGCCTACCGTCCCGATCACCCCTACTCTACTCCACTCAACAGCAACGCCTACCTTTGGGCACGCAACCTTCTCGCCACACGACTTTACCAATGCCCCGTCATTTTCCTCGAACCCTACGTCATGAATAGCACCGACTTCATCGAGCGCATCAAGGCCGGCGACTACGAAGGCATTAAATTTATCGATGGCAAAAATCGTCGCTCGGTATATCGCGAATATGCCCATGCCGTTGCAGACGGGCTCGCCAGCTACTATTCTTCCCCACATGACTAATCTCCTCATCGCCGGCGCCGGGTTTCTCGGCTCTGAAATCGCCCGCCAGGCCGCCGCTGATTTCCATGTCACCACTCTGACAAAATCTGGTGGAGATGGCTCTCTCGCCTGCGACCTTTCCTCGGAATCCGACATCAAAAGCCTTCGCGATAAAATCCCCACGCCCGACCTCATCATCCACTGTGCCAGCTCTGGACGCGGCGGACCCAAGGCCTACCAAGCGATCTTCGTCAACGGCACCCGCCGCCTTAAAGAGACCTTCCCGGAAGCCCATCTCCTCTTCACCTCCAGCACTTCAGTATATCATCAAACCGAAGGAGAAACCGTCGATGAGACCAGCCCCACTTCTCCCGAACGCGAAACAAGCCGCCTTCTCTTAGAAGCCGAAAAACAAGTCGACACCGCCGCCCGTCTCGCCGGACTTTACGGCCCTGAGCGCAGTGTCGTGCTTCGCAAGTTTCTCGCCGACGAAGCCGTCATCGAAGAAGACGGCCGCCGCACCTTAAATCAAATCCACGTCCAAGATGCGGCCAGCGCCTGCCTCTTTCTCTCCAAGGGACAACACTTCGGGATCTACAACGTCACCGACGACGAACCGATGAGCCAGCTCGAATGCTACCAAGGACTCGCAGAGCACTTCGACAAACCCCTTCCTCCCACTGGCGAACGCATGCTCTCCCGCAAACGCGCATGGACCCACAAGTCCGTCCAAAACACGGAGCTCCGCGACCTCGGCTGGACTCCCAAATACCCCAACTTTTTCGATTCCCTCAACGACTAACCGCGAAATCGAAAGAATTTTAAATGAGTATATCACTCTCCTGCTAACGAGGAAAGATCCTCTTCGGCATGCCCCACAGGCTCATTAAATTGATACAGCACAATCGACTCAGATGCAGCCTACAGGGGAGGTGGCGTCAGTAAAATAGAGAGTAACAATCGCATGATGAATAAGATCTGAAATCTACGGAAGTCGACCGGAGAATTTCACAAGCAAAAGATTGGCCCTGAACGAAGACAGACCTATGTTTTCCTTTATGAGATCGGTAGCCCTGTTCCTCGCCGTCGCGGCCGGATACATCTTGCTTCAGGGATCTCCCGTCTCATGGCATCCTATTCTTCGAGTTTGTCTTGCCGTCACCGCCCTCGTCATCGGCATCATTATTTGGGGGACACGGGACAAACCCACCAGAACCGTGGCCCAATCAGCCCGTCCTCCCAGGTGGCTCGACTACCTCACTATCGGGGTTGCACTCCTTGTCGTGAAGTGCTTTTTTCTCTTCGTCCTCGCCACTGTTCCTGAAAAGGCGGAAAGACTCGCTCTCGATCTCGATTCCCATCTCCATCCAGAAGGGTATAAAACCGAAGAAGAATCCGGCCCCAGTGATGGTGCGGAAAAAAGCTCCGGAGATCAACTCGGCTCAGGCAACTGGCTCTGGCGCGGAAAAGGCGAAATCCATCTCCAAAGCAAAGGACGCATTCGTCCATCCAACCGTCCGGAAGTCTACCTCTGGCCCAAGAGCGACGAAGACTACAAGCTTCTCAACAACAGCCAGCGCTTCCTGAGAATCTTCACTCTGGCCACTTACAAGAACGCTGTTTGGTCACCCCTCGTCACCGTTCCCCGCACTCTCACCGCCGAAGATGGCCGGATCGCTCTCAATTCAAAATCCGGAAAAACCGTCGAATACGAAATCTCACACCAGGAAAATGCCAAGGGCCGAAGCCTTGCCGTCACCATTCCAACGCTCAATTCAATCGAAATCCCCTTCCTCCGCGAAACCGCCGAGGACACTTTCCGTCTCCCGCCGATCGCCGCAGACAAGACCATTCATCGCTATGCGGCCACTTCCACTCTAGGAACCTTCGAAACCATCCCGCAATCGGCCTCCTTTGAAGCCGCCATCGACCCCAGAGGCGAGCATCTCCAACTTCCCAAAGACGATCTTCTTCGCGAGCGCCTCGACACTCTCGCTGCAACGTTCACCGGGTCACCCCGTGAATTACTAAGACAACTCCGCGCCCACCTCCTGCAAAATTGTACCTACTCGCTAGAAGTCGACATTCCTGATGGGAGCGATCCACTCGAAGACTTTCTCTTCGAATCCCGCAAAGGCTACTGCGCTCATTTCTCCAGCGCCGGAGCCCTACTCGCCCGCGCATTGGGGTTCCCCTCCCGCGTCGCCTTTGGATGGTCCGGAGGTCGCTACTACGAAGGACAAAACTTCTACGTCTTCCGCGGTCGCGAAGCCCACGCCTGGACCGAGATTCATCTCAAAGATCACGGCTGGGTCATCTTCGATACCACTCCGATTTCACGAGGGGAAGGATCCCCGAGTGTCGCCAACCAAGATGAAGAATCGCCCACCGATTTTAACGAAATGGCGGACGAGAGCGTTACCGTCGGCTCGCTCGCTCCACTTAAAAACGCCGCCCTTGGCGTTGGCTCCATTGGCCTCGTTACCTTAATCATTGCAGTCATTGCCCGTCGCCCCAAAGAAAAGGATGCCGCTACCCGCTCTGCCGCCAATTACCTTCCACCCAGCCCTAACTACCTCACCCTTTTCAAACGAGCCTGTTCCGCCCACGGATACCCCATGCCCGCCGGTCGCACCCTCCGCACGCACCTCGATCTCATCCCTGCCCCGGCCTTCGCCACTGACCTCCTGGACTACCACTACGCCGTGCGATACGCGGACGCCCCAAGAGACAAGAAAAAGGAAAAGTCTCTGTCTCAACAACTCCGCCGCTGGGAGCAAGAGAGGCCTTAGTTTCCATGAGAAACACCCAATGAAAGGAATCGGAATCATTGGAGAAATGATCCCTGGTGTCATTCTTGGAGGAATTCTGCTCGGCGTGGTGTCGAGCTCCGTTCTCCTCCCTCCTCTCCTCTATCTGGTCGCGCCTCTCCTTTCTTTCGCTCACTACTCTCTCCCTGCTCATCCGCTTGCCCCGCCAGGAAGTCCTGATACTCGAAAGCTCCGGCGACCAGGCCGTATCCCTCCAACCCCGGGTCTCACCGCCTTCGAAAAGGTCTGAGTCTGCCGGGACATGCAGCACTGACACTGCGAACAACTAATCCTCCTCCCGGATCACTTTCAAAAACGGTTCGAGATATTTAGTCGCCTTCGCCTCCCCGATTCCCTTCACCAGCAAACCTGCTTCCCTCGTCGATGGCCTCAACCTCGCCAAATGCTCCAACGTTTGATTTGAAAAGATGACATAGGCCGGCACGCGTTCAGCTTTTGCCATGCGGTTCCGGACGTCCTTCAATCGCTCATAAAGCTTCGCATCGAATCCCAAGTCCTCCAAAACCACGCCATCATCCGACACTTTGGAGCCCCCGCCTTGTACCGGCCACTCAAGAGCGTAGCTGGTCTTTCCTAACATCACTTGCTCGCCACGTTGAGTAAGAGTCACGAGAGGATACTCGCCCATTTTGGTCACCAGCAGGCCACCTTCGTGCAAACTCCGCGCCAGCGCGTTGAGGTAAGCGGTGCCTTGCTCTTTGAGCATTCCGTAGGTTTTCAGCTCATGCAATCGCACGCGCAGCACTTCCTGCGACTTGCTCCCCACCAACATTTGCACAATTCGCCCTCGCCCAAAGATGCCTTCCCAACCCGTCGGGGTCCGACGTGACATCCGTGCCACACCACTGAGAAATTTGCGCACAATTAAATCCTCATCCTCGGTCGGCGCCCTTCGTTCACTGCTCTCCTCTCCCCGGCAGACATCGCAACTTCCGCACAGCGGCGCGTTGATCTCACCAAAGTACTCTAGGACCCACTGCTGACGGCAGGTATTGCCNTAGCAAAACTGGACCATCTTCTCCAGCTTCTCGCGATCCCGNCGTTCCTTCTCCTCCAGCGCCGCTTCATCNANCANNANATCCNNNGCCANNACNTCCGGCTTGAGNAACCTCGTNCCCTTCGCCCGCGATCCNGGCACATCGAAGCGCTCGATCCANCGACCTCTCAGCAATGATCCCAGCGCCGCCCCNATCGCCATNCCATTCTTAGCCCCGATCNCCTCCTTGATCTGATCCAAAGTTTCATGCGTCTCAAAATTCTCGTCGGCGTGATTGAGAAAGTATTGATAAACATCACGAATCATCCCTGCGCCGGGATTCACACCCTCAATGAAAAATTCCTGCGTCCTGGTATCAGCATAATTGAAGAGCAACTCACAAAAAGCCGCTTCCCCGTCACGACCTGCGCGACCCGCTTCCTGATAGTAAGCCTCCACCGAACCCGGGATTTCAAAATGTACTACGAAACGTACATCCGAGCGATCGATTCCCATGCCGAAAGCATTCGTCGCCACCGCGATATCCGCCTTTTTGGAAATAAAAGTATCTTGCGTATCTTCCCGCTCCTGGTCGCTCATCCCACCATGGTAGGCGACACACTTCAGCCCCCAGGAATGAATCGTCTCGGCCACTTCATCAACTTTCTTTCGCGTGGCACAATAAACGATCCCTGTCTTGTGCACCTTCAGCACCTTTTGCAGTCGCGCGTATTTCTGCGCCACCCTCTCCACCGCCGTCACGGTGAAACTGAGATTCGGCCGCTCAAAGCCGCTAATATTTTCGAAAGGCTCACGAAGTTGCAGCACCTTCCGAATATCCTCCCGCACTATTGGCGTGGCCGTCGCGGTAAGAGCCACACACTGGGGATGACCGAGCGCCTCCAGCGCTCTCCCCAGCCTCAGATAATCCGGCCGGAAATCGTGTCCCCATTGGCTCAAGCAGTGCGCCTCATCAATCGCCACCATCTCAATGGAAACATCCTTCAAGGCGTCCATAAACGAAGAGGCCTTAAATCGCTCCGGCGCAATATATACCAGTCGATAATCCCCTCGCCGCATTCCATCCAGTCTTTCCTTCTGCTCCGACCAACTTAAGGTCGAGTTAATCAAGGTCACGGCAACGTCCCGCTCAACCAGCGC
Source organism: Verrucomicrobiales bacterium (assembly GCA_002729295.1). GTDB lineage: Bacteria > Verrucomicrobiota > Verrucomicrobiia > Verrucomicrobiales > Akkermansiaceae > SW10. Next base: position 1,561 of record PBTU01000038.1, on the reverse strand, counting down.
ATCGACCTGATCTTTCATCAGCGCGATCAGCGGACTCACCACCAAGGTCACCCCTTCCCGGCAAAGCGCTGGCAGTTGGTAGCAGAGTGACTTACCACCCCCCGTCGGCATGACCACTGAGCCGTCCTGTCCCGAGAGGATATCCCCGATCACCATTTCCTGCCCGTCGAGGAAGTCTTCGAATCCAAAGACTTCCCTTAAAACTTCCCGCGCACGATCAAGAGATGACATCCCAGCCATTCAAATGAACACCTATCGAAAGCGCAAGAAAATCAATTCAGTTGCATGGTTTTGGAGAAATGGCACGTTCACGTCCGCCAAAACAAATGAAAACAATATCACTCATTACAGCCGTCTCGCTTCTTGCCTCATCCTTCGGCATTGCCAGCGGAGAAGGCTGGACCAGCGACTTCTCAGCAGCCAAGGCCCAAGCCGCCAAAGAGGGCAAAGACCTCCTCATCGACTTCACCGGCTCCGACTGGTGCAGCTGGTGCATCAAACTCAACGAGGAAGTCTTCCAACACGATCCCTTCAAGAAAGGCGTCGCTGATAAATTCGTCCTCGTGGAACTCGATTACCCACGGGACAAATCGAAGTTAGACGAAAAGACGATTAAGCAAAATGATGAGCTTAAGAGCACTTACGAACCACGAGGATTCCCGACGATCCTCCTCACCGACGCCAGCGGAAAACCGTACGCTCAAACCGGTTATCAAAAAGGAGGTCCCGAGGCCTACGTGAAGCACCTCGACGAGCTTCGTGCTAAAAAAACAGACCTCATGAAAAGCTTCGAAGAAGCCGACAAGCTTGAAGGCGTCGCCAAAGCCAAAGCTCTTGTCGAGGCTCTTGGCACACTCCAGCCCCAGCATCACAAACATTACTCGGATACAATTGAAGCCATCGAAAAGGCCGATCCAAAAGACGAATCCGGTTTTGTTAAGGAGCAAAAATTTCGTGCTGCAAAATCAGATCTCGAAAAGCAGCTGAGCACCGCGATGCGGGCTCAAAAACCTGAAGATGCGATAAAAGCCGTCGATAGCTTCATCGCCAAACACAATCCCGAAGGTGCCGAGAAACAGGAAATCCTCGCGAACAAAGTCAACATCTACATGTCCCAGCAGAAATTGGACGAAGCTGACAAAGCCCTCGACGAGATCATCGCAGTCGATGCAAAATCCCAGATGGGAACTTCCGCAGCCAACTTCAAACCCAGATTAGCAGAAATGAAAAAGAAAGCTGCGGCAAAGAACACCGAAGAATCTGCTGACAAGCCTGCAGAGAAATCCGAATAACTTTAACAAATACAACTCCACTGAAAAGCGCGCAGGGACAAGCAAGCCCTGCGCGTTTTTTATTTCGTCCCACTCGGTTTCAACTTCATAAACAAAGCGGAAATGACGCGCCCCGCCAGACACTCTCGGCACATTCATGAAAAGATGTTTCCCGCCATTTTCTTCAGTCGTAAAATTTAAGGAAGGCGCATTGGCATCTTCATGAAGTGAAGTCAGATCGAGGACCCTGTTCTGAGCCATCGCTGAACTGTTCATTTTGTAGAATGATT
>PBTU01000037.1 GCA_002729295.1 Verrucomicrobiales bacterium | reverse complement strand
ATCGAGAGTGTTTCGGGTGTGATGACCGTTTTGACTGACTCGGCATATGATTGCCCGAGGAGGGCACTGAGAAGTCGGAGGTAGCGCTCTTGTTCAGCCATCTTGGCCCCACAATTTGGATTTCTCCTCGCGATGTTTGCTTTTGTTGAGTAATTCCCTTTCATTGTTTGTTTATTGTTTGACTTAAATTTACTCATTTACCACTTTGATCAACCTTTTTTAGGAGAAAACTAGAAAAGTTCCGATAATGTTTATTTCTTGTTTACTTTTTCGTGTTTTCGGGGAGGTTGAAACATGGAAACGGAAATGCAAGGTGTCTACGGGATTGCTGCGGTAGCAAAGAGGACCGGGTTGGCGACGCCCAACATTCGTATGTGGGAGAAGCGCCACCAGGCAGTCGTTCCTGCGCGGACTGACACCAACCGGCGGCTCTATTCGGCTGAAGATATCGAGCGACTCATCCTCATGAAGCAACTGACTGATCGTGGACATGCGATTAGTACCGTCGCGGGGCTGAGTTTGCCCCAATTGAGCGAGCGATGGGACCAGGAGCTGGTTTCTGTGGACGAAGAAAGTGATTCCTCTTCTCGCAAGAGCTTCATGACCATCGGTCCGGTCGTTGCGGCTCTGACCGAAGACGAAGAGTTTCTCAATGCGGTGGCGGTTGCCGGGTATGACACAATTGAAGATGCGGAGGCTGATTCTGAGCTAGTGCCGGTTGATCTTCTGGTCATCGAAACGGAAAGCCTTTTCCCTGAGACAGTCACGATGATTCGTAATCTCGTGAATCGTACGCATTGCTCGGCGACAATTCTTCTCTATCGGTTCTCTACCTCGAAAACGGCCACCGCTTTAGCTTGTGCCATCAGCGGTTTAACGCTTCTCAAGGCACCGTTAGGTGATCGCCAGCTAAAACGTGAATGCCTTGTCAAGCTGGGGCTGGAACTACCCCGGAGTTCACTGGCTAGAATTGACGAGTCCGCGCCCATTCCCGAGAGACTGTTTTCTGCTCGGCAACTTGCGCGATTGGCGCGTATTTCAACGACCGTTGAGTGTGAATGCCCCCAGCATCTTGCCGGTCTTTTACAGGGACTTGCAGCCTTCGAAAAATATAGCAGCGAGTGTGAGGACAGAAATCCGGCCGATGCTGCACTCCACTCGTTCCTTCATCGGACTACCGCAGCGGTGCGGCTTTCGATGGAGGAAGCCTTGGATTATGTTGTCCAGGCGGAGGGGCTTTCCGTTGAGTGAATTCAGCCAACATGATGGGCTGTCGGCCTACTTTAGGAGAGCGGAAAGAATTGGGTCGCGGCCTTCCTGACCCACTTGTTGTCAACCGGCCAGTCCGCAGCGAGTTTCGTCAAGATGGGAGCCAATTATTGGAGCTCCCGGCCTCGGATTAAGGCGGGAGGATCGGGTGTTCATTGGGCGAAGATTGATTTTGGGAATTATCTTAATTCGACACGGATGCGGACGAAGAGTTGGGTGCCGGGATCGGCGGAGTCTTGGAGGGACCAGGTGTAGCGAGCCTTGCCGTTGCCAAGGTTTTCCTCGTCGCTGAGTTCGAGAAGAGCGTCGGCGTTGTTCCAGGTTTGGAGGTCGGGGGAAGTTTGCAGGGTGACGATGGCATCATCGGCACCGAGGTTTTGTTGGACCACGAAGGTGAGATCGTTCGGCGGACCGGTGAGCTCATAAATTTCGTTAGGGAGGTTGGGGACGGTGTCGTCAGTGCCAAGGGCGTATTCGAGAAGGGCCGTCATGCCATCGAAATCGAGATCGGTGTTGGGATCTCCAGTGAAGGAAATGGCGTCGCTGGTGGTCGGATTGCCTCCGCTTGCGTTGCTGGGTCGCCAGGAGCTGGCGAGTTGGTGATCGGGATTCTCGTCGGGTGCGATGAGCACCAGAGTGAAGCCTGCGCCGTCGGGACTGGTGGGCCAGGGAAGTTTATCGTTGTATCGGAAGTCTTTGATCGTGCTTCCGTCGGCGGCGAGGAGCGTGATGTTTTCTCCGGTGTTGGAGAGGTCGCCGATGAATTCTCCGGCGATGGGAATCCCGGGGTATTCCGTGGAGAAGTCAGCGGATTTTCCGACGAGGACAATGTGTTCTCCCGGAGCAAGCGCGGAAATCGGGCGGGTGTCGTTTTGATTGAAGTCGAAGGTGATGCCGCGAATGAATTCCACGCCACGGAGATCGATGGCATCATCGCCGATGTTCATCAGTTCAATGAACTCGACGGCATCGTCGTCGCTAAGCGGGTGATAGTTGAGCTCGGAAACGACGAGGTTGGTATTGTCGGCGGGAATGGTGTCGACGAAGAAGCTCGCTTCGTTGAGCGCGCTCCAGCTTCCTCCGGACAAGGCGCGTGCTTTGGCGAGAACCGAGGTTGTGAGCGAAACCGGGTTGCCCAGAGCGTATGCGATTGCGGTGGCTGAGATAGTATTGCCGGAATCTCGTGGATCAGTGCCATCCAGAGTGTAGTAGATCGTGCCAGCAGGCGCAGTCATGGTGAGTTGGAATCCCGAGGTCACATTGCCGCCGTGTTGGTTGAAGCTTGGCGCGGTAACCGATGGGTAGAGGCTTTGTGATTGGAGTTGGCTCAGGACGGTGGCGGTGCGTCCGGGGATGTAGGTGTTCTTTTGGAAATTGACCTCGGTCTGCCATTGCGTGAGTCCGATTGGACTGGCCTGTTGTGCATCTCCCCAGCGGGCGGACTCGGCGAGGAGTGGAGATTCGAGGGTGGCGATCCATTTGTCGAGTTCGTTGGCGACACTGTTTGGGGTGAGCACGCCGTCGTTGAAGAAGTGCTTGTGAACGTGGTCGGCAAAGCGCAGGCGATACTCGGCATTGTCACGAAGTTTGGTGTGTAGGCGGGTGGTGCGGTTGGCGAAGTTTTTGGTCGTGCTGTTGGCTCCGGTGCTGAGGAAGGTGCGCTCGGAATCCCAAACAAAAATGCGCCAGCGATCGCCACCGGTTTTACGTCGGGCGGCTTGGAAGTTGTTGTCATCCCAATCCGAATTGCCGTTGTAGAAATTGACGAGGAGGTAATCGATGAAGTTGTCGAGATCGATTAGTTGTTCCATGGCGGCATACTCGGCCTCTCCGGCGAGCCCGGCTTCGGCTTGATTGAGCATGGTATTCCAAGCCAGGATGTCGCCGTCGACGGCTTCCATGCCATTGGTGCGGGACGATTTGATGACGTCCCAATCTTCTTCCGCGCCGCCGAAGCGCTGCGCCATCGAGTTGTCTTCATTGCGGTCAAGAGTGTGGAAGAGACCCCAATAGATTCCGTTGAGGTAGAGGTGAACGTGCTCCTGAAAGTTGGCGGGTCGGTTCATTGCAAGTTGCAAACTGCGGGCGAGTTGATCGCGCATGTAAAGCGCTTCGTTGCGTTGGCCTGAGGTCGGGTGAAACCACGAGTCGCCATTTTGTCCGCGTAGGAGGTAGCTGTTGACCTTATCCGGCCAGGCATCGTTTCCTAAGACGGGGAACTCGAGTTCCGAGGGGCCGTAGGCGGAGCGAAAGACGAGGCGCAGGTTATGCTTAGGACGCGAAGTCCAGCGGCTGGCATTGCCGAAGACGCGCATTCCGCAGTCGACTTGTAATTCCTGACCGTGGGGGAAGCCNAAGAATTCCGCAGAACAAGCGCGTTCCCAGGCGAAGCCACNGGCGATGGTNGAGTTTGCATAAATGCCACCGATGGCNGGGTCGGTGTTGTTGTNGAAAAGATCATCGATNGGCATCGCCACGGAGACCGTNGGGAGAGCCATGAGGGCGTCGANGATGTCNTGGTNCGGAGCGACGCTGGNAGTCATGGCGTAGTCCGCGCTGNTGCCGGGTTGCCAGACGGANGGATAGCCNGTTGGGGAGGCGGGTTGGTTGATNACGTCGTCGAGGAAGAGGTAAGTGATTGTGGTGATTTTNCGCGGCGTCTCTCCGGNGCGAAAGGCCGCGGCTCGCAGGATGGTCGTGGTGGTGATGGNAATCGGCGCGCTNTAAANCGTTCCGCTTGTGTTGGTGGGGGGGGAGCCATCCGTGGTGTAACGGATGGAAAGGGTGGGATCAGTGGTGCTGAGCCCGACTGGGAATGAAGTGTCGTAGAATCCACGAGGTATGTCGGCGACCACTTCTTCTTCGACGAATCCGCTGAAGGTAGTGGTGCCATTTTCCGCGGCCGGAGTGGGCTCGGCGAAGTATCCCGAGCTGCCATCGGAGAGACGGCCGTAGGAATTACCAACGTATTGAGGCGGATAGGTCGGTCCGAATTCATCGTGAATGGTCACGCCGTCGGGCTCGACGAGCGCAAGGTATTCGCCGCCGGAGGAGAGTTTGAAATTGGTGTGTAATTCGGAGCCGGAGACCGCGCGATCTTTGTCGGAGGCAAAGACCAGCAATAGCTCGTCATCGTTCAGCGCAGTGGAGGGGAACTGCCACTTGGTGAGATTGGTGGGATCGTCGGTAAGGTAGAATCCCGCGAGATCGTTCGGAGTATTTCCAGTGTTTTTGATTTCAATCCAATCGGTTTCGTCTCCGTCTTCATCGGCCAAAGGTCCGGCATTTTGGGCGGCGAATTCATTGAGGCGGAAGCTGGCCGGCTCGTCCACATAGATCGTGACGGTCTCATTTGCGGTGCCATTTGGCGTGGTGGCGGTGATGGTGTAGATCGTGGTGGTTGCCGGGGAGACACTGACGTTACCGATCCCATTGCTCGTAAGTGGCAGGACATCGCCGACGCCTTGGTCGATCGAAAGCGCGGTGACCTCGGGGGCAATTTCCCAAGCGAGAGTTGTGTTGCCGCCTATCGGGATGCTTACCGGAGCGCCGGTGAAGGAGTTTAGGATGGGCGGTGTTTCCATTGATGCGACGTGCTCGGCGATGCGCGAGGCTGAGAGGGCATAGGTGTAAAAGGCAACCTCATCGATCACGCCGTCGAAATAGTTGCTGGTAAGGTTTTTGTGAATGCCGATGAAGAAGCCTCCGTTGGTTGACTCCGGGTTGACCGTGCCCGTCGCGGTGGCAACTCCGTCGATATACCAGGTCAAGGTGTTGGTAGGGTCATCGAAAACGAGAGCCCCGTGGTAAACTTGTCCCACGACGGCTGACGTGCCGCTGCTGCTTGTTGTGCCACCCAGAAAACTGCGAATGTCCCCGCCATTTGAAGAGAGGAAGAGGAGAGTGCGTCCCAGACCGCCATCTTGCTGGACAACTGGTTGCTGGGTCGCGGCGTCGGTTCTGAAAAGGGCTTCGATGGTGAAACTCGTGAGAGCCGGATTGAAAAGAGGCGGAGTAAGGACGCGCGGTTTGTTTGTGGAGCTTCCGCTGAATTCGGCTGCGCTATCAGCTTCCTCGGTCAGTCCGGTGACTCCGAGCGTCGGCAGAACGGTGCCGGCGTAAGTGGCGTGGTTTCCGTTGGGGGAGGCATCGAGTGCCACGGTGGCTCCGGGAGTTTCATTGAACCGATAAAAAGCCACCGGGTTGTCCGCGAGAACCTCGACCGAGTAGGGCGCAGCGAGAGCGCTGATGGGAGCCAACATCGCGAAGAGGTATTGGCGGAAATAAAAGAGGATACGCATCTGAGAGATAAGGAGTAGGGTCGGAAAGCCTACCCAATGACAAGGCCAGCGCAATCATGAAGGATTGGTAATGCCGTCTGGTATCTGATGGCGTAACCGCGAAATTTTTTTAAAAGATCAAATGCCCATGGCCTTAATCGCTATCGCCTTTTCCAATTAATAAGTGCTTCCGGGAGCTATTTTCTCCGAAACTGCTCATCCTGAAACGAGAGTTTCGTTCCTGGTGATTCATCTTACTTCAGACCAGAGATCGGTATTTTCGTAGGTATCGCGGATGCACCATTCTCGAAGGGTGGCGAGAAGTTCAGATCTTTTTCAGCCGCCGAATATCGACGCCTTAGTCTGTGGTGGTATATCGGGGGGATGGGAAGTAGTCACGCTGAGAGGGTCTTGCCATTCACTCTTGCCACTCTCTTCCCCAATCTTCAGCATTCGCTTCCAGCTTGCGAGTCCCTGGCCCGTCTCGTTCTGTTCTACCAGACTGCAAATCTCGTAATTTTTTCCCTTACCCAAGATCCACTACCCATGTCTCCCTCGACGTCAATTCTGCCGGATAAACTACACGAATACCCTCAACAGGATGTGATTGACGGTCCCGGCGTTGGACCGGATTCGATTCTCGATGATTGCCTGAATGAGAACGACGGGGTGCTGCAACTTCTGCACCGTTACGCCGGCCGAACATTTTGCACGCCAGGGAAACGGATTCGCCTGGATGAGAAGTCCTACTATCCGGACTACATGGGCGGAACCGGTCTCGATGAAATCTGGATGTGCTGCACCGTGCCCATTGTGACCGGAGTCATTGATACCCGCACGGGAAAGGCGCCATTCCGTGAAGGAGAAGCACACGTCCTCACGCCGAACGGGCAAGTCATCTCGCTACAGGATTTGATTACGGCCAATCCCCCAGCCGTCATGGGCGAGAAGATCATGGCCGTTTCGGAATCACTTTTCGGTGAGATCACCTGGCCAGTGGTGTCCAAGAAGTTCGATAATCTGAATCCCATCCCGCATCACCTGCACTGGTCAAAATGGGAAGTCTACGACATCAANTCCTTCGATAANCCNGGAGTTGATCCGTCGCATTACCACACCACCGCCATGGGGCTCTATCCCTATGTCACGAAGGATGATTTCCTGGAGTGCATGAAGCGCTGGGGAGAAGGCGAATATAATGGGGTTCGGTATCTGTCGCCGCACACCATGATGCATCTTGATGACGGCTTCGTGATGCCGAATGGTGTGCTGCATTCACCGACGGACCTTTGTACGCACGAGTTGCACGTGACGATGGATGAGCATTTCCTCGCCGAGGACCGAACGCTTGACGGCCGCATCGGCGCAGCGGATGCGTTTTATGCCTGCCGGGAAGAGGATTACCCGAAGGACCGGCACGAAGACTGGGAGTGCCTCGTTGATACCTTCGACTTTGAGGCGAATCAGGATCCTGACTTCGTGAAGAAGAATTCGCGTCCGGCGATCACCGCCGATGAATTCGCCGGCGACGGAGTGGATGCAAAGTGGATTGTTTACGGTGATGTCCTTGGCGACCAGAAGTGCTCCATCCTCCGTCTCACCCTTGCGCCCGGCGCCAAGACCAATTTCTGCCCGGAGAGCCCCGCGCTATTCCATACAAATGGTGGGCGCGGCCGGGTTGGAAGACTCGAAGTGCGTTATCACCAGAATATGAAGCTAGGGGAACTTTATCCCGAAATTGGATTCCTGACACAGGCCGCACTTGATCGCGGCGGCGTCGAAATCGAGAATACGGGAACTGAACCGCTCGTGTTGACCTTTGACTTCCCGCAGCAGGCGCATTCTCAAACACCCGGTGTTGCCGCTACAAGCGATGCTCTTTAAGAAAGGGCACTAATTCCTCGACCCCAAAGTCGACGAGTTTGAGATTTCCCACGGTCATGGAAGGGGCAGAGGTTTGCCCAAAGATCTCGTGCATCCTAGCGAAGGCCTCGCGGTCGGCGGTGACGTCGATCCGTTCGTATTCGTGGCCATTCTGTTTCAAATAGGCTTCGACATCAATGCACCAGGGGCAGCCGGGTTTTATGTAGACGGTCATCATGGCTTTGAGAGTTTCGTAATTTCCCCCAACTGTCCAGCAGACTGATCGTTGTTCCAATTTAGGGCATAGGATGTTGGAATCTGAATTATCCTTGAAGAAACCTTCGCGTCGTTCCGTAGGGTCAGCCTCCCTTATTGTCTTACTCGCATGAAACTGAATATACGCACTTTTCTCCTGTCTGGCATTGCGCTGGTCGTCAGCTCTCTTTTCTCTTCGGCTGCAGACAAGCCGAACATCCTGTGGATTGTTCAGGAAGATACCTCGCCTTGGATTGGGTGCTATGGCTACGAGGCCAACAAGGGGAAGACGCCGGTGGTTGACCAGCTGGCAGCTGAAGGCACGCTTTTCAAACGGGCCTACGTCCCTGCTCCGGTTTGCTCGGCATGTCGTTCGTCGTTCATTGTGGGAGCCTACCAGTTTCGCTTTGGGGCCCACGAACATCGTTCGCGGCGAGGTCCGGCCGGGGTGCCTTTGCCGAAGGGCATGAAGACCTTGCCGGAGCTGATGCAGGAGGCTGGTTACACCACCTTTAATATTGGCAAGACCGACTACAACTTCACCTCGGAAGCGACACTCTATCCCAAGCTCAAAGGGAAGTGGCATTCCTTGCCTAAGGACAAACCCTTCTTTGGTCAGATCCAGCTAAAGGGCGGTAAGACGAATACCAAAAAATGGCCGAAGAATCGCATGACTGACCGGGCCTCGGCCGTGGTTCCGGCTGACTACCCCAATAATGAACTTTACCGCGAAGTTATCGCGCAACATTGCGACGCCATTCGTAGCGATGATGACAAAATTGGCGGAATTCTCGCGGTTCTCAAGGAGAGCGGATTGGAGGATTCGACAATCGTGGTCTATTTTTCAGATCATGGAGCCAACAACCTGGTGCGTCACAAGCAGATGCCAACCGAGGCCGGGCTTCATGTGCCACTCATCATTAAGGGACCTGAAAAGTGGGTGCCTTCCGCCAAGAAAGTCCGCAATGATTTGGTTTCGATCCTCGACGTCTCTGCGACTACCTTGAGTTGGGGTGGCATTCCTTATCCGAAGTGGATCGAGGGACAGAATTTGTTCGCCCCGGATTTTCAAGCGCGTGAGTTTGTCGGTTCCGGCCGCGACCGCTGCGACCACACCATCGACCGCGTGCGCACGATCCGCACCGACCGATATCGTTACACCAAAAATTACAAACTCGACCGGGTCTTTCTTCAGCCGCAGTACCGTGACGGTCGCAACTTCCTGGATGCCCTGCGTGAGGCCTACGCCGCCGGAACTCTGTCGCCGAAGCTGGTCGAGATCTATTTTGGTGAACGTCCTGCCGAAGAGCTTTACGACATCGTCAAGGACCCGGCACAGGTGAACAATCTTGCGAAGTCCGCAGAGTATCAGGATACGCTTATTTCGCATCGGAAGATTCTCAACGACTGGGTCGCCAAGGGTGACCTCGGGGCTGGCGAGGAGCCGAAGATCGAGTTGGAGCAAAATGGCAATGGTCGCTTCAAAGGGGTGAACGCCGAGTATGAAAGAGTGCGCACTGATTCCGATGGTGACGGCCTGTCCGACCGCTGGGAAAAGTTCAATGGCCGCGACCCGGGCGACGGAAAGCTGCAATTTGAATTCGATTGCGGTGGCTGGCAGACCGAGGGGTGGGAATCTGATGGAGGCCTCACCAATATCGCCGGACGCCAGGGCTTTCTCGATTTTAATCTCCTCACCGAAGTTGCTTCGATTTCCCGCGATGGATTGAAAATCGATGCTGGAAAGAACAAAGGCAAATTCGCTCTCCGTCTGCGAAGCAGCGGCGCGACTGAATTGAAGGTTGTGGCGAACGGCGAAGCTCTCGGCTCAGCAGGATTTTCCAAGAGCGATCAATTTACGACGATTGAGATTCCCCTCGGCGACTCGTGGACTGGAATAATCAAATCATTGCAGCTTTCCTTCTCGGCGCCAAAAGATTCGACGATTGAGGTCGATTGGATCCGTGTTCAGTAATTAACCAGTGACGATCAAAACTCTTTCAAGGCGACTCAGTCTCAAAATTTTCGCTCTCGGATCGCTCTTCGGGTTGACTCGGAGCAGTCGCTTCGCTCAGGAGAAATCGGAATCGAAACTCGACCGGCTGAGTGGATTTTGGTTGGTCATAATCGATACCAAGGCCTCTAATCAATTTCCCGGTTGGCCGGTGACCATTCACCAGTCGGAAAATCGCGGTGAGAACAAACTCCTTGAATTCAACTAATCATGAAATTCCTTCCCATACTCATCCTCAGCATCGCTGCGGCTACTTCGCTCCTCGCGGAAAAGCCCTCGCGTCCAAATATCGTTTACATCATGGCCGACGACCTTGGCTGGGCGGACGTTGGGTATAACGGGGCGAAGTTTTATGAGACGCCCAATATCGATGAGCTCTGCGCTTCGGGGCTGCAGTTCAACTCCGCCTACCCGGGTGCTTCGAACTGCATGCCCTCGCGGGCGTGCATCATGACCGGCATGTATACGCCGCGGACATCCATGTGGACTCCGGGGGGCAAGGCCAAGGGCGATCGCGCCAAGATGAAGTTGCTCGTGCCGCGTCGTGGGGACAAGAAAGGCGATCGTGAATTTCCATCGAAAGGTGCGCTCGATCCATCGGTGGTTTCGGTTGCCGAAGTTGTCAAAAAAGTGGGTTACAAGACAGCTCACTTTGGCAAATGGCACCTTGGCCCAGACGGGCAGGGATTCGATATCAATAATACCAACGGACTGGGTGCCGGGCTCGATAAGAAGTTTTATGGGAACATCGACGTCGCGGAGAATCTCACGACTGCGGCCTGTCAGTTTATTAAAGACAATAAAGAGGATCCCTTCTTCATCTACCTGTGCCATTGGGATGTGCACACGCCGATTCGTGCCCGCAAGGACGTGGTGGCGAAATACGAGAAGAAGCTCGAGGGTGGGAAGTGGGGCCGGAAATGGAATCCCACCTACGCGGCCATGATCGAAGCGGTGGACAATAGCGTTGGGCGGGTGCGTGAGGCGCTCGAAAAAAACGGACTCACCGAGAATACCCTTGTCATGTTCATTTCCGACAACGGCGGGCATTCAGGGGTGACTTGGTGTGATCCGCTGAAGGGCGCGAAGGGCGCTTTTTACGAAGGCGGGATTCGCGTGCCGGCCTGCGTGAGTTGGCCCAAAGTGGTGAAGGGGGGAAGTGAATGTAATGTGTCGATTACCGGCGTCGATATCATGCCAACTTTTGCGGAATTAGCGGGAGCAGATCTGCCGAAGAAACAGCCTGTCGATGGGAAGTCGTGGGTGCCCTTGCTTTCGGGCAATGACGATGGATTGGCCGATCGGGCGATCTTCTGGCACTACCCGCTCTACTTGCAGGGCGCGGGATACAACCAGGTCGTTCCGGTGCATGGCACCAAGAACAACTATTGGCGGGCGACGCCGTGTAGCGTCATTCGGGAGGGTGATTGGAAGCTTATTCAGTTTTTCGAAAGCGACTCGGTGCAGCTCTTCAATCTCGAGAGTGATCTTGGTGAGAAGAGCGATCTTGCGAAGTCCAATCCTGAAAAGGCCAATGCTTTGCTGGCGAAATTGAAAATCTGGCAGGTAAAAACAAAAGCGGCGATTCCAGCGGAAGCGAATCCTGACTTTGGTTCTTCAAAAAAGAAATAAGCCAAGACCAACACTTCGATGAAATTCCTCCTCACCCTCATTCTCGGCATTGCCGGGGTTTCTTCGCTCTATTCCGCAGACCTCGCCCCGCGACCGAACATCCTCTACTTTTACGTTGATGACATGGGCTGGGGGTCGATCGGGCCCAACGGACAGGCGGAGCGCAAGGCGAAAGGCCTGCCCTATGTGCGCACGCCCAATCTCAATCGGCTCGCCGCGAAGGGTGTGAATTTTCGGAGAGGCTACGGTTGTCATGTTTGTTCTCCGGCGCGGTCATCCCAGCAGTCGGGATTTCATCAAGGTCATACCTTTGCGGACCGCAATGATCCGAACAATGCCAAGAAGGCGATGCGTTCCGACGATATTCTCATGGGCGACGCTTTGTTTGCCGCAGGCTACACCACCGGTTACTGGGGCAAGTGGGGCTATGGAGGTTCCAAGGATATGGTCGATCCGAAGATTGAGAATATCCAGACCCTGCCGACTTCACATGGTTATCAGTTCGCCTTGACCGAGCTTCACCACGTGCGTGCGCACACTTTCTTCCAACCCACGCTTTGGAGTGCTCCGGCGCAGAAGGGAGCAGTAGGAGGGTTGGAGTTGATTCCAAACTCGATGGCGAAGTATGCGAGGAGGGAAGACTATCCCGAGTCTCCGTCCTACCAAAGCCATCCGGATTATCCCAAGACGGGATACTGCGACGATGCTTACGCTTTTGCTGCTCTCGATTTTGTGCGGGCCAATGCGAAGGCTTATCGCAAAAACGGAAAGCCTTTTTTCGGGCTCTTTGCCGCGCAGATCCCGCACGCTCCCTTCGCCGAAGTCAGCAAGCTTCCCAAGTGGAATGAGGCCTACAAGGGCGATGAGGGTTTCTCTGATCTCCCGAAGCAAGCCCAGCAGTGGGCGGCCATGGTGACGCGGATCGATGCGCACTTTGGAAACATCCTAGCTGCGCTCGAAGATCCAAATGGCGATGGCGACAAGTCCGATTCCGTCGCCGACAATACGCTTGTCATTTTTCAGTCCGACAACGGAGGCCCAGGCGGAGCGAATAATACGGTCTACGATGCCAATGGCGGACTGCTTGGGAATAAAGGCAGCATTCATGAAGGGGGCATTCGTGTTCCGCTCATCATGCGCTGGCCTAAAAAAATCAAAGCAGGGAGCAGTTCGGATCAGGTCGTCGATGTGACTGATTTGCTGCCGACTTTCTGTGAGCTTTCAGGAGCCGAAGTGCCGCTTGGAATTGATGGGGTGTCCATCGCCCCGACCTTAACGGGCGAGGGGATTCAACGTCAGCGGGAGTTCATTATCCACGAAGCTGGCAACGGGCAGTCGATTATTCGCGGTAAAGACAAGCTCGTTCGCAGTGCGAGGGGCAGGAAAAAGAAAGCCGGTCCGGTAAAATTTGCGCTCTATGATCTCAAAGCCGATCATGGCGAGAAGACAGACCTTGCCGGGGCCAATCCAAACCTCGTCACGGAACTCAAAGCGTTGCTTCTCGGTGAGCGGGTCGATGAGCGACATGGATTTGCCAATACTTACCACACTTGGTCGGGGGAAGGTGGCGCACTCACTTCCGATGCCAATAATTGGTCTGACTACCAGTACGCCAATGCCGGTGTGACTTACACCACTGATGACGGAGCTCCGCAACTGTCATGGGTTGCCAAGATTGAGAATAAGGGAGAGTCCAAGGCGGTCGCAAAGGCTGAGGCCAATCTTGAATTCCTCGGGCTCGAGATTGTCGGAAGTTCTTCCGGTGCCGAACAGGTTTTGAAGCTTGGATCAAATATCAATTTGATCGGACGTAATGAGATCCGTCTTTCCCAAGGTGGGCAACTGAAGTTGAACGGTGGAACGGTTTCCACTCTGCGCTGGATCGATATTGCCGAGGGTGCCACGCTGGGCGGGCACGGGCAGATCGTGGGAGATGTCAACAATAAGGGAACCATTTCAATCGAAGGCAAGGGGTTGGAGATTGATGGGGAGGTCACCTTGGGTGGGACGCTTTCGATGAAGACGAAGCTGGACGAAACCAAACCCGGGAAGCCTATGACGATTCTAAAAGCTAAATCGATCAAGGGTAGTTTCGAAAACACAGAGCTCGAAATTCCAGGCAAAAATAATTTTGAAATGATCGTCGGCTACACTGGGACTTCCGTGACTCTTACCGCCAAGAAAAAGTAGCTGCTATTCCTAAAAAATCGGACCGTTGGGACTTCCTTTGGGATTCTCTCCCGGGAGCAAGGGGATTGGGGATGGC
Source organism: Verrucomicrobiales bacterium (assembly GCA_002729295.1). Lineage (GTDB taxonomy): Bacteria > Verrucomicrobiota > Verrucomicrobiia > Verrucomicrobiales > Akkermansiaceae > SW10. The sequence continues at coordinate 8,888 of PBTU01000037.1, read as the reverse complement.
GATTGACTCGACTGGGTGGCGTTTTTTTTGGGTCTGTTTGATGCCAGGGGAAAGGAGGTCATCGCGGGGATTGCTGGGGAGAATTTTATGCGATCAAATGTTGTGACCTTTTCGGCGAGCTTGGTATCGTCCTGCAGCGCACCGATATTATGAATGAACAAACGGACCGTAGAAATTTTCTCCAGAAATCACTGCTGGGAACCACAGGGCTGACGGGGATTGGCGCGTCGATTACCTCAACAGGATCGGTGACGGCGGAGACGGTTTCACAGGCGGCGGAGGGTGAGATTCGAGATGAGGTGGATGTGCTGGTGGTCGGTGGAGGAACGGCTGGACATGTCGCGGCGATCCAGGCGGGCCGAGCTGGTGCGAAAACTTTGCTCGTGGAACGCGGGGCGCAACTTGGCGGAATGACCACGACCGGAGGGGTTTCTTTTCCCGGTCTGTTTGATGCCTGGGGCAAGCAGGTCATCGCAGGGATCGGTTGGGAGTTGGTGAAAGAAGCGGTGGAGTTGGATGGAGGGAAGTTCCCGAACTTTGCGAAGGTTCCGCAGCGACATTGGATGAATCAGGTTTATGTGAATCAATTCCTTTACGCGATCCTTGCAGAGGAGAAATGCGAGCAGGCCGGAGTAGCGATTGCATACCACGAATTTCCGGCCTCGGTCGAAAAAACAACGGGCGGTTGGCAGGTCGATTGCGTGGGATTCGGGACCCGCCGTCGGGTGATTTGCAAACAGATCATCGATTGTACCGGTGGGGCCGAGGTGGTGGGGATGATGGGGTTTTCCCGCCTTCGCGAAGAAGAGACCCAGCCGGGGTCGATGTTATTTCAGTTGGGCGAGGCCAATAATCCCGGGCGTCGTCAACTGCATCGACTCTACGTGCATGGGGCGGATTCGAGCAACTCCCGCACCGTAACGAAGGCGAATATGACGGGACGTAAGTCGGTGCTTACGAAGCTGCGCAAGGAGAAAAAGCGGCTCATGCATTTACAGCCCGAGGCGGGCTTTCGCGAGAGCTATCGTATCGAAGGCGAGACCATCATTACGGTGAATGATTACACCTCGGGACGGGTTTTTGAGGATGCTGTCTCCAATGCGTTTTATCCGGTCGATCTACACACCAAAAACGGGGTGAAGCCGAAGCCGCTTAAGCGAGGCAAGGTGCCCACGATCCCCTTGCGGGCTCTGGTTCCGAAGGGAAGTGAGAACGTCATTGTGGCGGGCCGATGTGTCAGCAGTGACCGTCTGGCGAATTCGGGCTTACGCGTGCAGGCATCGTGCATGGGAATGGGGCAGGCGGCTGGAGCCGCGGCCAGTTTGGCTGCGAAGAAACAGACTACTCCGTTGAAAGTGCCGCTCGCTGAGATCCATGCCTTGTTGAAAGAGCATGGCGCGATTGTTCCGGGGAAGAAGTCTTAGGTGATGAAGGGGTTTCTACGATTCTGGTTTGTATTCATTTCGTTGCCGTTGGCGGTTTGGGCCAAGCCGCCGAACGTGCTCTTCATCGCAGTCGACGATCTCAACGACTGGGTCGGCTGCCTCGGTGGTCACCCGCAAACACAGACCCCGAATATCGATCGTCTTGCAGCGCGCGGCATGCTCTTCACCAATGCGCATTGCCAGGGGACGATGTGCAACCCCTCGCGGATCAGTCTGCTGTGGGGGAGGCGTCCTTCATCGACGGGTTTTTACGATAACCATTATCATGTCTCCAAGGTGCCCGAGTTTCTGAAGGGATATGTCAGCCTGCCGAAGCACTTTGCCGCCAGCGGTTACAAGACCTTGACGGCGGGAAAGATTTTCCACGGCGGTACGCCCGAACAATCGCAAGTCGTCGGGCCGCGACCGGGGCAGTGGCGCAAGGGGTTCGATCAGATGGTGCATAAGAAACCAAAAACGTGGCACCGCACCTGGGACTTCGGCCCGCAGGATTATGAGGAGACAAAGTTCACCGACCACGTCACCGCCACCTGGGTCGCCGGGCAGCTGGGTGCGAAACATGAGCAGCCGTTTTTCCTCTCCTGCGGATTTTATCGACCACACGTGCCCTTTTTTCCACCGCGCCGGGTATACGAAAGTTTCAAGGAGGTGCAACTTCCGCTCGTCGATGAAAACGATTGGAGCGACCTCCCCGATGCCGCCCGTAGGGTGACCTTGAGTAATCCAAAAATCCCGACCCACGAGTGGATGCGGGAGAACAATCGCTGGCAGCAGGCGGTGCACGCCTACCTCGCCTGTGTGCGCTGGACCGACGAGCAGTTGGGTCGCATCCTCGACGCGCTCAACAAGGGCCCTCATGCCCGGAACACGATCATCGTTCTCTTTTCGGATCACGGCTACCACCTTGGCGAGAAGCAGCGCTGGTCGAAGTTTTCCCTCTGGGAGCGGACCACGCGGGTTCCGCTGATCATCAGTGTGCCCGACGGCGTCAAAGGGAAGTGCGACCAGTCGGTCGAGTTGCTGAGTCTTTATCCGACGCTCGTCGATCTCTGCGGTTTGCCCACGAATGCAAAACTTGAGGGAGTTAGTCTACGGGCATTGCTCGAAAACCCACGTGCGGCCTGGGAACATGTCGCTCTTTCCACACTGGGACAGAACAATCACGCCCTGCGCGACCGGCGCTGGCGATACATCCGCTACGCCGACGGCAGCGAAGAGCTCTACGACCACAAGCATGACCCGAATGAATGGAGGAATCTTGCGGCGAAGAACCCGCTCCCTGAGCATGCCACCGTGATCAAACGCTTGAAAGCCCACCTTCCAAAGATCAATCTCCCGCAGAGGAACTGACAGGATGAGAAAAACGGAAACAGGCAACCTGCGACGCAGGATAACTTCATTGCTGACCGCGTTGAGTTTCGTGGTGCTCGCGGTGTCGGGTGTGCTGGCATTTCTGCTGCCCTTCTCGATTGAGGTCGTGGGACTGCATGCGCTGATGGGCTTTGTCTTCGTGGGGCTGATCGGGATTCATCTTTCTAACAATGTGCGTGCCATGAAAGGCTACCTGCGTAGTCGGGCCTTGTGGGTGAGCCTGGCGATCACGAATGTTCTTGGTCTGTTGTTCTTTTTTCAACCGGGGCCAATCAAGTCGCTTTTGGGATTGAGCGGAAACCTCGGGCCGGCAATGGAGCGTTTCGAAATGTCGGAAGATGGCATGGTCTTCCAATACGCTCCGGGGGCGGAGTATCGCTTGGAGTTGAGGATCAAAACGGGGTCGGCTTATGATTTGAAAGATCCGCCCCAGCTTGCGATTTGGTTGGAAAACGAGGGAGCGTACCACATCAAGACTTTGCTCACTCCGAAGCGAAAAGGATTGCCCTACTGGGAGTTTAAGCACGCGGGATGGGAGAAGGCCAAGGCGGAGGCCGGGGAGGAGCCGGATACCGTTTCCGGGCCTACGCCGAATGGCTCTTTCGATCCGGCAGACTATATTCTTCCGGCAGATACGGAAAACTCCACGCCCTACAAATTGCTCATCGAGATCAATCAGGCTGACGACGAGCAGGCCTCGCTGGTCTATGCGGTGGAGATCGATAACCTCGATCCGTCGACGTATCAGCTGCTTGAGTTGGTGGGCTATCCGAAGCGTGAAGGTGAAGATGGAAAAGAAGCCTGGGCGCTCTTCTACGTCGACGAAAGCGTCGGCTCAGCACTCGAGTTGATCGACAGCGCGCTACTCGTGATTGATCGGAGATGATTCTTGGGAAGAATGAGCGGGTGCTCACGTAGAGAAGCGCCATGAAAGTTCTCCTAACGTTTCTTTTGTTGATCACCTCTGTGTGGGCGGCGGTTCCCCGTCCTTTGGCGGGGCCGGTGCGGGACTTGCGGAAGGAAATCGACTTTGAGCGGATCGGGGAATTTCACCTCGGGCCGACCGGAGCGATGGGCTGGATGCATGTCAGCCGGAATTCCATGACCCGTGAGGCGCGGCAGATCTTGATCACCAAAGTCGAGCCCGGATGTCCGGCGGAGGGAGTGCTGGCGGAGGGCGATGTGATCCTGGGTGTCAACGGAACGCCATTCTCGGGAGATCCCCGCAAAGTCCTGGGCCGGGCGATTGTAAATGCAGAGACGGAGAAAGAAGGCGGCCAGTTGAAGTTGATTCGTTGGCGTCAACTGGAGGGCACGAAACTTCGAAAGGGGAAAGAAGAGGCGGTTGTGGTTAAGTTGCCCGTGCTCGGAACGGTCGCTGCGACGACTCCATACAAGTGTGCCAAGTCCGCCCGTATTTTGGATCAGGCGGTGGCCCGCTTGCTTGAGCAAAAAGATTGGGGAAGCTTCGGAGACAAGGCGCTGGCTTTGCTGGCGACGGGTGAGAAAAAATACCATCCCTTGGTGCGTAATTATCTCCACGCCGCTGATTTTGCGAAACCGGATTTTCAGATTAGCTTGGACGATGGTGGCCTGGTCTCTTGGAGATACGGTTATCACAACCTGCTTCTCACCGAGTATTACCTCGCCACGGGGGACAAGTATGTTCTCCCGGCGATCCGCGAGTATGCTGTTAAGGTTTCCATGGGGCAAAGTAGCGCGGGAACCTGGGGACACGGCTTCGCGTGGAAGGTAACAAATGATGGTGAAATTCACGGCCGCCTCCGTGGTTACGGAGCGCTCAATCAAGCCGGGCTTCCGTGTTTTCTTTCGCTCATTCTTGCCAAGAAATGTGGCGTCGAGCATCCCGAGATTGATGACGCCATTGCTCGGGCTTCGGAATTCTTCGAATGCTTCGTCGGTCACGGATCGATCGGGTATGGCTTTCATCGACCCAGTCTTGAGATTCATGCCAATGGCAGTAACGGAATGTCAGGGAACGGAAAGAATGGCATCGCAGCGGTCGCCTTTCGTGTGCTCAAAAAAGACAGCGCCACGCACTTCTTCTCACGGCTCACGGCGTCGCTCGCGAATACCATGGAGTATGGCCACAGCGGAAATTCCTACAGTTACTTTTGGGATGTCCTCGGAGCGCATTGCGGCGGTCCGGAATTGGCGACGGCCTTTCTCAAGGAGATTGATTGGTATCATGCCCTGACGAGAAAGCCGGATGGGCGTTTTGTGTATCAACCGCTCGGAGGGATCTACGGCAAGGGGCTTCTCGATCCCACGGCGGCGCAGGTGCTCATCGCGACGATGCCACGGCGGGCGCTCTTCCTCACGGGGAGGGAAATGGGGGAGAAGTCCTTGTTCAAAGCGGAGGAGATTTCAGAAACGATCGCAGCGGGACATTGGCGTTTGGCTGATCCCGACTCGCTGAGTGCGGGGGAATTGATTTCCAAGTTGGATTGCTGGTCGCCGATGGGGCGGGAGTGGATTGCCAAGCATCTTGCCACCAAGGAAGGGGACTTTGTTCCGGGCTTGATCGACTTGCTTAAAAGCAACAACACGGAAGCGCGGGCCGGAGCGTGTTCGGCGCTGGGGTATCAGGGCGAGAAAGCTGGCGCGGCGGTGGAGTTACTTGCGAAAGCTCTCACCGATGATCCTGTCGTGGCGATTCCGGCAAGCTACGCGCTGGCCCGGATCAGTAAGCCGGCGGCCAAAGTCATGCCGGAGATTTTGCAGGCGATTCTGGATCGAAAAGAAGGCGGCGAGATGCGTCCTATTCATCAGGCCATGGCCTTTGGTTTGGGATACGATGCCGGTCGCATTGCTCCGCTTTACTTCGACGGGCTTCTTCCTGGTTTGGCCAAGGATGGAAATCCTTTGGAGGGCGTTGATCGCAAGCTTTTACATCCCGCTTTGGCAAAGCTTCTCAAAGATCCCAGCGGTCGGACTCGTGGCGGTGCCGCTTATGCCTTTGCGCATTTCACCCGCGACGATCTCGCGGCGATGGCCCAGGAAGTCTACGACGCCATCACGGTGCCCGCGCCTCATTACCGCATGTTCAGCGATGATGCCCGGCAGCAGGCTTTGAGTCTCTTGCTGAAATATCGCATCGCGGAGGGCATTCCATTGGCGATTGATTCCCTAGATCTCAAAGATTGGGGTTCCGGGATGCGGTTTCCTCATCGTTGGGAAACACTGAAGGGGTATGGAGGAAACGCGAAGTCCTACCTTCCGCAGCTGCGGACCTTGCGTGACGGGTTTAAGGAAGGGAACGAGAATCGCAAGTCGCTCGATGAAGTGATCGCGACGATCGAAAAAGATCAAAGCCCTCCCGCTTTGGTCAGTCTGCACGCGCTCGTCGATGAAAAGGTGGCGCGCGATCTAGCTGTGTTTGAAAACAAGGAACTCGAAGCGACGGCTTGTCGCTCTCTGATCAAAGAAAGTACGGGCCAGCCATTTTATCAGGCTGCCTGCCTGCGACGTTTGGTGTCTCTCGAGGGAAAGAAGGCCCGCAAGGATGTCGAGCAAGCCTTTAAGTCAAATGACGAGATTCTTCGCAAGGCTGCGGAACTGCTCCGGCCGGGGGCGAAGTGATCGAGGGAGTATCAGGTCAAACCTGATCAAAAAAGAGCACCTTTGGGAGCTAAATTTTCTTGTCGTGAACGGCGAGTGTGGATTTTGCTATCGCCACAAAGTTGTCCGCCCTTCCAACATGAATTTAAGAGCCTCCTTCATCTCCCTTTCCGCGCTCGCTCTGATGAGCGTTCCCGCCCACGCTGCCGTGGTGGCTTCGACGACCTTCGACGGACAAACGATTGCCGGTAATACCGCTTCTGATTTGGGATGGGTCCTCAACGGCATTGATGATCCCGGAAATATGCCTGCTTTCAGTGCGAGTTCTGCCCCGCTAAACTTGTTTAACGCAACTGCCTTGGTTCAAAACATTTTCATTCCCGGGATCAACGTGGGCAACGGCAATACTTTCTGGACGACCGATGTTTCACTGACCGTGTCTGCTGGTTCGACCGTTACCCTCACCGATGTGACCTTCAACTCGGTTTCTGTTAACGGAGGGCAGGCTGAAAACGTCAATCGACGAAATGACTACACGGTTTTCCTGTTCAGCCCCTTGAATGCAGTCACCCCGGTCGCCGAAGTGACGGTTGCCGACACGTTAGCCGGGACCGTCGCGGGACAACCGTTGGTCACGCTGGACCTCGCCGACACGGCCCTTACTGATGTGGGAACCTACACCCTGCGCATTAAGGGCGGCGATTTCAGCGGCTTAGACGAAACCGGTAACCACGCCGGGATCAACAATCTCTCGATCAATGGAGACGTCTCAGCTGTTCCCGAGCCCTCTGCTCTCCTGCTCGGTGGCTTGGGTTTCCTGACTCTTCTGCGTCGTCGGCGCTCCGGAATTTAAGGAGTTCTAGCTCGGATGCTATCTGAAAGCGGATGGCCTAAATTGTCTCCGAATTCTCATATTATTTGAGTTTGTGAAAAGGCGGGGAATTCAACTACGATGCGTCCTTAAAGATCCACTGACCATGAATTCCAAAATTTGTTTCTTCCGTTCCGCTGCACTCGCTTTCCTTTCGGCCAGTCTTGTTAATGGCGAGACGATTGCTTCGACAACATTTGATGGGCAAACCCTCAACGGTAACACCGCCTCGGATTTGGGCTGGACTCTCAATGGCGTTGAGGATCCGGGTGAGATGTCAGCCTTTGTTCAAGACAGTGGAAACGCTCAAAACTTATTTAACTCGAACGATTTCAATCAGAATCAATTTGCGCCGCAAATCAACGTCGGCAATGGGAATACCTGGTGGCGGACTTCCGTCAACCTCACCGCGGCTGCGGGAAGTTCGGTGACCCTGACGGAGGTGACTTTTGATCATTGGTCGCTGAATGCTGGAGGAGTTCAAAACGTCGGGCGGAGATCCGACTTCACCATTACCCTCTACGATCCTTCTAATGTTGTTGTGGGGACAGCTTCGATTCTTGATGTGGCAAATGGCCAACCTCTCACTCCCGCCGGATCCCCGACCCCCGTGTCGCTGATATTTGCCGCTCCGATTCCGCTGAGTGCACCTGGGACATACCGCCTCGAAATTGATGGTGGTGAACTCGGAGGTGCTGATGAAACTGGCAACCATGCCGGGTTCGACAATCTCGCAATCATCGGCTCGACTGGCCCCAGTGTTCCCTTTGCCATCACCGAGCTTGAATACGATCCCGACGGAGATCCGGGCCCAACAGTGACCCTGACTTGGACCAAGACGGGAGCGGCGTCCTACTCTGTTTTTTACTCCTTCGACCTGATCGATTGGGGTGCTGATCTAGACGACAGCGTTTTGCTGGAAAGTGATGAGAATCCTGAAGACGCTGATCAGATGACCGTAACGTTTCCGCTAGTCGGTCCGCTGGAGAACGCACCCGATGCCTTCTTCCGCGTTGACGGCAACTAGCTCGCCAACCGGTTGCGAGGTGAACGCCCCAAAAAGGAGCGCGGTGAGGATGGTAAGGGCGGATGTGAGTTTCATTGTTGAAAGAGCGATCGTTTATTTGAGTTGCAGTTCGCTACGCTTTATAGCGAGCGAGTCGATGGTTTTGCCGTCGATGTTAATGACGGTGTACTTGAAGGTCGGATCGTCCGCCTTGAGATCAAAATCAACACGTCCGAAAGATTGCTTCTCGTTGTAGCCGAAGAGCGAGTGCTTGATCAGGCCGTGCACGTGCTGATTTGTCAGGCGCGAGGACTGGCATTCGTAAAGGGGATACATACCCTCAATGTCAGTGTCGATCTTGAAGGCGTCGGAACGATGGCGGTCGGCGGCAAGGATGATGACACCGGGGATTTTCTGATCAGCGATGTACTGGAAAATCTTTTGGCGCTCGGCGGCAAAGCCATCCCAGGTATCCTTTGAGCCGGGTTTCACCTTCGGCGTCATGGGCACGTTGGTGCAGAGCACTTTGAAGGTAGCCGGCTGCTTGAGCGTTTGCTTCAGCCATTTCAACTGAGCCGGGCCAAGCATTGAGGGGTTCTCCTTACTGCGCGGC
>PBTU01000036.1 GCA_002729295.1 Verrucomicrobiales bacterium | reverse complement strand
TTTTTTTAGCGAATCGAGCGATTCGAAGGGACTGTCGCTCCAGACGCGGAGTGCCGTCGGCCAATCCGAGAGTTTGATAGGTGATCATTTCAATCGGGGCGTGGGATCTTGAATTGATCACCAGTTCGGGTATACCAATCAGGCGACGCCATGCGGCCCAGAGGGTGAAATATTCCATGTTTGAGGTAGCCTTTCTCGTCGGTGAGTCCATCGCGAATATGCACAAAATGAACTATGCCTATTACGAGTCGGTTGGAGCCGATTTCGATGGTGGAGTGTTCGGTGCATTCGAGCGCGACGGGGGCCTCGGCGATACGGGGGACGGCAATTTTCTCGGAAGGCAGGGTGGTGAGTGGGAGATTGTCTAATTCACTTTCGCCGTGAGGCAGGGTGGCGGAAGTGGTGATCATGGCTTCGCCAAGTGGTTCGTCGACCATGTGAACGATAAATTCGCCGGTCTCGCGGATGTTGCGCGCGGTGTCTTTTGGAGTGTGGCGGTTTTTGTTTCCCGGCGCGAAGGCGACGATGGGCGGGTTGGAGCCGAAGACGTTGAAAAAGGAAAAGGGGGCGGCGTTGAGTTTGCCCTCGGAGTCCTGCGTGGTGATCCAGGCGATAGGGCGTGGCGTGACGAAGGAGGCGAGGATGCGGTATCGCTCGGAGGGCTTGAGGGCGAGGAGATCGAAGGTCATGACCTGATTACTCGGGCGGGTTGGATTGCAGGGCTAGGTATTCCTCGATGGCGCGGGTGGGATCATCGGCGCGCATGAGGGTTTCTCCGATGAGGATGGCGGATACTCCGGCGTCGAGGGCGCGTTGGGCGTCGGCGGGATTTTTTAAGCCTGACTCGGAAACGAGGAGGATATCGTCGGGGACTTCATCGGCGAGTTGCTCGGTAGTGATGAGGTCGGTTGTCATGGTCTTGAGATTCCGGTTGTTGATGCCGATGAGGTCGGCACCCAGATCGATGGCGCGTTCCATTTCCGGGAGGTCGTGGACTTCGACGAGGACGTCGAGTTGGACATCGCGGGCGGCGTCATAGAGCTTGCGGAGTTTGTCGTTATCGAGTGCGGCCACGATGAGAAGGATGGCATCGGCTCCGGAGACGCTGGCTTCATAAATCTGGCATTCGTGGACGGTGAAGTCTTTTCGCAGCAGTGGGATCGGCGAGATTTTAGAAATGTCCATGAGGTGGGAGAGGTGCCCCTGGAAGTATTTTTCGTCGGTGAGAATCGACATGCAGGACGCGCCGCCGTCGATATAGCGCTTGGCCTGGCGGATGGGATTGAAGTTGGGATCGATGATGCCAGCTGATGGGGAGGCTTTTTTGACCTCGGCGATAACTCCTAGTTTCTCGGGTCCGCGGTCGAGGGCAGCGTGAAAGCCGCCGAAGTCGTTTCTCATCAAAGCGGAGGCCCGGAGTTTCCCAGTGAGGGGAATGAGGGGTTCGATCTCCTGTTTCTTGTAGGCGATGATTTCGTCCAGCTTGTTCATAGGTGAGGGGAGTGCAATACGGCATGATCGGGAAAAAGAAAGCGCGATTCCTGTGATCAGCGTCGCTTCCCCACTAATTCCGCGCTTGTGCAGTTCCGCCGGGCACCGGAAAGTCACTCGTCCCATGAAATTTTCCTGCGCCATTTTCCTTTGCCTCAGCGGCTTGCTGTGGGGGCAGGACAGTCCACTGACGGGGCAGAGGGCATCGACTCAGAGTGAGGAGTTGGTGGTGCACAGAGGAAGTTCCAAATTGCGTGCGGTGATTGTGCAGGAAGGGGAGGACCTTCTGAGATCGATGGCGACGATTGCCGGGGAGCTCAAGGGGAAGCCTTATCCGGTGGTGCTTGAGATTCATCCTGCCAAAGGGGAAGCACCCTCTCGGATCGTGAGAAGTTTCCTGACTCTGCCGGAGAATGAGAACCGCTATCGCTTGCAGGTTGATTTGCGACTGGGGGCGGGGGAGTCGTTTGATCAGGAAAAGCTACGCTTGGTTCTCCTGGAAATGTTTATCATCGAGCGGGGGTTGAGAAGTCTGCCGGATGGCGAGAGGGCGACCCAAGTGGAAGTGCCGGCTTGGTTACTTTATGGATTGATGGCTTCGCTGGAATGGGATGAAGGCAAGATGGACCGACGTGTTTATGGCTCACTTCTCAAAAGCGGTGGCTGGATGGAGGTTGAGAAACTGGTGGATCAAAAAGAGGTTGAGAAGATGGACCGGCTGAGTCGCGATTTATACCGGGCATCGACCTGTGCGCTGGTGAGAGCTTTTTTGAAGCAACCGAAGGGGAAAGAAGGAATGGCGCAATTGGTTTCGGTAGTCGGAACATTTGAGGGGGAGCAGATTTCCCTGATTCAGAATCATTTTTCGGAGGTGAATCTCAGTCGCAAGGGATTGGAGCGAATGTGGATGTTGCAGGTGGCGGCGATGGCGGAATCACGTCTGGCCGATGCTATGACGATTGCCGAGACAGAGGCCGAATTAAAACGTAGCCTTTATTTACTCATTCCCCGGGAGGGAAAAACAGACAAGTCGCCGGGGCTGGATGAATGGGCCGAGGTGCTGGATCTCGAAGATGAAGCCAGAATGGGAGCCGTGCGGGCTTCGTCGGATCAGTTGGTCCAGCTCAGCTATCGTTCCTTTCCAACCTATCGCCAAGTGATCGCGGGATACCTGCAGCTCCTGGCCGAACTTGGTGCGGGGGGGGTTAAGAATGCCGATGAAACGCTCGCCTCAATGCAGACTTTTCGCGATGCGGAGTCAGAACGTTATCAGCAATTGCTGGACTTGATGGACTGGTATCACCTCTCGACTGTGCAGGAGGAAAGCGGTGAATTTGAAGAGTATTTGAAGCTCAAGAAGCGCCTGGAGGGGTCACCAAAAATCAAAGGAGACCCGATCCACGAGTATATGGACCGGGCCCAGAATCTTTTTGAGAAGCCAAAACCGAAGAACTCCCAGTAGTTAAGCGAGAGAGACGTTGACTTTGGCTTAAGCGATTATTTTGAGCGTCGTCTGCGAAGAGGGAGAGCAGTAATCCTTCCGTTCGTTCTTGATCGTTGGGCAAAGCTGGGGAAGATCGCCGTCCCGCGATCCCAGGCGGAAGTTGAGATCATGAGTAGGAATGCCAGTTTTGAAGAAATCGGAGAGGTTTTGCGCCAGTATGACTCCTTCGCCGTGGTCAGTCATGTGCGTCCGGATGGCGACGCCATTGGGTCGATTTTGGCCCTTGGGCATGCTTTGGAGGGATTGGGAAAAAAGGTGCGCTATCTGAACGAGGACGGGTGTCCCGAGAGTCTTGAGTTTCTTCGCGGATCGGAATTGGTGGAAGTTTCCAGCGAAGCGAAAGACTTGGAAATTGATGTTGCGATCACCCTCGATACGGCGGCGCATACCCGGGTGGGAGAGGCTAGCCTCGCGGCGATTTCCGGAGCCAAGGTGCTCATTAACATCGATCACCACATTTCCAACCCGGGCTATGGTGATTTGAATCTTATCGATGATAAGAGTCCCGCAACGGGGCAGATCATTTACGATCTTCTCACTGCTCTTGATTTACCAATTTCGGAAATTTCCCGGGATTCGATTTACGTCGCGGTCTCGACCGACACTGGATCGTTTCAGTATCCCGGCACGACGCAGCGGACTTATGCAATGGCCGCTGATCTGGTCGCTCGCGGCCTGAATGTTGGAGAGATTAATTCACTGACTTACGACAACCAACCGTATCGCAAAGTGGAGCTTTTGCTTTCGCTGCTTAATACCTTGGAGCGGAGTGTGGATGAAAAACTGGTTTGGTGGGAGCTGCACAACGACACCAAGGAGCGCCTTGGTTTGATTGACGATGACACGGAAGGAATGATCGATTTTATTCGTTCCGTGAAGGGCGTAGTGGTGGCGGTTTTCTTTGAAGAATTAAATGGTGGCAAGATTCGCGTCTCGATGCGGTCGAAAGATGGTCGCGTGAACGCGAGTGAGATTTGCGGAATATTCGGAGGGGGCGGTCATGCTCTTGCGGCGGGAATTCGTATGCCGGGACCGATTGAGGATGCGCAGGAAAAGGTGCTTGCGGAACTCCGCAAGACGATTGAACAACTTTAGATTTTAGATGATGCAAAAATCCAACGAGCTCCCGAGTGGAGTGCTCTTGATTGATAAGGCGCCGGATATGACGTCGCATGATGTCGTGGCGATTGCCCGTCGGCAGCTGAATATGAAAAAGATTGGCCACTGCGGAACACTTGATCCCATGGCGACCGGTCTCTTGATGCTCGTGATCAATCGGGCCACTAAAATCCAAGACCTTCTCATGAGCGAGGATAAGACCTATGTCGGAACCTTGACCCTGGGTGCGACGACTTCGACCCAGGACAAGGAAGGTGAAATTCAGGAAGAGAAGGAAGTGGCTGAATTCACCAAAGAGGATCTCAAGGCGGCCTTTGACAAGTATACCGGGAACTTTGAGCAGATTCCTCCCATGGTGTCGGCGATTAAGAAGGACGGCGTGCCGTTATATAAGTTGGCTCGCAAGGGGCAGGTCGTGAAGCGCGACCCCCGTCCGGTTTTTGTGAACAATTATCAGATTGATCGGGTGGCGCTTCCAGAAGTCGATTTTACCGTCGATTGTTCGAAGGGTTTTTACGTGCGGACCTACGCCCATGATATTGGGCAGACGCTAGGGTGTGGTTCGCACCTGAGTTCGTTGCGCCGGACCCGCTCCGGGAAATTTACTCTGGAGCGTGCGGTGAAAGTGGAGGATTTAAAAGTGGCGAACCGGGAAGAGTTGGTGAATTCTTTCATCAGCCTTGCGAAAATTTCCCTGATGCGGGGTGCTTGATTTTGCGATGAATAAAATTCCGAAAGCCTTTTTTTGGGTGAGCCTCCCGCTGTTCATTCTGGATCAGATTACTAAGTGGTGGGTGGTTTTCCGCTTTAAGGAGCCGGCCGAGGGGTTCTTCGCGACCTCGGATGAGAAGATCGAGGTGATTGGCGGCGTACTTTGGTGGTGGAGGATTCACAATCAGGGCGTGGCATTTGGAATTGGAAACGGCACGACCTGGGCGCCCTACGTGTTCCTCTGTGTGCTGGTTGCGGCGCTTGTCATGATCACGATTTTCTGGAAGAAGGGAGCTTTTGCCAATGGCTTGGCTCGCTTTGCAGCAGTCCTTTTAGTGGCTGGAATTTTGGGGAATCTGACGGATCGGCTCTTCCAGGGGTTTTTCCTGGAGCAACATGCCGAGAAGTCATTCCTTACCCGCTTGTCCAAAGGATATGTCGTGGATTTTATCGACGTGAAGATTCCCGGTTACGATAAGATCAGCCCTCGGAGCGGTGGACATTGGCCTACCTTCAATGTAGCGGATTCCTGTATCTCGGTGGCGGCGTTGTGTCTTTTTCTCTCAGCCTTTCGACCTGAGGATGAGAAGGCAGAGAGATCTGGGGAGTAAATGTTGAGGAGTCTCAACGAAGTGAACCATGATAGCTTTCATGGCGGACTAGTGGGGTGCGAGGGAATCTAACCTTCCCGCTTTTCCTCACGGAGTCGGGCTTTAATGACTTTGGCCTTGGCGCGTTGGTAGGGGGTTTTTGGTAGGAGTCGGGGGAGCATCGCCGAGAGGAGATAGATCAGGGGGTAGGCGAGGAGAAAGAGGAGGAAGGCCATTGTGAGAAAGCCAAGAATGAAGCTTCCGGCATTCAGGGTGGTCGCCGCCATACCAGCGAGTTCAGGGACTGGGATCTGAATCTTCTCAAGAATAGGGTGGATCGGGATACGAAGTTCTTGTCTCAGGAAGTCGCCAAAGCTTTCCTGGGAAAACCAGATAGGGAATTGGGTGATCGGGTTGGAGATCCAGCAGGCGGCGGTAGCGATGGGCACATTGGCGCGGAATCTCACCGCTCCGATGGCAGCGAGGATCATTTGGCCGATGATGGGGAGCATCGAGACGAATAGCCCAATGGCGAGTCCTGAGGCAACGGTATCGCGGCAAGGGTGCCAGAGTTCACGTTCGAAGATAGGCTGGAGGATCTTTTTGAGCCGGGGGTGCCGCCGGAGTCGCGGACTGCGCAGAAATCGATAGGCGCGTCGGACGAGCCTAAGATACCGTTTTTTGATTTCAATGCCCATGTCTCAACTCCGCATCCAGAGCAATAGTGTGCGCGACTGGCTGATCTTACAAGTTTTCGCTTACCAAAGGGCGTCGAATTCCTTGCTGTCCCGAATGGCACAGATTTGCGTGAGTCTTTCAGTGACCTGATCGGTCCAGGTATGAAATTCTTTGGGGATGGGTGCTTCGTTTTGAATCCATTCGCCGGTGATAGGATGCGCGATGCCGAGTCGCCAAGCGTGAAGCATGAGGCGGGGAACGGAAAAAACTTGGCGGGCGGGTTTGGCGTAAATCGGGTCGCCGAGAAGCGGGTGGCCGAGGTAGTGGTTGTGGACGCGGATTTGGTGGGTCCGTCCGGTGTGGAGGGCGCAAAGAATGAGCGAGGTNCCNNCGGGTGCGGTNTGCAGGAGGTGCAAGTCNGTAATGGCCGGTTTGCCCGAGCCGGGATTGCAAACNTCCATGCGCTGCCGGTGCACCGGGTGGCGGGCGATGTTGTTGAAAACCGTTTGGTGNGTCTCTTTGGGAGGGGATTGCGCGACGGCAAGGTAAAGNTTGGCGGTGGAGCGGTCGGCGAATTGGTTCACGAGGCCGGTGAGGGCAGGCNTGGTTTTGGCCACAACGATGCAGCCGGAGGTGTCTTTGTCGAGCCGGTGGACGATGCCGGGGCGGGTTTCATCTTCGTCGATGGCGAGTTGCCCCGCGCAATGGTGGAGTAGGGCGTTAACGAGGGTGCCGTCGGGATTTCCCGCAGCGGGATGAACGACCATGCCGTGGGCTTTATTGATGACGATGAGGTCGTCGTCTTCGTGGAGGACGGAAAGAGGAATGTCTTGGGCGACGAGTTCGGTGGGTGCTTCTTCGGGAATGTTAACTGTGATGGTGTCGCCTGATTTCACAGAGGTACGAGCTTTGACTCTGGTGTCATTGAGCTGAACGTGCCCTGCCTTGATCAGCGACTGAATTTTTGAACGTGAGAGCGCGGGGAGTCTGCCGGCGAGATAGGCGTCGAGTCGCTCGCCAACGGAATCTGTGATGGTGAGGGTCACAGGGAGAAGCTAGCCGCGGAACATAATGAGAAGCCCGGCAACGAGGCTGCCACAAAGATTGGAAATCAGGTCCTGGCAGATGTTGGTGTATCCTCCGACATTGGTTTCGGGAATATTGACCACGGCGACGAATTCGATGATTTCATTCATCGCTCCGAGGCCCATGCCGGCGAAGATACAGAGGGCGATCATCCCGGCAGAAGGGAAGAGTTTTCGGCCGAGGCGGTATTGCACGCTGGCCCGAAGTGCTTCCCAAATGAGCCACGTTGCCGAGCCGAAGCCGAAGCAATGCACAAGGTGATCAAACTTGATGGTTTCGCCAATGACCCACCAGGAATAGAGGACCTTTTGCTCACCATGGTAAGGCCAACCATCGGGCAGGGTGACGAGACCGCCGGCCAGATGCATCGCCCCCCAGAGAGTCATGCACCAGAGCAGGCCTCCGGTGAAATTCACGCCACGGTGCATGTAGGTGACGATGAAGGCAAAGAGAGCGATGGCCGGGATGTAGATTTTGAGAAACTCCCAGTTTTGCTGGGTCACCGCTGCGCTGATGGCCGCGACCAAATAGAAGGCTACGACGAGGATGATCGTTGTTGGAACGCGGGCTTTCCTCATTAGGGGGAGCTTAGCGGAATCGTTGGGAAGGGGCGAGGGGAATTATTGTTTAAAAAAGGCGCTCGCGATGAGGGTCTCGAAGTCCTTTTTGGCCTTCATGATCTCAGCGGTCGGGCCGGCGGCTTTGAAGAAGACATCGCCGGACGGATGTGGGATGATCGCTCCGAGGAGAGTCCAGCCGGCCCGTGGAGTTTTGTTGCGCTGCATAATGCCTCCTTCGAGGAAAGTGCCGTCCATGGTGACGATGGCGACTTTTTGTTTTCCGTAGGTTTTTTCCTCGGGAGTTACTTTGACTTCACCGTCGAATTGTTTTTGCCAGCGTTTGATATTAGCTTCAATTCCTCCACCCTGGCCTTGGCCGAAGTGGTAGATTTTCACGAGTGGACCTTTGGCCGTGTGGGTGAGGGCGCCTTTGACCATGTGGCTGCTTGGCTCCTGCACCACCCAGGGCGCAGTGGGAATAAACTTAAAGCTTCCGGCTTTAATGGAAACCTCGGCCAGAAGTGAACTGGCTCCGAATAAAAAGAGAAAGAGGATTGCTTTCATGAATGAAAAGATAGCGCGAAAATTGCATAAGGGCCAGCGCAGATGCGCGGCAATCAGGGGAGCGGGGTATTGGGCTTGACGGCGTTGGCCGGGCGCGGGTTGTTCTTGTCGAAGACGAGGAGCTGCTTGTAGGTTTCGATGGTAACGAAAGATTCGTCGACCTTTCCGTCCTTGCGGGGGACCCGGTCGGCTTTGAGTCCGAGGTGTTTGGCGAGGAAAGGGTAGGCGGCCTGACGTTTGGAGACGCCGTAGTCGTGCTTTTCCTCCGGGAAATGCGCGTTGCCCAACTTGTCGGTGGCGCCATAGAGTTGATAAACGTTTTTTATGTAGGGGAAACCGATGGTGGGAATGTGTTTCGTCCAATCGTTACCATTTGAGACGACTAGCTGGGGGCGCGGAGCGGCTAGGGCGGCGATTTCGACATTATTGGTTTTGTGGTGTGGTCCCCAGTGGATGGGCATGCCGCTTTCACAGACACAGCCACCGAAGAAGTGTGAGGACACCATGCAAACCGGAACGGAGACCGCGATGCGATCATCGAGGGCGGTGAGGAGAAAGCTCTGCGTGCCGCCACCGGAGCACCCCGTGATGGCGATGCGGTTTTTGTCGGCTCCGGGAAGAGTGAGCATGAAGTCAACGGCGCGCATGCTGTTCCACGTTTGCAGGCGGAGGATTTCGGGGACTTTGCGATGCTCCCATCCGGCTTCCTTCCAATCACCGTAGCCGACCATATCGTATTGGAAGACGGCCGCGCCCATGCGGGCGAGAACGGCACAGCGGATTTGGCGGGAGTCCTTGAAGCGTCCACCGTGTCCGTGGGGGCAGAGGATGGGAGCGAGGGAGTCGAATTTTTCGGTAGGGCGGAAAAGGCTGCCGGTGACGTGGAATCCGGGGGCGCTTTCGAAGGCGACTTGCTCGATGGTGTATCCGTCGTAGGTACGCTTTTTATAGAACTTGGGATTGAGAGGAGTTCTTTCCGGGATCGCAGTCAGCTTGGCTCCAGCGAGGATGCCCGCTTTGAGCTTGGATTTGCGTTTCTCCCACTCGGCGAGAGTGGAATACTCGGCTTGAAAATCTTTGAGTTCTTTGGCCGCTGCTTCTGGTTTTTCGGCCTGACCGACACGGAGCTTGGGTTCCTCGGCTTGAAGAACGAGGACGGAGAGGAAAATGATTCGAAGAAACATAGGAGCATTCCACGATGGCAGCCGGAATGAGTCGAGGAGGAAAGGCGCGAGGTTTTCGCTGGGGATGGATGGAGGTAGGTTCGAAAAGTAGTTCGGGCTTCAAGGCTTGTTGGAGTTAGCCAAAGATGGGGAAGAGTTGCGGGTCGTGAGAGTTCAAGACTCCAAAGTCGAATAAGGATCTTTGACTGGTTCCATTCTTATAGGCGAGAATACTTGTAGCGACTGAGAATTCTTGGTTTATTGATCTGAGTGGCGATGATCATATTTCGAATTACTCTGTGGTTGTTGCTTGTCACTTGGTCAAGTTTGCAGGCCGGCGAAGTTGAGTATCGTTTCTATCGTTTTACACCAACGCAATTAAGGGTGACCAATGATTGCTGCGTGCAGTTGGCGGAATTTGAATTTCTCCTGGACGGCGTAAAGGTGGGAACTCCCTCGGTTTCGAATCCGGGGGGCGACAATCCAGGCGGGGAAACTCCTGATTTGGCGGTTGATGGCTCGCTGGCAACGAAGTGGCTGGACCGCAGACAAGGCCCCCTGGTTTTTGATTTCGGAAGTCCGACGACAGTGGATGGGTATCGCTGGTCTACTGCGAATGATGCCCCGGAGCGTGATCCGGTTCGGTGGATTTTGGAAGGGAGTGATGATGAAACAAATTGGGACCTTGTCGATGAGCGGGTGGATGGAGATTTCCAAACGCCAAGTGCTCGGTTTACTTATACTCCTATTCTTGAATTAAATTCCGCGCCGGCAGTTCAGTCATTTACGGTGGATCGTTCGCTGATTTCAGCCGGAGTACCCGTGACCCTCTCGTGGGAAGTTGATCCGGGCACGATCGGGCTCTCGATCAATCAAGGTGTTGGCCCGGTGACGGGGGTTACGACAAATGGTGTAGGTGCCATCTCGCTCGATCCGGGGCCAACTGTGACGACTGTTTATGAGATCACGGCGACTCATGCCAACGGCGATTCAACAGCACAGCTTGTGGTGACTGTAACCAACATGCCCGTGATCCACGAGTTTCTCGCGACCCCTGCCATTGTAGGGCCGGGAGAGAGTTCAACTTTAAGTTGGGAGGTTTTTAATGCCGACAGCTTGGAGCTGGATGGTGTTGCGGTGACGGGGGATTTTTTGGCGAAAACGTTGGCCGCCTCGCAGACTTTTACCCTGTCGGCGACAAATGCGAATGGCGTGGTGACCCGAGAGGTTTCGGTGACGGTAGTGGAGCCCGGTGTTCCCGTAATCAATGAGTTCATGGCGAACAATGACGGCGATTTGGTGGTTGATGAAGATGGCGATGATTCGGATTGGATTGAAATTTACAACCCCAGTGGAGCGGTAGCGGATTTAGAGGGCTACTTTTTGACTGATGACGCGGGTGATCTGACAAAGTGGGCTTTTCCGGAGGGGACATTGGGAGTTGATGGCTACCTTCTGGTATGGGCATCCGGGAAAGATCGTTCGGTAAGTGGGAGTGAGTTGCACACCAACTTCAGTCTCAAGTCCGGAGGGGAGTATCTGGCTCTGGTGAAGCCGGATGGCATTAACATTGTTTCAGAATTTGGGCCGGGAGGCGCCGACTATCCGGACCAGGATGCGGGGGTGTCCTTTGGGGGATTTGGAGAGGGAGAACAGCAAGGGTATTTTTCAACGGCGACTCCGGGGACGGAGAATTCGAGTGGATTTCTCGGCTACGTGAAGGACACCATATTCAGTGTGGATCGAGGGC
>PBTU01000035.1 GCA_002729295.1 Verrucomicrobiales bacterium | reverse complement strand
ATCTTTGGGTCGGTAATGACTTCAACGATGCCGATTGTCTCTACGTGAATCGTGGTGATGGAACCTTCGTCGATGTGGCAAACATAGCCGTGGGCCACACTTCTTGGTTTTCCATGGGGGCCGATTTTGGCGATCTCAATGACGATGGACTATCTGATTTCCTAATTGCCGACATGGCGGGGAGCAATCACTTCAAGCAGAAAACGGCAATGGGGAGCATGTCGGCCTTCGCGTGGTTTATGGACAATGTGGAGCCGGTCCAATTGATGAGAAACGGAGTCTACTTGAACGCTGGAAACGGCCGGTTCTTGGAGGGGGCCTTTCTCTCCGGCCTGGACAGCACGGATTGGACCTGGGCTGTCCGTCTGTGTGACTTCGATCACGATGGTCTCAACGATGCCTATTTCCAGTGTGGGATGTCACGGAATTTCAATGAGAATGACGACGAGGAATTGAAAAATAAGGATCGTAAACTGACCCAATGGGAGCGCTATCGTCATCTCCCACCTCTAAAAGAGCATAACAGGGTCTTTCGAAATCTCGGCGGGATGAATTTTGAAAACACCTCCAAGGACTGGGGCTTGGATTATTACGGAATGAGCTACGGTTGTGCCGTAGGTGATCTTGACCAGGATGGCGCGCTCGACATTGTCAGCGTGCGTCTTGATGGGCCGGTGGCAATTTATCACAATACTGGAGCTGATGCTGGAAACAGCCTCACGCTCTCCTTTGAAGGGACCAAGTCCAACAAGCAAGGAATCGGAGTAGAGGCTAAACTCTTCACGAATGACGATGATGAGACTCCGCAATTGCGAACTCTCGTGACTTCCCGCGGATACCTGGGAAGTGACCAGGCCATCTTGCATTTTGGTTTGGGCGAGGCGTCAACCGCGGCTCGATTGGAGCTATACTGGCCCAGTGGTTTAACCCAGATAATCAAGAATCTCGATGCGGGACGACATCACCATATTGTTGAAGGCAGGGGAGCCAATGCGACTCCACCAGTCGTTCGACCTGAACCGGTCTTTGAGGCCTTGCCGTCTCTTTCTCGAGTAATCCATGCCGAGAAGCGTTACGATGACTTTGCCCGGGAGCCCCTCCTCCCCAACAAGCTTTCTCAGTTCGGTCCGGGGCAGGCTTGGAGTGATGTCAATGGCGATGGTGTGGACGATTTTTATTTGGGTCAGGGAAAGGGCGCTCCCGGGCGCCTGATTATTCTTCGTGACCGCCAAGAGGGGCTCAAACCAATGCCTCTTCCAAACGATGGAGATTTTGAGGACATGGGGAGTCTCTTTTTCGATGCTGACGGCGATGGAGACCAGGATCTCTATATTGTGAGCGGAGGGGTCGAGTGTGAGGAGGATGATGAAAGTCTTCAGGATCGCCTCTACCTGAATGACGGCTCGGGAAAGATGACCCTCGCTCCCAAGGGCGCTCTCCCCTCGGCGAGACACAGCGGAAGCTGTATTAGCGCCGCTGATTTCGATCGCGATGGAGATCTCGACCTTTTTATTGGTGGTCGCACAGTTCCCGGATACTACCCAACCGCAGCAGCGAGCCAGCTTTTACGCAACGAAGGTGGTGGTCGCTTTGTCGATGTCACTTCCGACCTTGCTCCGGCTCTTTCGAATTCACGCGCCGGAATTGTGACCAGCGCGGTCTGGTCGGATATCGATGATGATGGGTGGATCGATCTTGTTCTCGCCCGCGAATGGGACACCGTAGGAATTTTCAAGAACACCGAAGGGGAATTGAAAGCTCTCCCCCAAAGTGCCGGAGCGGAAACTCAGAAAGGTTGGTGGAATGGAGTCACCTCGGCTGATCTCGATGGAGATGGAGATTTCGATCTCGTCGTCACGAACTTTGGGCTTAATACCAAGTATCATGCCTCACCCGAGAAACCGGCTCTCCTCTTTTATGGTGACGTNGCCAATTCAGGGCACAAGCACCTCATCGAAGCCGAATTCGANGGAGATATTGTCTACCCTATTCGTGGNAAAAGTTGTTCGACGGCNGCGATTCCCAGCNTGGCCAATAAATTNAGTANCTACAAAGGTTTTGCCGCGGCCACCCTTCAGGATATTTANACTCCNGAGAGACTCAAGGCAGTGAAGAAATTTTCGGTGAGCCATCTTGANACTTCGATTTTTTGGAATGATGGCAAGGGCAACTTCTCTCCCGAGGCTCTCTCATGGGAAGCCCAGTTGGCTCCTTCATTCGGGGTGGTTGTCCGGGACTTCGATGGCGACGGTCAGGTCGATATTGTTCTCGCACAAAACTTCTTCTCTCCGCAACGGGAAACGGGACGCATGGCCGGTGGGCTCTCTCTTCTATTGCGAGGGAGGAAAGAAGGGGGTCGCACAATTTTCGAGCCTGTTTGGCCAAACCGCAGTGGCATCAACGTTTCCGGCGACTCCAAGAGCCTGACCACGCCCGACCTCGATGGAGACGGCCATCCGGATCTTAGTTTTGGAATCAATGACTCTCCCATGATAGGCCTCAGAACCAAGAAGCATCCGGGAGTGACGATTCATCTCAAAGGGGGGGCGCAAAACCCACAGGGTATTGGCGCGCGAGTGGTCTTGAATCAGGGTCGATCGGCTGAAGTGTGTGCCGGCGGGAGCTATTTGAGTCAGTCCCCGGCGGCGCTTCATTTTGGATTGGCCGAAGGTGAAAGCGTTACTTCTTTGGAGATTCGCTGGAGTGATGGCTCCACGAGTAAGATTGAACAGCCCGTGATTAAAGACGGAATGATCGCAATTAATAAGCCGTAGAGTTACGGCGCGAGGACGTCCTCTTCCGTAAACAGGTTGGCAGCGTGAAGTTGGAGTAAAAGAACGGCGGTGCCCAAGAGGGACACCACAGGCAGTGGGGGAATCCGATTTGTCATTCTGTTAGACTGTCGGATTCCTGAAGGGGGTTAATTCACGAGGGCTTGATAAAGGTTCCGTTGCGGAGAAAGTGAATGGTTTCGGCGATCACTTTTTTATTCTTCATGATGAAGGGGTGGGTGACATGGAGGACGCGGTAGTCTTTGACTCCAGGAGAAGTTGATCGTTTGGTCGAGACCTTGCCGTCGTCCTTGCCTGGGATGATCATACTGTTGATCCAGTTGATGGAGCGGTCTCCGGTGAGGACGCCGCATTCGAAATTGATTTTTCCCAACTTGTTTGGTGTGGCGTTCTCTCCGGTCCCAAGCTCGTTTCCGGCAGGGCCATTGAGCCAGCGAACGAGCCGCCATGATCCGATTTGGTCGATGACCTCACTTCCTTGATTGGGTGGAGCCAGCATAACCACGCGTCCCAAGCGAGGGTCCTTACGTTTTTGAAAATAGCTTCTCACCAGAATGCCGCCCAAGGAATGGGTGACGAAATGGACCTTGGAGCAAGCCATGATCTGCGGCTTCTCGAGAGCCTTTCCGATGGCATCGTTAGCCAAGGTATTGATCTGATCAGTCCGGGATGGATAGCCAACGTTCTCGACGACATAGCCCGAATCCTCCAAAGTTTCTGCCATTTTTGTCATACTCGAAGGAGTTCTGCAGAGACCATGCAACAAGATTACCCCTTCCTTGGCCGGAAGGAGTTTAGGGAACGTGAGGAGGCCACATAGGGTGATCAGGAATCGATTCATCGTGGAAGTAGCATGCAGCCAAACGACTTGTTTCCCTAATCTCTATTCTCAACCTTAATATCGATTGAAGTGATGGTCGAAATGGAGGCTGGCGGGCCTCTGCTGGGTTAGGTGGAATGGCGCTTGAGAAGCGCCGCCATGCTTAGCCAAGATTCTTGAGGATGGCGGCACCCATTTCAGCGGTATTGACTTTCGTTTCGCCTTGGGCACCAGTGAAGAGGTCGCCGGTGCGGAAGCCTGAGTCGATGGCGGCTTGCACGGCGGCATCAATGGCGTCAGCGGCTGCGGCTTCTCCGAGCGAGTAGCGTAACATCATGGAGACGGACAGGATTTGCGCAATCGGATTGGCGATGCCTTGGCCGGCGATATCGGGAGCGGAGCCGCCGGATGGCTCATACATCCCGAAGTAGAGTCCGTTGTCTTTCACGTTTCCAAGGCTGGCGGAGGGGAGCATGCCAAGGGATCCGGAGATCATGGCCATTTCGTCGGAGAGAATGTCGCCGAAGAGGTTGCCGGTGACGAGGACGTCGAAGGAAGCGGGGCGCCTGACGAGCTGCATCGCGGCGTTGTCGACATACATGTGTTCGAGTTCGACTTCGGGGAAATCTTTAGCCACTTCGATGACAGTCTCACGCCAGAGAACGGAGTTTTGCAGGACGTTGGCTTTGTCGACGGAAAGGAGGCGTTTGTCGCGACCCATCGCAGCGGTGAAGGCGATCCGAGTGATGCGTGCGATCTCGCTCTTGCGGTAGACCATGGTGTCGATGGCTTCGATGTCGCCGTCGGGAAGTTCGGTGATCGACTTGGGTTGGCCGAAGTAAATCCCACCGGTGAGTTCGCGCACGCAGAGGACGTCGAAGCCGTCCGGAATGAGTTCGTTTTTGACGGGGGAGGCGTGGGTCAGGGAAGGGTGGCAGGATCCGGGGCGGAGATTGGCGAAGAGGCCGAAGTGTTTCCGGAGTGGAAGAAGTGCGCCGCGCTCGGGCTGGATGTCGGGAGGAAGATGCTCCCACTTGGGACCGCCGACGGAGCCGAAGAGGATGGCATCGGCCTTTTCACAGGCTGCGATGGTGTCCTGTGGGAGCGGAGTCTCGTTGTTGGTGGCGTCGAGGGCGGCACCGCCAACGAGGTGGTTGCTGTGGGAGACTTGGAAATCGAATTTTACTGCGGTGGCTTCGAGGATTTCTAGGGCAACATCCATGACTTCGGGGCCAATGCCGTCGCCGGGGAGAATTGTGATGGTGTGGGACATGGACGGGCAATAGCGGGGAACGACGGAATTGAAAACCGGAAAGATTAATTTTGAAGGGTGTGTTCTCAGGGAGCTTAGCCTTTATCCCGGGTTGGGCTTAGCGGCTGGGCCCGGGCCAAAATCCAAGCTCCGCAGTGGTGTTAAGGTGAGGGCTCTGGAATTCGCTGGGGGCGGGAATGATTGTTTGAGTTGATATTTGAATCAAGAGCATCGATTACCTTGGGAGGCGAAACTCTGATTTTCTATGTGGATGCGAAGACTAAAGATGATGATTCCCCCGGTTCCGTGGCATCGGCCACTGGTAAGGGTGGCCAAGGGTGACCGGGTGGTGTTGTTGCACGGACTTTGGCGGAGTGTCTGGTCGATGGAGGGGGTGGCGGAGTATTTGCACGGGGAGGGCTTTGAGACTTTAAATATGCCCTATGCCTCTTTTCGCAAACCCTTGGACGAAATCATCGAAGATGTGGCTGCTGAGATTGGAAAATCCGAGAAGACAACACACTTCGTGACGCACTCGATGGGTGGGATTGTGGTGCGTCTTTTGGCAGATCGCTTTCCGGAATTGGTGACGGGAAAGATTGCCATGCTGGCTCCACCCAATCAGGGGAGCGAGATTATTGATTGGTTGTCCGATTCCTTTGTGGGGCGTTGGGCGCTGGGTCCGGGAGGGATGGCAATGTCGACCGAGAAGACTCCGCGAGAGATACCGGGATTGAAGCTGGGAAATGAGGTCATGGTGATCATGGGGCAAAGCAATCCCATACCGCTGTTTCGTTTTTTACTCGATGCGGAGAACGATGGGATTGTTTCCGTTGAGAAGGGGAAGCTTGAGGGAATGAGTAAGTTTCGAGTGCGGTCTGGCGACCATACCTTTATCATGGGAAGACCCGAGATTCAGGCTGAAGTGGGAGAGTTTTTGAAAGTCGCCGGACCGCAGGATTAGTTGAGCGATCTCGCGTTGGGCTATCTTAAGAGATAAACTTCCTCATGGGGGCTGTTGCATGCAGGGTTTTGGCTCTTTGCATAAGAAAGACCCGCCGGGAATTCCGACGGGTCTAGGGCAGGAGATTTTGATTGAGAGCTTACTTGGACTTGGAAGCTTTCCACTTTTCCGCGTTCTTGTTAATGAAGACGGAGGCGGGCTCGGTAATTTGCGGTGATTTTCCGTATCCGAAATCAGCGGGCTTGAGATTAAGTTTTTTGAAATGGTCGCCGCGATTGAGAAAGCTGAAGCGACTCGGGTCGAAGGGATCGACAAAAGAGACGTCAACTTTGGAGGGAACCTTGAGACCGCTGAAGTGGAAGGCGGCATTGATGAAGATGCGGCGAAGTCCTTCGTTGTCGAGGTCGCAGGAGGATCCCATGGTAGTGCAGAGGGCTATACCCTCTTTCCCTTCGGGTGTTTGGTATTTTTTCAGCCAGACAGCGGGTTGGGGTTGCTTGCCCTTGACGTCGGCGGACTCAGGGACGAGGGCTTCCGTAACGACTCCATGAACCAAAATAGTGGCATTGTCTTTGGTGACGCGGCGGACGCCATAGACGTCGCTTTCCGCGAAGACGTCGGAAACCCCGTTGAGAATAGGGTGTTTGGCGTGGGGCTCGTTGATGACGCCGCGCGCACCTTGTGATCCGTGTCCACCATAGTGGCCGGCCCAGCCTTCGCCGAGGATGTCGGGTCCGAGGCTTCCCCAATTAATTCCGCCAAGCTTACTTTTTGTGCGGAAGCCGTGAGTTGAAGTGCGGAATCCGAAGATGGGTTTTCCGGCGTTGAGATAGTCGGCGAGGGGTTTGAGTTGGTCTTCGGGAAGATCACGGAAGCGAAGTCCCAAAATGAGAAAGTCAGCGGTATTGACGGCTTCGGTGCCGGGGATGTTTTTCTGGGCGTTGGCATCAATGAATCCACCTTCTTTGTTTTGGGAGAACAGAACGGTGGTTTTGAAGCCGTGATGTTTGGAAAGAATCTTGGCCAGCATGGGGCAGGATTCTTCGGAGCGATATTCGTCGTCGCCAGCAATGAGGACGATGTGTTTTCCGTTGCCTGGTTTCCCTTTAGTTCCGGGGAAGCTTAGGATGTTGGCTTGAGCGGCGGTTGCGGCGAGAGCGCATGTGAGCGAGAGGATGATTGTTCGCATGGGATTAGGGATACCGCGATTACTGAGGCAATCTCTCAGAGAGAGGAGATTTTATGGGTGTTAGAAGTGAGATATTGACGACGGGTTCATTGATTCGCGATGGATCGTGCAATAAAAATAATCCACGGATAGAGTGACAAGGCCTGACTTGCGTTTCCTCAGGTCACCAGCTATATTAACCCTTGGATCCTGATAGAACCTTTTCTGATTGAATTCGATGATGAAACGAAATTCTACTTATCTACTATTATTCCTCTCTTTGGTGCACTTAAGTTTTGGAGCGATTGATATTCAAACCGCGAGTGTCTCCGCCCTGGTTCCAAGTCAGGATGACGTCCTGTTGGAGTATGTTGATGATTTCAGCAGTGGGGATTTGATTAACGAAGGAAGCCCTTTTTTGTTGGACTGGAATTCGACGGCGGCCTTTGGATCAGGGGGAGTCGGAAATCCGTTCGTGGTTGAGTATATGAATGACGGGATTTACGAAGGGGGTGATAGGAAGAATACCTATTTTGATCCGGGTCGTTTACCTGCCGTTGTCACCTACAATTTGGATACTTCGTTTGTTACGGGTGGCTATAATTTGACGAGCATTTCCACTTTTATGGGATGGGGGTTCGAATCCAGAGTCCATGTACATCAAGACTACAAGATCGAGATTAGTCTGGTGGGATCGGCTGATTATGTCTTGCTGACGGACGTTCTCTATACTCCGTTTACGGATCTGACAGATTTTGAGGGGAACTATGAGTCGAAGGTCCGCGTGGTCGAAGATGTTACCGGGATTCTGGCCAGTGGGGTGGACAGTATTCGTTTCACCTTTA
Source organism: Verrucomicrobiales bacterium (assembly GCA_002729295.1). Classification (GTDB taxonomy): domain Bacteria; phylum Verrucomicrobiota; class Verrucomicrobiia; order Verrucomicrobiales; family Akkermansiaceae; genus SW10. The sequence goes on along the minus strand of PBTU01000035.1, from coordinate 8,127 downwards.
ATGATACCGGTGGGCCAGCCGGGGGAGGAGGGGCCTTGGGAACGGTAATTAGGGAAATCGATGTCGTGGGCTTCGCCGTTGGAGGCAATCCCAATGAGCTCGTGATTACAACGCCAACCGAGCGTCAGGTCGTTCAGCGTAATAATGGGAATGTGGCTGATATTCCTATTGGAGGAACGTTCGTTAGCAATCCTGATTTTGTGGAAGCCAGGGCGGTGGTGAAGTCGGGAGGAGAAAACAACGGGACAACGACATCATGGCAGACCGTTGAGGCGGTGCCCACCGGCGGGACGTTTTCCGGAGTGCTTTCCAATGTACCTGCGGGTGGATGGTATGAGGTCGAGGTGCGTTCTGTGGTCGGGGGAATTTCATCGAGTCCGGTCACGGTTGGGCGGGTCGGAGTGGGGGACGTCTTTATTTGCGCGGGACAATCGAATTCGGCAAACCAAGGAACGCCGGCCTTGACCCCGTCCAGTGACCGCGTGTCAGCGAGGGATCGTGTTGATGACAACAGCTGGATTGCTGCTGTTGATCCGCTGCCCATTGCGGAGGGGTCGATGGGATCACCCTGGACCCGGCTAGGAGATTTGGTTGTTGCGGAAGAAGATGTGCCTGTTGGCTTTATTTCTCTGGGACGAAACAACAGTAACGTTGCTTCTTGGAGTCCCGATTCTTCTAATGACAACAACTTGATGAACCCAGCGATTAAGTCATTTCCGCGAGAAGGGTTCCGAGGGGTTTTGTGGCATCAAGGGGAAGCCGATAGCGCTATCTTGACATCAGCTGCGAGTTACCGCGGCACCCTGATTGGGATTATTAATCATGGTCGTGGGTCGAATGGAGCCAATTGGGACATTCCCTGGTATGTCTCGGAGGCCTCGTATCAGCCTTCTGACCCATTGACTGTGGAAGAAGGCATTCTTGCGGGGCAGCGTAAGGTGGCCTTTGATGTTACTGACGTCTACCTTGGCGCTGATACCAACGACTTCCATTTGGAGGGCCGCTCCTCGGACGGAGTGCATTTTAATGCTGCGGGCCTAGCTGAGCATGCACAACAGTGGTTCAATATAATTTACCAAAGAGTGCCGGCAGAGGCCAGGAATGGAGATTTTGAGTTGAACACTGATGTCTCTCTGACGGGAGTGTCTCCTCTCACTGAAAATGCCTTCGCAGAAACCGTACCCTCTGCCACCAATGGCACGACCGTTCTGGATTGGCGGATTCTTAGAGTGAGTGGTGATGCTTCAGCAGATGGATCAAATGGTTTTTTCAATCCCGGATCGGAGGCTTATTCCAAAGGGACATTGGCTAAAATGAGCGGACCTCATGCCGCGACGATGCGTGGTGGCAGTGGTAATAACTATTTCTTGCAGACACTACGGGCTTTGGTGAAGCCGAATAAGACTTACTTCCTGAGTAGTGCTTTTGGGAAAAGAGATGTCGGAGCTGAAACCTATGCCGGAGCTCGTCTCGAGTTACTGAATGGGAGCAGTGTTTTGGCGTCAATGTCGGTGGATAGCAATAAGCTCGATACTTTGGCCGGTGGGAATGCCAATGGGAAATTCACTAATGCAACATTGCGTTATGATACCGGAACCTTGGCGGGGCAAGCTCACGAGTTGGGGATTCGTATCTTAAAAGTTGTCGGGGGCGTAAATACTTATTTGGACTTTGACAATGTCGTACTTACTGAAGTCAACACCTCGTCCGCCTATGTGAACTGGCTTAATTCGTTTTCTCTGGTGGCCGATCCCAATCAAGATTTGGACGGCGATGGGATTAGAAATCTCGTGGAGTATGCCATTGGGACCTCCCCTCTGGTGGTTGATAATACGTCGGTCCTTGGGAATATGGTGGGTGATGCCATTCGTGTGACCCGTCGTAAAGGGAGCGTAGGCGGTTTGGCTTATACGATTGAATCTTCAACTGACTTGTCCGTAGACAGTTGGACTGCTCTGGGAGGGGTTGTTGAGAATGTGGTCTCGACCAACGGCGACTTTGAAACCGTTGATTTTAAACGCGATGGTGGATGGTTCCCGGGAGCGGAGGACCAACTTTATTACCGTCTCAAGGTCGAGATCGTTGACTAGATTTTTTGGAAAATTGGGACTTTATTTTCATGGGGTCAATCCCGTTGGCTCTGCAGTCGATATCGTGGTCGGCTCCCGGATTAATACGGATGTTCTTCACCTTAGTCCCAATTTTCAAGCTGACTTCGTGAGGATCATTTGAAGAAGTTCTTCCGTGACGGCAAGACCCTTGGTCTCGCGTTGCTAACTGTAATTATCGGAGGGAGTTTCAATGCTCTCTCCGATACGATGCGCCTCTTTATCGACCTCGTGATATTCCTCGAAGGGGGGGAAGTGTGCATTGGTCATTTTAAGTTCGTGGATAACGTCAGTATGGTCGGGAAGTTCGTGGACGAGGTCGTGTTCTTCAATGGGCATATGTTTTTTTGGTTGGTGGGGTAATGGTAGTGAGGGGAATCACGAGGATCTCCGCGTTTTGACTTTTTTACTGTGCAGCAATTACCTGATTTTTTAGGGGTGTTCCTCAGAATGTCGGTGTAACATCGGTGATGTTGAGTCTGAAAGGAGAAACGCCCTTTGCGAAAGGTGGGCACCGGGCTTGTTATCGTCACCCTGTCTATCCAACTCGTTGTGTCAAAGTGATGATGGACAACTGGAGAACCACAGCGCGCCGAATGAAAGCTCCCTGGATTGTACGACAACTTCGCCCTAAGTGGTATTTCCACGATAACCTTTATGAATTTCGTTTTTTGCGAGGGGAAGAAAAGCGGTTGAGAGAGATGGCCGGGGAATTCATCCCGCGTGCGTATGAAATTCTTGAGACGGATGTTGGGGAAGGCTTGATTGTCGATCTTATCAAGGATGAAGATGGCTCCATTTCGATGACCTTGTCGGAGTATTTATGGCGAAACGGGATGACCGATTTGTGTGAGGTGGCCTTGGAAAAAATGTGGGAGGGCGTGGTGCGGTATGGGATCTTTGTGCAGGGGCGGCCAGATAATCTGGTGGTTGAGCAAAGACGTGATGGATCTTGTCGTTGTGTCGCTATCGACGGATTTGGGTTCCCGCAACTGATCCCGCTGTCGAGGTGGTGGAAAAGAGAAGCCCGAAGAAAGTTGAACCGAAGGAAAGAGAAACAACGTAGGTCGATAGAGGAGATTCTCAATAAACGGAAAGACGGCGAGAAGGTGTCCGAGAGGAGGTTTCTCTTATCACGCTGAATGAGGACGGTGTTCCCTATGTTGGATTGAATTCGACCTCGGGTGTGTTGACGAGAGGGGGAGTTGCCATTGATTTTCGTTCGGTCTGATAGCCAAAAGATGATGAGAAGAACGAGAATCAAAATTGTTGTTCCCATCGGAGCGGTGTTGGATTCCAACGCCGTTAGAATATTTAAATTTCCTGAGGAAGTGTTCCCGGGGTTTGCTATGCGATGATGGTCTATCCTTATTTTATGCCAAACTGGATGTGGACACTCGGGGTGGGGCTGTTCTTGGGTGCAGTTCTCTGGCGGCATCACGACGAATAAGCGAATCTTTTCATTCCACTCTTTGAGGAAGGGTTGAGATCTGAGAGGCTAACGTGTGTTTGAAAATCTAGGGTCCATGTTTCGCTTTTGTTTCTTATTCTCGGTTCTCATTGGAAATGTCCTCGCTGATGACCACAAGACCTTGAGGGTCTTCATTTTTGCGGGGCAGTCGAATATGGTGGGGTCGGATTCCAAGGTTGCGGATATCCAACGCTTTCCTCCCTTCGTGGGATTGGAGAAGCCACAGAAGGGAGTGAGGTTTTCTTACTCCATTGGTAGGGAGAATAAGATGAACTCGGAGGGCTGGGTTGATCTGCAAGCAGTAAACAAAGTGGTGGGGCCTGAGTTGAGTTTTGCGCGGAAGGTGACCGAGCGCATCGAGGCGCCGATCGCGATCATCAAGGTGGCGGCTGGAGGGACCCACCTGGGCGGTGATTGGAACCCAAAAGATCCGATCGGATTTAAAATGTATCCTCTGGCGTTGGAGGTGGTTCGGAAGTCTCTCGCGGAGTTGGATCGGAATAAGGTTCCGTATCGTCTGGAGGGCTTTATGTGGCATCAGGGTGAGAACGATATGTTCAATGAGGAGTATCAGACGAATTACGGAGCGAATTTGAAGAAATTCCTCGCGAGTTGGCGGCGGGATTTGAAGTCGCCTGGATTGAAGTTTTATATCGGTGAGTTGTGCACTAAGACGATTTGGGGAATGGATCTTCGACCGCGGATGTATGCCATTAGTATAGGTCAGCGGGACGTGACCTATACAGATCCACTCGCGGAGTATGTCCCGACTTCACATGTCGGGGTCGAGATTGGAGGTGGAGTAGGGTTGCATTATCACTACGGGACTCTGGGACAATTGCAGCATGGAGAGAACTATGCGGAGGCTTATTTGGAGTCGATCGGGAAAAAGAAGGAGGTTGAGAGAAGTCTTAAAAAATGGCCCTACAAAAAGGGAGCGAAGGTGAATCTCTTTATGATGGCGGGACATCGGAATATGGAAGGCGAGCGGGCTTTTGTTCAGGACCTAACGGAAGATCTCCGTAAGGATGATCCTTCGATCGCTTATAGATACAGTCTCGGTGGTGGGTATCGAGTCTCAGATCAGTGGGAACCCTTGGGTGCGGTGGGATACTACGAGACTTTTGGTCCCGAGTTGAGTTTTGCGCGGGAGCTTAAGAAGAAGGTGAGCGGAAATATTGCCATTGCGAAATTCACCCACAGTGGATCGCAAATGAACGATTGGACTCCGGAGGGGAGTGAAGCGAAGTCTCGAAATCTCTATCCTCGCTTCGTCGATTTCATCAGAACCTCTGTAAAAGAGCTGAAGGACAAAGGACATCAGGTTGAGTTGGCGGGCATCTTTTATCACGTTGGCGAAAACGACATGTCGATGCCTCCGTATCGAAAGAAATCACCGGAGTGGTTAAAGTTGACGGTTGAACAAGTTCGGCAGGATTTGAAGAGGCCCAAGCTCAAGTGGATCGTCAGCCAGCAGGCGCCGACGGATGATAAACGAGTGAATGAGATTGAGGTGATGTCGAAGTTTGAGTCGCTGGCCGCGAGTGACTATAATATGGTTCACCTCAAGGCCCTCAATTTGCCAGAGCAGGAAAAGAAGTTGGTTCTCGATTCGGCCGGAGTGATTCGCTTGGGGGAAATCTTGGCGGAAGGATATTTGAAATCGGTCTCTCGTAAAAAGGCATTCTTGGTTCCGGAGGGAACTAAGGTGATCAAGAATTTGGTTTATTCCGAGCCAAAGGGGAGTCCGCAGTTACTTGATTTGTATCTCCCCAAACAGGTGGCCTCACCATTGCCAGTGATTGTTTGGGTCCATGGAGGGGGGTGGAAAAACGGGAGTAAGGAAAATCCGCGTCATGCGGCTTGGTTGGCTGCAAAGGGCTTTGCGGTGGCGAGTATCAATTATCGTTTGACGAGCGAAGCCCAGTGGCCGGCTCAGATTGATGATTGCCGGGCCTCGGTGAGGTGGCTTCGCAGGAATGCCCAGAAATACGGATTGGATGCGGATCACATTGGCGCGTTTGGTTCGTCGGCGGGAGGGCATTTGGTGGCTCTGATGGGGACGCGTCCCTATGCGGATGAAGCCAGCCGGGTGCAGGCGGTTTGTGATTGGTTTGGTCCTTCGGAGTTATTGACGATGCCGCCGAATATGGTGGCCAATGGTCGAACTGAAGAACAGGTCGCGAAATCCAATGGCGCAATCTTATTGGGCGCGACGGTGAAAGATGTGCCGAAATTGGCGAAGGAAGCGAGTGCGCTGGATAATGTGAGTGCGGATGATGCTCCTTTTCTAATTATGCATGGAAGCGAAGATTCGGGCGTGCCGATCGATCAGAGCCGGAAACTGCATGCGGCTTTGCTTGGAGCCGAGGTTCCCAGTGAGTTCCATATCGTAAAAGAGGCCGGTCACGGAGGTCCACTTTTTGCGACTCCGGAAGTGAGAGCCAAGGTGGAGGCGTTTTTCCGCCGAACTCTTATCAAATGAGTTGATGATTACTTTGGGGTTGGGTTCGGTTTTGAAGTAAGGTTGTGAAAGGATTTTGGTGAGTGATCGGAAATGAACGTAAAAAACAGGCGACCGATTAAGGTCCCCTGTCCTGAAAAGTGAGTGGGTTAGTTTTCGTTATTCGGACCCGTTAAAGGCGCCAGCCTACTCGTCGTTGCTTCCGTCTGCCAAACGCTTTTTGAGAAGTTCCTTCCCGTCTTCGGCGCGGGCTGTGACGCGGTCAGTCAGGCCGCGTTGCATGAAGCGGTCCAGGATTTTCAGGGACCACTCACCTTTTTGAGTGAGCATGGCATTGACGACCCGGATTTGCTCTGACTCGCTCAAGGCCAGGGTGGCGGTGCCATTCCAGAAAAGAGAAAGGTCATCGTCATTGATGTCCGGTCCCTCGGTGAGGAATTGAATCATGGCGGCAAAGCCTTGTTTCCTCATGGTGCCTTCCTCTTCGTTCTTAACGAAAGTAGAGAGGGTTTCGAATTGGCCGGTATCGGGCCACTCGCGCAGTCCGGCGATGGCGGCGAGTTGGAGTTTCATATTCGAGCCATCGAGGTGGATGCTGATCAATTCGGCTGCCCGGCTGCCTCCGGCTGTTCCTAATATTTGTAGTAACTGCTCGCGGGCTTCTGCCTCGGTGCTGCTTTGGAAGGAGGAAATGATGGGATCAGCGAAGGACGATTTATTCGGGGCTTTTTTGATGACGGCTTTTAGGGTTCTCACTGCGGCGCGTCGGACATCGCCGTGCTGTGCGTCCGAAACAATACTCAGAAGCTGTTCAAGGTCATCGGGGGTGGCCATTTTTTCGGTGGCCTCAAGAGCGGCTACACCGAGTTTGGCTTCGGTCGCGGAACGGGCGAAATTGATAAGGGGGGCGAGGGCCGAAGGGCGACTGCGAAGTTCCAGGACTTTGAAGAGATTGATGCGGGCATCTTCGCTCATCTGGGTTCGGGTGGCATACTTGGCGACCACGTCATCAAGGTTGGATCCATCGGTGGTCGTACCAATGTTGAGAGCCTGCATAAAGGTCTTTCTGATGCCCTTTTCTTTGGAGTCCGGAGTGATGATCGTATCGAGAAGCAGGGTGATGTCGCTCCTGCTGAGTTCGATCTCCTCTGGATGACTGGAAGGGTCCGCATTGAAGGGTGCGGTGATTTCGGCAAGGCGGGCCATTCTGGCTTTTTCTGCTTTTTTGCCGAACAAAACAATTCCTGCAATGAGAATGCCGACGAGGAGGAGGGCGGCAATGACTCCCTTGGCAGCTCCGCTCATTCCTGTTTTCACAGGGATGGAGACAGCCGGTGTTTCTTCGGGTGGAGTGGGGGCAGGTTCTGCTGGTGTTGCAGCTGGAGCTACTGCGAGAACCGGGGTTTCCACAGGTTTTGGGGCAGCTTTTTCGGGTTGAGGTTCTTTGACTTTGATCAGGGGGCCGGAAGCTGTTGACGTAGGGGGCGGAGACGCCTCTTCGGGCTTGGCTTGTACAGTGGCCTCAGGGATATTGAATTTTGGAGCAGCTTCGGTAGTGGAGGGAAGAGGCTCTGACATTTGAGGTGTCTCAGGAGAGGCCGGAGCCGAGACTTCGAGAGGTGCCGGAGCCGTTACCAATGACTGGGATTGGATGGGATCAGGGCTCGTTTCGGTTTCCGGTGCCGGTGCTTGGACCGGAGAATTTGGGATGATGAGTTTTGGTGCGGCTGCAGCGGCTTTTGCGGCGGGCACCTCTATTTTTGGTGGAGCCATTGAAGCCTGCGCTGGAGCGCCGGTGGGCTTACGATCGTTGGGCATATCTGGAGCGGGAGCCATGGGCTCGACTGGAGTTGGGGTGGCGAGGGGGCTGACCATTTGGGCCTCGGTGTGAATGGAAGGGGGGGGGTTCTTCAGGGGGAAGGATAGGCTGAGGTGCCGGAGCCGTTACCAATGACTGGGATTGGATGGGATCAGGGCTTGTTTCGGTTTCCGGTGCTTGGACCGGAGAATTTGGAATGATGAGTTTTGGTGCGGCTGCAGCGGCTTTTGCGGCGGGCACCTCTATTTTTGGTGGAGCCATTGAA
>PBTU01000034.1 GCA_002729295.1 Verrucomicrobiales bacterium | reverse complement strand
GCCTTGGCGGACACCCCGCCGAATATCGTCTTCATCCTCGCCGATGATTTGGGCTATGGGGATGTCGGGTGTTACAATCCAACCTCTAAAATCCCGACTCCGAATTTGGATCGTTTGGCGAAGGAGGGAATGCGCTTCACCGATGCGCACAGTCCGGCTACGGTGTGCACCCCGACTCGTTATAGCTTGCTGACCGGCAGAATGTGTTTTCGGACAGGGCGCTCGCGGGTCTTTTCGGGAGTGGGTGGCCCTTGTTTGATCGAAGATGGTCGTTTGACTCTGCCGCAAATGTTGAAGGACAAAGGCTACGCCACCGCGATGTTTGGAAAGTGGCATGTCGGGATGAGCTTCTTTGACAAGGACGGAAATCGGATTGAGAAGCAGGGGCTGCAGGCGGTGAAGGAGATCGATTTTTCCCGCGAAGTCGGCGGCTCGCCGGTCAATTATGGCTTTGATCAGTTTTACGGCACCGCTTGTTGTCCAACGACGGATTGGCTCTATGCCTACATCGATGGGAAACGCATTCCGGTGCCGCCGGTGAAGCAGGTTGATAAGAGCACACTGCCAAAGCATCCTTATGCCAATGATTGCCGGGGGGGAATGGTGGCGCCGAATTTTAATTTGGAGGAGGTTGATCTGGTGTTCTTGAAGAAGAGCCAGGAGTTCTTGAAGAAGCGGGAAAAAGGAAAGCCCTTCTTCTTGTTTCATTCCATGCAGGCGGTTCACCTGCCGTCATTTCCGGCGAAACAATTTCAAGGGAAGTCGGGTCAAGGCCCGCACGGAGATTTCATCTATCAGATGGATTGGACGGTGGGGGAGTTGATGAAAACTCTCGAAGAACAGGGGCTTGCCGAAAATACCATCGTAATGTTTGGTTCAGACAACGGGCCGGAAGTTCCGACGATCATCGCGATGCGCCGGGATCATCAACACGATGGCGCGAGGCCTTGGCGGGGGGTGAAACGTGACCAGTGGGAAGGCGGGCATCGGACTCCGTTTATCGTGAAGTGGCCGGGAGTGGTGGAGCCTGGATCGGAGAGCGATGAAATTGTGAGTTTGACCGATGTCTTTGCGACCTGTGCGGCGATCAATAAAGTGGCTTTTCCCAAGGATGCTGGTGAGGATAGTTTTGATCTCACGGGAACGCTCAAGGGATTGAAGCGGGAGAAGCCGCTGCGTCCTTATCTTCTGCAGCAAACCTTCGCAGTGAAGTTGTCGATTCGGAAAGGCAATTGGAAATATATCGATCACAAAGGATCGGGCGGGAATAACTATGAAAAAACCGGTGAGTGGGGGATGAAGCAATATGCCCTTCCTGATTCTGAACCCGATGCGCCGGGGCAGTTGTATAACCTCGCGCGGGATCCCGGTGAGACGACAAATCTCTACTCCAAGAATTCCGAAAAAGCCGCGGAGCTGAAGGGGTTGTTAGAAAAGTCGAAGGCCTCGGGACGAACGGGGAACTGAGATTACGAGAGGAGCTTGAATTCACCGCAGGCCATGCGCTTCATGCCGAAGTTCTGCGCATGGGTTTAAAGTAAAAGCGCTAAGCAGGTTCAGGGCTTGATGCCGGAACCCGAGGCTTTGGTGAGTTTGGAGAGCTTTTTAATAAGATCGGCATGAGCGGGGTTGGCAGCGACGTTTTGGTGGGGATTACCCTGGAAGTCGATGAGGGTGATGTCTTCGAGTGAGCCCGTGTGATCGTTTTTGCGCCACTCGGTGTATCGGTATCGGTCGGTGCGGAGGCTGGTGCCAAGGACTTTTCCAACGTTAGGCTTATTTTTGAAGTATTGGCTGAAAGCACCTTCTTTCCATGGTGTATTTGGTTTGGAGAGGAGGGGTTTTAGGGAGGCACCGTGGAGGTTTTTTGGAGTCGGGATACCCGTAAGATCGCAGAGAGTAGGGAAGAGATCGACGAGTTCGGAAAGGGCCTTGGTGCGGTGTCCTTTCTTTTGGCCGGGAACAACAATGACGAGTGGTACTTTCGCGGCTACTTCGTAGGTGGTGTGCTTGCACCATTCGCCGTAGTCGCCGAGGTAGTATCCGTGATCCCCCCAGAGGACGACGATGGTGTTCTTGGCGAGACCGTTTTCTTCGAGGCCTTTTATTAGTCGTCCGATTTGCGCATCCATGTAGCTGACGCTGGCGCGGTAGCCATGAATGAGTTCGCGCGTTTTGGCATCGTTGAGTCTCTTGGTCTTTTTGGAAATGTCGGAATAGTTTTTCAATTCACCCCAGCTGGAACCATCATAGGGAAGTCCGTTGATGGCCTTATTGCGTGAGGGGACTTTAATCTTCGAGCGATCGTAGAGGTCCCAGTATTTTTTCGGGGCGTTGAAAGGGAGGTGGGGTTTGCTGAATCCGACGGCGAGGAAGAAGGACGCGTTGGAGCTTGCGAGTTTCTTCATGCGTTCAACGGCGGTCTTGGCAACCATGCCGTCGTTGTAGGCGTCGTCGCTAACGTCTCCGCCGTTCTCACTCGCTGGGCCATTTGTCCGAACTCCAGTTTCCCGTTGAATGCGGCGGGCTTTGTTCGAGGCGGCCATCCCTGCGGCAGAAGCGTACGCCGGACCGAGTCCGCGGAGGGGCTTTTCGGACCAGCCCTGGGGGAAGTCGTCGTTGGAGGCGTGATAGATTTTCCCGATGGAGAGGGTGGTGTAGCCTTGAGCTTTGAAATGTTGGGGCATGGAAAGCGCGTCGGGGTTCTTCTCACGCATAGGCGTTTTGTAATTCCAACACTGCGTGGTTTGGGGGCGGAGTCCGGTCATGAGGCTGGCGCGGGAGGCTCCGCAGACCGCGACCTGGCAATAGGTTCTCTCGAAGAGAGTTCCATTTGCGGCGAGCGCGTCAATGTTGGGTGATTTGATCTCCGTACGGCCGTAACAGTTGAGCTCCGGGCGGAGATCGTCGACCGCGATGAAGAGGACGTTCAACCGCTCCGCGGTGAATCCTAAATTCGAAAAGAGGAGAAGTCCGGTTCCGGAAAGAAGGAGTTTTTTCAGGGAAAGAGTCATCGTTGGGGGCAAAGATCTAACTGCTTTGCTCCGGCGGGGGAATCCCCATTTTCTCAGCGCGCTTTTTCCAAAGCTCCCTGGCCATCTGTTGCATGTCTTCGATGTCGTCGACTTCATCGACAATTTCGGTTCCCAGGAGAGTCTCGATGACGTCTTCCAGGGTGATAATTCCCGAGAAGGAGCCGTATTCATCGAGAGTGGCTGCAATGTGAATCCGATCTGCGATCATGTCATCAAAGAGGGTCGAGAGGTTTTGCGTTCGTGGGACGGTGTGGATAGCGCGTCTGAAGTCAGAAAGCGGCTTGTCTCCCTTGCCTTGGGCGTGGGCCTGAAGGAGTTCGATTTGCAGGACGAAACCATCGAGGTCATCGAGGGTCTCTTTGTAGATGGGAACCCGTGAAAAGGGACGGTCGGAGTATCCTTCCATAAACTCATTGATGGTGCAGCTGGACGGGAGGGCGAAGACCACAGTGCGTGGGGTGGCGGCATGGCGGGCCATGGTGTCGCGGAGGCCGAAGAGGTTCTTAACGATGCGACCTTCGTTTTCCTCAATCGAGCCTTCCTTCTCACCGATGTCGGCCATCGCGACAAATTCCGCGCGGCTGAAGGCACCCTTCTTTTGACCGTGGGAAATTCCGCTGGTGATTTTCTCCGTGATCCAAATGAGAGGGGACATAAGCCGGGTTAGCGAGGTCAGCATGACGCCGGTGGTGGGAGCGAGTTGTTTCCAGAAGACTGCGCCGAGGGTCTTTGGAATGATTTCCGAGAGGATGAGAATAAGCAGGGTAAGAATGCCGGAGATGATTCCGGTGGTGAGGGCTCCGTCGCCAAAAACTTTCATAGCCTGCGCTCCTACTCCGGCGGCTCCGACGGTATGAGCTATGGTGTTGAGGATCAGGATGGCCGAGAGGGGACGGTTGATGTCGGCGGAAAGCTTCTGCCAGACCTCGGCGTTTTTCGGTTTCGTTTCCTTCTGGGTGAGAATGTAGGGTTGACGAATACTCAGGAGGACGGCTTCAAAGACCGAGCAGAGGAATGAAAAAACCAACGCGATGAGGAGATAGACAATGAGTAAGGTGACGCCCACGGAGCTTCACCAAACGCTAGATTTTCGGAAACGAAAGGAAAAAGTTTTTCGAGGATGATCCTCAGTCGTTGGAGTAGGTCTTTTTCACAACGACGCCGTCTTTCATTTCCAGAAAAATGCCTTCACAATTTGGCTCACGGTAGTCTTCGGGATGCATGAAAAAGCCCAGTTGATCTTGGTCGTCGCTCCTGACGATGGGACGGTCCCGGACTCCGTCTCTGGAGTAGTGTTTGATCAAGATCTCGATGACTTGTTGTCGGGTCATGCCTTCCTCGATCTCGTAGTAGAAGTTGCGATAGGTCCGGAATCGTGGGTCAATGATCCAGGGATTGAGAGCGAGGAAAAAGAAGACCAAAGAGACGAGGACTCCACTACCGGTGAGGATGAGCAGGATGCGGTGCCATCCGTATTTCCGAATTCCAAACACGAAAAGGAAGAAGGCGACAAGGAGCCCGAAGAGGCAGAGATAGGAGAGTGGGGGACTGAGAGAAGTTTCCATCTCGAAAGCAACCTGTTTTTCAGACAAGTGGTTTTTGCTGAAGAATACCTTGCCGGGGGGGCATAATTACTTGGTCCTCTTGTTGACCAGTTCAATTGATTTTTCGGCGAGGCGTTTCCCGAAGATTTCGTAGCCTCTGATCGAGTAGTGGAGGTCGTTTTTGATTTCCCTGCCGCGCTTGTTTTTTCCGTCGTTCAGATCATCGGTGTCGACCCAGGCTCCCCGGGTGCTGGCCTCGGCGGCGGAGACTTGGGCTTTGCGGACGGCCGTCCAGTGCGGGTAGCGCTTGTTGGCCATGTCATAATCACTGAGGCGGCCGATGACGAAGTTGATGTCATCGCGGCCGAGGTCTTTGGCGAGTTGATCGAGCAAGCCCTTCATACTGGCCTCGTAGACAGATCCGTGTTTTTCCTTGGCATCCCGTTCGCCCTGCATCCAGAGGAAGGTGACCGAGGTCAGCTTTTCTCCTTTGATCGCGGCGTTGACCGATTTCATCAGGACATCATAGAGATCGCCGGTGGCTTTTGGTTCATCGCCATTTTCGGGCTTCCATTGTTTATACCAACGTCGGATCGGCTGACCGCCTTGAGCGCTCTTGACCACGATGACTTTGTCTTTGCCAAAGGCGGTTTCGACAGTGGGGGTGAAAGAAATTTTGGGATCCAATCCTGCCATATTCGATTGACCGGAGAGGATGAAGAGGTGCTTTCCATCTTCCGAGGCGTGAGCTAAGAGCGAGAGTAGAGAGGGCAGAAGGATGAGAGTGAATTTTTTCATTTGGTTGTTTGTGGCGATTCTTCGAGCGGAGTCAATTCAAGTTGGGATTTTTTAGGCGTTCTTCTTACTTTTTTAAATTTGGTTTTCGATGACCGCTTTGACGTCATTGAGGTCTTGTTGTTACCGATCAATTTGACGTAAGGTCGTAGCAGGACGCCGACGAGGGATGGCTACTCGTATCATAAAATGAGTGAAAAGAATCCGACTAATCCATGCCCCAGGGAATCAGAAAATAGTCTGTCCCTGCCTGTCCTTCCGGAAGAGCGATAGCCACATACTCAGGGGGCCTATTGTGACCATTTGTTGCTCGCGGTTAGATTAGTCGTATGGCTGGGGGCGGCCCTTCTCTTTTTCGTAACTCAGTTCACGCTGTTTGAGTGGTTTTTGTTTGTCTATCGATATGCTTTGCGGGCCCTGTCGGCATGTGGGTGGCCCTATGTTGAAAAATGCGCTTTCGAGATCAGCCGCTGAGAACCGCTGCTCGGTGGCCTCACAAATGGTTCGGGGGAGTTTGTTTGAAAAAGAAATCAAAAAGATTCCTAGAAGAAACTTGCAACAAATTGGAATGGCACGAATCTGTGGGCTGTGACGAACGAGGTGGAGACTGACCCGAAGACCAGCGATTACGCTCCGGTGGCGTATTTTGAGGAGGTGGGGGCGGCAAATGAGCATGCGCTGGTGGTGCTGGCGATGAATCTTGATTGCCTGATCACGATTGAGAACGGGGGATATCAGCTCTATGCCAATGGGGCCTTTACGACGGCGATTCACGAGGAATTCCGTCTGTATGCCGAGGAGCAAAAGTTCAAGCCGGAGCCACTGCATGTGCCAGTGTTTTCGTCTGGGCTGGAAATTGCTCTGGTGTGGGTGGCGGCGGTCTTCTTTTGCTTCATCTCGCAGCAGGAAGATGCGGGAGTGACGGAGACGTATCTTAACTCGTCTAAGGGAGTGGTGGACGGCTTGGAGCTGTATCGTCCTTTCACCGCGCTCTTTTTGCATGGAGACTTTGAGCATTTATTGGGGAATGTCGTATTTGGAGTGATCTTTTTCCTTCTGGTGTCCAATTCCTTCGGTCCGCTGCGCGGGTGGGTATTGGTTATGCTGAGCGGCTTTCTGGGAAACACGCTCAATGCGGTGATTCATTATCCTGATGTTTTCCGTTCGCTGGGAGCATCGACGGCGGTCTTTGGAGCGCTGGGATTGCTGGTGGGAACCGGGCTTGATGTGGCCTGGCGCGAGCGTTCGTATCGTCGGGGTCTGCAGGCTTTTGTGCCGCTTTTGGCGGGTCTGATGTTGTTTTCGATTCATGGAATCGGAGGACCGGGGACTGATGTGATGGCGCACCTTCTCGGCTTGTTCTTTGGAGTTGCCCTCGGATTCCCGGCCTCGCGATATGAGCGGGTGATTTCGGCTTGGGGAGTCCGAATGAGGGAAGGACTGCGGCGATTGATTCGGGGGGCTAATCCTCGCGCGAGCCTCTGATCCGGGAGGATTATCTTGCTAGATGAGACGGCTTGCGGCGTAGTTGGAGCATGCGTTTAGTCATTTGTTCTCTGCTCGCTGCCGGTTCGCTGCATGCCTACACTCCGGTGCCTCTGGTCGAGGACGCCAAGGCTCCTGATTTCTCCCTTCCCGGCGTGGATGGAAAGACCTACACCTTGGAAGATTTCTCCGGCGGCAAGGCGCTTGCGGTGATCTTTACCACGAATCATTGTCCCGATGCGATCTCATCGCATGGCCGCATGGTGGCGTTGGTTGACCATTTTAAGGGGAAGTCGGTCAAGTTTGTCGCGATCAATAGTAATTCTCCCGAAGGGCTGCATTTGCCCGAGTTGGGCTGGACGGTTTACGACGACAGCTTTGAGGATATGAAACTCATTTCCGAGGATGCCGGATTTAACCTGCCGTACCTTTACGATGGCGAGACTCAGGACACGGCCAAGGCCTACGGTGCGATAGCGACTCCTCATATTTTTGTTTTCGATGGTGATCTGAAGCTTCGCTACAACGGACGGATGGACAACGGACGTCGCCGTCTGGGTCCGGTGGAGAAGAACGAAGGTCGTGATGCCATCGAGGCAATTCTTGCCGGAAAGAGGCCTGCCGTGGTGAGGACGCGTCCGGTGGGATGCACGACGAAGTGGAAGGAAAAGGCCGGCAAGGTGGCGGAAGAGAATCGTAAGTGGAAGGATCAGGAAATCACGGTGGAGATGGCAGATGCCGATGCCATCGGGAAGATCTACGCCAATAAAGGGCGCAAGGGAATGCGGCTCATCAATTTTTGGTCCACGACCTGCGGACCGTGTATTGCGGAGTTTCCTGATCTCGCAGAGATTTGCCGGCAGTATTCCTGGCATGACTTTGAATTCATTTCGCTGAGTTTTGATGAAGAGAGCGACAAGGAAAAGGTGAGTAAGTTTCTCAAGCAGCAGGAAGTGGGGATGTCACATCGCAATCGGGGGTTACTGGAGGAGGATGGTCGGACGACGAGTCACTTTATTTTCAAAGGCGACACCGAGGATCTGGGCATGGTCTTCAAGGACAAGTGGAATGGAGCCCTGCCATTTACCATTCTCGTGGGAGCGAACGGAGAAGTGCTCTATGAACATTCGGGGAAAGTTGATCCCTTGGTATTAAGAAAGAAGATTGTGGCTCAGATTTGGAAGAAATCGGAGGAGAAATAGCGAGATGTTTTCGGTTTGGACCGAAGTCCAGGGGCCGTAGGTTGGAGGCTTGAGAGTAATGGTAAATTTTCTTTTATTCTTTTGTTCCCTTTAGTGGGAGACTGTGGCAACTCTGAAAATCTAACTGCAACCACCATGTCGCAATCGATTGAAGATCTTACCACTCTCCTTAAAGGAAAACCTGAATTTGCTGTTACCGAACCCGAGCCAGGCTTTCCGGTCATTGAAGTCACTACGCCTGTCTCTGCCGGGACGGTGGCTTTGCATGGAGCCCAGGTATTGACTTGGGCGCCGACCGAGCATCCGCCTGTTCTCTATCTTAGCCCGAAAGCCAAAATGGTCCCAGGGCAGCCTGTTCGCGGAGGCGTTCCCATTTGCTGGCCTTGGTTTAGTAACCATCCCGAAGATCCGTCGAAACCTTCGCACGGATTTGCCCGCACGCGTTTCTGGGAGCTCCTCTCCGGAGAGGTGGATGGGAAGGTGGTAACGCTGGTGTTTCGTCTGGTGCCTGACGAGGAAACGAAAGCGCTTTTCCCTCATGACTTCGAATTGACTGCGACGATCCGCATGGCGGACAAATTACGTATTGGTCTGAAGATGAGGAATACCGGCGACGACGTCTACAAGGTCAGCTCGGCGCTGCACACCTATCTTTCGGTAGGGAACATTGATCGGATTCAGCTCGAGGGGGTAAAGGGCTCACACTATATCGATCAGCTGACGAGTGCGGAGGAAGATGTTTATCAGGAGAAGAATCTTCAAATCAAAGGTGAGGTTGATCGCATTTATAAATCAATGTCTTCGGTATTGATCCGTGACCTTGATCGTCATCGCTCGGTCTTCGTCGATAAGGCGGGNTCGCGTTCCACCGTGATCTGGAANCCNTGGAAGGAGAAATCCAAGTCTATCAAAGATCTTCCNGACAAAGGGTATCAGGAGTTTGTGTGTGTGGAGGCGGCCAATGCCGGAACGGATAAACCAACCNTNAGCCCNGGAAGTTCCCANNCCATTCAAACCGTGATTGGTTTGNGGCCTTTGNGNTAAGCNCGTTCTAAAAAANGAACCCCGCCANGGTAGCACCGAATGACCNTGNCGAGGTTNGGATTCCCNGCTCCGCGGATTACGAGGCANGGANATNATTCAAAGTGGACGGGCTTTTCCTAGANGAAACGNNGGGCCTTCANTGAGCTCTGAAGCATCTTGAGGTANGCCTTTACCGAGTTGGGTCGGTCGGCGGTTNTGAAGACTTTGCCTTTGGCGTCCATGAGAAGNACGGTNGGGTAGCCTCTGATNTTGTATTTCTTNGCGAGNTCCTTGTTNTNCTTTTTCAAGGCGTCGGTTTGTTCCTTCTTGCGCGGGTAGTCGAGNTCGACGATCACGAAGTCCTTCTCGGCTCCTTTGACAAATTCCTCCTTGGAAAAAATGTTTTTGTGAAGCGCTTTGCAGGGTGGGCACCAGTCGGAACCGGTGAAGATGACGAGCATCGACTTCTTGTCCTTGGCGGCCTCGGCTTTAGCGGCAGCGAAGTCGGTTTTGAATTCACCGGCGGAAGCGATTCCGATAGCGGCAGTGGAGATCATCGTGATGGCGAGTTTCTTTATCATGGTCATTGTGGTCATTAGGCGTTTTTCGGAGGGGTTTTATTCCAAATTAATCGAAAATAATTTTTCAGCTGCTAGGAATAGCTGATGACAAAACGATTGGTAGTCGCGACTCGCAATGCACACAAGGTGGAAGAAATTCGGGCTATTTTGACGGATTACGAGGTTTGTGATTTATCGGTGATTTCAGACCCTCCGATTGTTGCGGAAACGGGAACGACATTTTTAGCCAACGCCACTCTGAAGGCCCTTGCCATTAGCGAGTTGACCGATGCTTTGGTGCTTTCCGACGATTCGGGGCTGGAAGTGGATGCCCTGGGCGGAGATCCGGGGGTGTTTTCATCGAGGTATGGAGGCGAGGACGGCAACGATGCCCTTAATAATGACAAGCTCTTGCGGGAGCTAGGAGAGGGGGCCAATCGAAGGGCGCGTTTTCGCTGCGTCATCGTGCTGGCGCGGGCTGGGGAGAGTCTGGCAGACTTTTCGGGAGCGGTGGAAGGGTGGATCTTGAAGGCGGCTCAGGAAGGTGAAGGGGGATTTGGTTACGATCCATTGTTCGTTCCTGATGGTTACGAAGAGAGCTTTGCTCGATTGGGGGAAGAGGTGAAAAATACCATGAGTCATCGGTCGCGGGCTCTTGATGGGGTGAAGGGTTGGCTTGGTGAGAATGGTTAACTATTAAAAAAAATTGACATCTTCGTGAGATTTAAGAGTTTCCCTCTTAATTTAAGTTTCCGTTGCCGTGATTTCTCGTCTTTTCACCCTGATTCTTTTCGGAACTTTTCTTCATAGCTGTAGCCCAGATCCACGATGGGGGCCTCCGAGAAATGGTCTGCGGGAACCGATGGAGTGGCAGTATCGTGATTCCAATAGTCGGACCTCGATATCCTGCGATGATCCGGAGACCATTCGTTCAGAGCTGGCCGTGGAATTTGTGGCTTATTGGCCGGGTTCAGTCCCGGCAGTGGAAGTTTGTGATAAGAACGTGCGATTGTTGAATGGCCGAGCTGTTGCTCCAACCGCGATCAAGAGGGCTGTGTAAGCTGGGAACCGGCTTCAAGGCTTTCCCTCTCGGATGGGCGGAGGATGTGCTCGTTCCAATGATAACGCTTGTGATTGCTCGGGATCGGTTAGCTTGGTGCTGTGCGAATTGGGATTGATGCAGGACCAGCTGCCCCGCGGGGATTTCTCAAGTATGGCGAATACGGCCCGTGGGAATGGATTACGGTCTGGGCCAATAATGGCCAAGTCTTCATGACCGTCGGTGGGCTTTGTTTGGATACCGGAGGGAGCCGGTAAGCTACGGGCCACGCTGCAAGGCGACGGAGCGGGTAAGTTGGGTTTTGTCCCTCGTCATCCACGTGGTTACTAATTCTGCTTTACGGTAAACTCATAGAATCCGGATTGCAGAATGTAATTGGCTACGGTGTCGGTTCGACTTACCTGCTCGACACCCTCGGCGTCTTTGGGTGTTTTTCCTGATTCGGTGATGACGGATCCTTTGGGGGCAGGCAGGACGAGTTGAGCGAGGACGCCGGGAGGGACGGTGCAGTTGAAGGTGAGCCCGCCCTTGTCTTCTTTTTTCCAGTGAATTTTGATACGGCCAGCTGATGAATCGTAGTGGGTCTTGATCCACTGGATTTTGTCGCTTGAAGGTATCTGCGGTGTTAACCGCAGTTGTCGGTAGCCGGGCTGAGCGCTATTGATACCAGCCAGGGAAGACATCATCCAATCAGTGAGCCCATTGCCGATGAAATGCTCTTTGTCCTTGCCTGAAATTTGTCTGTCGACGAGCTCAAATGCGAGATCTTGATTGCCGGTCAGGTAAAGAACCGGGAGAAGGTATTCTGCTCCAAGTGGGCCGACCTTAATGCCATTTGTTTTGAGAGAGCTGATCAAGGAATCGATGATGCCCTGTTGCTGTTCCGGCATGAGGACTGCGCACCGCAGAGCGAGGAGGTGCGCGGTTTGAGTCTTGATTTCCAGGCTTCCGTTTTCGGCGATGTATTTGTCTTGAAAGCTTTTCCTAATGCGCTGGGCGTAGTCTTTATAGCGGATGACATTGAGTGGTTCTCCGGCAGGGAGGGCTAATTGACGCATAATGCGAGTCGCCATTCCCATGAGGCAAATATTGAGGTATTCGGGAGGAGTTCCGTCGATCGCGTTGATCTTGGTTCCCCATTGCTTGCCGGTGAACTTGGGGTCAAATTTTTCCCGCGCAATGAGGTGTCTTTCTGCAATGGGCCAGCGCTTTTTAGCTTCTTCATCATCACCGCTCATCCACCAAAGGGCGTAGGGGAGGATAATGCCGGCATTGGCATCGATCACATTGTAGTCTTTTTTGCCAGGTGAGGAAGGGTAATGACCTTCTGCGGTGCGGCCTTCTTCGAGAGTTTTAAGATATTGTAAGAGTGCGGCTGTCGCGTCGAAGTTGTAGTAGAATTCGCGGGCCGATCGTTGCACTTCTGCGGGCGTTCCAAGTCCTTGTTGGTCCCCTGCGGCAAATTTTTCCAGTCGTTGTTCCAGCTGCGCGATGGATTCTTGGTAGAGCATGTTGAGTGGTCCATGATTACTTTCGAAACCAGAGAGTCGGGAGGCCGGGGAGAGGCCGACGACCGTAAATCTGGCTGGGGTGCTCCAATCGCCCCAGGTTTTACTCTCATCAAAAATACGAACTTTCCAGTGAACCTCTTGTCCGGTTTTAAGGCGCTGGCCTGCCCACTTGCGAAAGTTGCGATTGGTGTCGGTTTCCGACTTGTAATCGAAGAGGTCGCCCTTTCCGGCAGCGAGATTCGCGGCACTGCTGGCGGCGAGAATGTGGCAGCCGAATTGGCGCTTGGAGCGGCCCTCGGACTCGAGAGCCCAGCTCAGGCGTGGCGAGTCGCTTACTCCGACGGGATTTGTCTGATGATCAACTTTTAGCCCGGTGGCATTGATGGGGGCGCCGATGGCGGAGGGAGCAAAAAAGAGCGGGAGTAGAAGGGTGCGTGCAATAGCTCGTTTCATCTGGGGGATAAGAAAACCTTCTCTTT
>PBTU01000033.1 GCA_002729295.1 Verrucomicrobiales bacterium | reverse complement strand
CTAAAATGTATTAATAGTTTTTCACGATGTTTTTAAAAGCTCAACGAGATACGATGCGGGCGTCTTATGCGGAGATTCTTGAGGCGATTAAGTGTTCGGATGGGATGCCGATTTCGGATCTCTCACGGGAGTTGGGAATGAGTTATATGGGTGTGAAGCAGCACTGTTTGAATCTGACGGAGCGGGGATATTTGGTGGAATGGCGGGTGCCGCGTGAGAGACGGGCGGTGGGGCGACCGGAGAAATTGTATCGTTTGACGAAGAAGGCGGATCCGCTTTTTCCGCAGGCGGAGATTGGATTGACCTTGGCTGTTTTTGAGGGTGCGCGGCAATTATATGGTGAGTCAGCGCCGGAAAAGTTGTTGTTTCATCATTTTCAGGAATTGCGTGACCAATGGCGGGCGAAGATGCGGACGGGGAAATCGTTAGTAGAGAAAGCGACACGTTTGACAGATCTGCGGGACAAGCAGGGTTGGTTTAGCCGGTGTCACTATGATCCAGAAACAGGGTTTCGGATTGAGGAATTTCATAATCCGCTTGCGGCAATTTATGCCAAGTATCCCAATGCGATTCGCATGGAGGTGCAGATGATGGAGCAAGTGCTCGGAACTAAGGTGATTCGTAATGAGGCAAGTGTCGGAAAGGGGCGCAAGCGTATAGTCTATGAAATCGCGACACTGGGAATGCGGAGTGAGGAGAAAGCGAGTAGGCCAGTTCAGTCGGAGATTCGTGCCAGAGGGCAGGGCCAGTTATTTTAGGAGGAGGCGCTGCACTTCAGGCAACGGCCGAAAAATTCGAGTTCGTGGTAGAGTCCGGTGAAGCCGGTTTTTTCACGGATCTCGTCCTCTAGTTGGTGGACGGGGCAAGGGGCGTCGATGGGGTCGATGCTGCCACAGTCGGTGCAGATGAGGTAATCTAGGTGGATGCCGGGAAGGAGAAGGGTGAAGTAGGCGGCGCGTTCGTGGAGGCCGAGGCGACGGACCATGCCTTTTTCGCAGAGGCGTTGAAGGAGGCGAAAGACGGTGGCTTTGTCGCACTGTGATGAGAGGTGGTCGCAACTGGTGAGCTCGGCGAGCGTCATGGGGCGGTTGTGCTCGGCGAGGCAGGTGAAGAGTGCTTCAAGTGCCTTGGTGCGTCGCAATCCGGCATCGCGGGCTTGTTGGAGAAGTGAATCGATTTGCGACATCTTAAAGAAGGCTTTGTTGTTCGGTGGGATCGGGTGGAAGATCGGCGCCGATCTTGGTGTAGGCGGCGGGCATGGCGACACGGCCGCGCGGAGTGCGTTTGACGAAGCCCTGCATAATAAGGAAGGGTTCGTGCACCTCCTCTAGGGTCGAGGCATCCTCACCGATGGCGACGGCTAGTGAGGAGAGGCCAACTGGGCCTCCGTTGAATTTGTGGATCATTGCTTCCAAAAGGCGGGTGTCCATTTCGTCGAGGCCATCTTTGTCGATCTCAATCATGACGAGGGCGGCTTCGGCAACGTCGGCCGTGATCTTTCCCTTGTGGCGGACCTGGGCGTAATCACGGACCCAGCGAAGAAGGTTGTTGGCGATTCGGGGAGTTCCACGGGAGCGGGAGGCGATGACGAGGGCACCTTCTTGGTTAAGATTGAGATCGAGAATGGAAGCTGATCGAGTGATGATGACAGCGAGTTGCTCCCCGGTGTAGTAGTCGAGTCTGTTTGTGAGGCCGAAGCGGGAGCGCAGCGGAGAGGTGAGCATACCCGAGCGGGTTGTCGCGCCGATGAGGGTGAACTTAGGGAGCTGAAGTTGGATTGAGCGGGCAGAGGGTCCGGAATCGATAATGATATCCAGGCGATAGTCTTCCATGGCCGGGTAGAGGTATTCTTCGATAGCGGGATGGAGGCGGTGAATTTCGTCGATGAAGAGAATATCGCCGCGCTGGAGATTGGTGAGAATGCCGGCGAGATCACCTGCTTTTTCGATCTGAGGACCTGATGAGGTGTGGAGCGTGGAGCCGACGGCGGTGGCGACGATGTTGGCGAGAGTGGTTTTGCCCAGTCCCGGCGGTCCGGAGAGGAGGACGTGCTCGAGGACATCGTCGCGTTGCTTTGCTGCCTCGACCATGAGCATGAGGCGGGCGGTGACCTTTTCCTGGCCGTGAAAGTCATCGAATCCCGGCGGGCGGAGAGTTAAATCTTCCGGGGTCTCGGGGGAATTGACGGTTTCTTGGAAATAAGACTCGGACATGGAAATCGCTGCTCGGAGAGTGAAACAGGAAGAGGCTTGCTTGGATATTAATTTTTCTAAGGAATGGGCTTTACACGGGGTAAAGACTGACTAGGTTTCCGCCTTCCACGAATTTCTGATTTTATGAAAGTTTTGTCTTCACTCGGATCCGCCAAACGTCGCCACGCAGACTGCCAAGTTGTTAAGCGTAAGGGAACTCTTTACGTTATTAACAAGACCAACCCACGGTTTAAGGCGCGCCAGGGATCGACCAAGGGCACCAAAATGTCAAAAAAGGGCGTCAACTAGAAACAGCTTCGTTTTAACATCCTTCTGAGACGACTCCCAATAGGGAGTCGTTTTTTTTGTGACTAGGGACAAAGGAATCGAAAATCAAATTTTTGTAAATACATTTTAGCTTTTATAAAGATTCGAGGTGTCGTTCGGGCTGGGCGCTGTCATTCAGCGTTGGGCCTGATACTTTTGGAGTTATTTGGCAAGCGAAGCTAAAGCGAGTCCAGCCATGAGATTGCCAAAAGTTGCGGTTACGTGAGTGGCGGCGCCATAACCTGAATCGCATCTTAAGTCTCCCTTGTGCTCCTCGGTCTTCTTATTGGTGATGGAACCGTCACATTGGGGATAGAGGCGAGGTTCGGGGGAGAAAACGGCTGGAATATCGAATCTTCCACCTTTCTTTTTAGCTGCTGGAAAACGGTAACGTGTTCTAAGCTGTCTCCGAACTCCACTGAGGAGGGTGTCGCCGTGGGCTCTCGAGAGATCATCGACCTTAATCAGGGAGGCGTCTCGTCTGCCACCCGCTCCTCCACTTGTAATGACAGGAATCTTCTGATCGCGACAGGTCGTGAGGAGGTGGACTTTGGAGCGCGAGGAGTCTATGGCATCCAATACTATGTCAGGTTTG
Source organism: Verrucomicrobiales bacterium (assembly GCA_002729295.1). Classification (GTDB taxonomy): domain Bacteria; phylum Verrucomicrobiota; class Verrucomicrobiia; order Verrucomicrobiales; family Akkermansiaceae; genus SW10. The sequence goes on along the minus strand of PBTU01000033.1, from coordinate 56,072 downwards.
TCTCTGAGGAGAACTTCGTCTGAAGTGCGCTCATTGTAGAAGGTCTGACGGATGATGATCCCTACCTCCGGATTGATCGCGCGGAGGCGTTCGGAGAGGACAGTGGCTTTGGATTTGCCTATGGTATCTGTCGTGGCGTGGATTTGGCGGTTGATATTGGTGACGCAGAGGTCATCGAGGTCGACGAGGGAGAATTTTCCGATTCCCGAGCGTGCGAGGGCTTCGGCGACCCAGGAACCAACCCCGCCCAGACCAATGATCATGGCGTGGCTACTGGAGAATTTTTCGAGTGCGGGTTGGCCGTAGAGACGTGCGATGCCGGCGAAACGGTCGAGGTAGTCGTCAGTCACGGCGATTTCTTGGCAGACAAGTGGATTGAACAAAAGAGAAGAATGCGGTAAGAGACAGATCCCCTTTATGAGTGTAGCGGATAAAACTAACCGGAAGAAAACCTATGTGCGCCAATTTTCGGTGATGTTGCCGAATCGAGTTGGGGCTCTGTCGGCTTTGTCCAATTTGCTCAGTCGCCGTAAAATCGACGTTATAGGCTTGAGTGTGCAGGATTCCCGGGATGCCACTGTGGCGAGACTCGTGTTGAGCGATCCGGATTCCGCGGAGGAGTTGTTCATGGAGCAAGGAGTGGCCTTTACCTTATCAGAGTTAGTAGTGGTCAAGATGAAGGAAGCTGGGACTGATTTGAAACGATGTCTGAGTGTTTTACACGAAGCGGAGACCAATTTGGACTACGCATTTTCCCTTGTGGTGCAGCATCAGGGGCATTCGTTATTGGCAATATATCTGGAGGATTGCGAGTTTGGAGCCTCAATACTTAATCAGGCTGGTTTGACGGTAATTTACGAAGATGAACTTCTGCGCTAGAATTGTCCGACCAGATGAGTAATGTATTTACCTATGAGTGAATTAAATCACCCGAATCGTCGTGCTCTCCTGAAAACAGGTGGAGCGGTTGCAGCTTCTCTTCCAATCGCGGGTTTTGCCCAGGCTGGTGGAAGTGATGAGATTAAAGTGGCTCTAATTGGTTGCGGAGGACGCGGTCGAGGCGCGGCTACGCAGACTTTAAATGTTCCTGGAACCAAGTTGGTGGCAGTGGCAGATGCTTTTCGTGATAATGCTGAAAAGGCTCTTAAGGGACTGAAAGAGCGCTTTAAAGAGCGCGTCGATGTCCCGGCTGAGCGGGTTTTTGACGGGTTCGATGGCTATCGTGGAGCGATTGATTCCGCTGACGTCGTGATTCTCACGACGAGTCCGGGATTCCGTCCCCAGCATTTCGAATATGCGGTGCAGCAAGGAAAGCATGTCTTTATGGAGAAGCCGGTGGCGACAGATGCCCCGGGAATTCGTAAGGTTCTTGCGGCAGCCAAAGAGGCCGACAAAAAGAATCTCAAAGTGGTCTGTGGTCTTCAGCGGCGTTATCAGGAGAAGTATATTCAGACCAAAGAGCAGGTCGACAAGGGAGTGATCGGAGACATCAATTTTGGTCAGGTTTATTGGAATGGCGGAGGCGTTTGGGTTCGCAAGCGTAGTGACGGGCAGAGCGAGATGGAGTATCAAATGCGCAATTGGTATTACTTTAATTGGCTTTGCGGGGACCATATCGTGGAGCAGCACGTGCACAACATTGACGTGATGAATTGGTTCAAAGGAGGGCCTCCGGTGAAAGCCCAGGGAATGGGGGGGCGCGAGGTGCGAGTTGGTAAGGACTTCGGTGAGATTTTTGATCATCACTATGTTGAATTTACTTTTGCTGATGGATCGGTGATGAACTCGCAGTGTCGCCACCAGCCTGGAGCCATGAACCGCGTGACCGAAATTATCGGTTGTCAGAAGGGAAAAGCTTATCCTGGACGTATTGTCGATGCTGCAGGTAACACTGTTTGGCGATTCAAAGGGAAGGGTAACGATCCTTATCAGACCGAGCACGATGTTCTTTACCAGCACATCCGTGACGACAAGCCGATCAACAATGCCTACTACACCGCAGCGAGCACAATGACCGCAATTCTCGGAAGAATGGCAACCTACTCCGGCAAAGAGCTGCAGTATGACCAAGCCTTGGCCTCGGAGATTTCAATCATGCCCAAAGTGTATGATTGGGATGCCGACCCCGGACCGAAGGCGGGTGCTGATGGGCTCTACCCGGCACCTATTCCTGGAAAGCACAAGGTGGTTTAATTCACCCTAAGGAGAATCATCAAAAACGGCCTGCCGGAGTGATCCGTCNGGCCGTTTTTNATGAGGGGTAGGCGGTATCCGCGGAGAATGACCGAATTTATGTATCCGAGATGAGTGGCTATTGAGCTNNGGACGATNGCNAAAAACCAGATCGCGACCAGCGGAAGAACGCGNANTTTTTATTAAANGGAGAGAAGCGCCCAGCGCAAATAGGAATACTNATTTAATGATCATCAAGCTGCCAATTTTGATACCAAAATTGTGCCAAATTCCGACGNCACTGATGAGGATAAGGAGAAAGCCGAATCCGTGGGTAATCGCCGGGAAGCAGAAAGAGGGTGGCTACTTGGTGTGGAAAGCCAGAGAGGCCCCAATTGAGGTAAAGAAGATGATCAGCCCGATGAAGTGGTTGAATTTATAGGCTGAAGCTTCCATGGTTAGGAAGAAGATTTGATGAGGGGGATCGCAGACAGGAGATTCCTAGTGTAGGGATCTTTGGGGTTATGGAAGACTTCGTTTGCCTCGCCATATTCCACGATCTTTCCCTGATACATCACGGCAATGTTGTTGGCAATATAGCGAACGACCGAGAGGTCGTGGGAGATGAATATCATGGTGAGGTTGAGCCGGTCCCGAAGATCTAAAAGGAGATTGAGAATCTGCGACTGAATGGAAACATCCAGAGCAGAGACTGGTTCATCGGCGATGATGAGCTTGGGCTCCGGAGCAAGGGCGCGGGCGATCGCTATGCGCTGACGTTGCCCGCCGGAAAACTCGTGCGGATACTTGCGTATGTGTCGCGAGTCGAGACCCACAGTGGCCATGAGATCGACGACTTTTTCAGCGAGAACATCGCGTTGTCTCTTGAGTTCTGGGTGACGTTGGCAAATTGCTTCCGCCAATGTTGAAAAAACCGTCATGCGAGGATTGAGCGACGCGTAGGGATCCTGGAAGATCATTTGAAAATCTAGGCGTCGCTGTCTGACCTCGCTCTTTTGTAGAGCGGTGAGCTCTTCTCCTGCCAGAGTGACCTTACCGCCCGTAGCTGGCTGAAGTTGCATCACGGTGCGTGAGAGCGTGGATTTTCCGCAGCCGGATTCTCCGACCAGTCCAAGAATTTCGCCTTGCTCGATAGAAAGACTGACTCCGTCGACGGCCTTGATTGTCCCAATACTTTTTGAGAGCAAGCCTCCGCCCAAATCGGGGAAGTGGGTTTTTAAATCTTGGAGCTCAAGGAAAGGCACGGCCACAGAGTGACGCAACAATTCAGGATTTCAAGCCCTTGCGGCATTCTTTGGTAATTGGTGGTAGCCTATCACGTAATAGAGGTATCCGGACCATACCGTGAAAATGGTCGCAAGAATGGTGGGGTAGACTGGAGAGATGCCGGGGAGCTTGAGCATCACCCAGCCGAGAGCGATCATTTGAGTGACAGTGCAGACTTTGCCGGTCCAGTGGGGCTTGATGGGAACCCTGCCGTTGATGGAATAGAGGATGATGATCCCCCCAAGGATTTCGACGTCCCGAAGGATGACGAGGATAACGAACCATAGGGGCAGATTCCAATCCTGTCCCCATTCGACGAGGCTGAGGGTGATGATTCCTGTCAGCAGAAGCGCTTTGTCGGTGAGCGGGTCGAGAATCGCGCCTGTGAGCGACTTTTGATCGTAGCGTCGGGCTACCCAGCCATCGACACTATCGGAAGCAGCAGCTGTGATGTAGGTGATGACTGCAAGCCAGCGAAGTTCCTCGCGGGGCTTGCCTTCTTCGACGGTTTTACCGTATTCGATGGCAAGCCACGCAAATACCGGCACAAGAATGAGCCGAAAGAGGGTGACTGCGGTGGCAGGAGTCATAACGTGGAGGGAATTTAGTGGACAATGTTGCCTCGGGCAATTGAAAGAACAGGTGTGACGGCTACCGAACTTAAAGAGGTCCTGACAAGCGTGGGGGTGATTCCCTCGCGCAGATTGGGGCAGAACTTCCTCGTTGACCAAAATACCGCCGAATGGATCGTCAATCAACTCGACCCAAAGCAGGATGACACTGTGGTGGAAGTGGGGCCAGGAACCGGCGCATTGACGGAGCACTTGGTCGGCAAGGTTGGCCAAATTATCCTAGTGGAGTTCGATAAACGGCTGGCGGAATATTTAACAAAGCGTTTTTCTGATCATGCCGAGGTGGAAGTAGTATGCCAAGACGCGGTGCGAATTGATACGCGACGATTCTTTGCGCACAAGCGGGTGAAGTTATTGGGGAATCTGCCATATTCGGCGGGCGGTGCTATTTTGCGGAATTTCTTGAAGGGCCCATCACCATTCGTGAAGGCGGTGCTGATGTTACAGAAGGAAATGATCGACCGAATTTTAGCGGGACCGAAGAGCAAGGACTATGGAGTTCTGACTTTACGGATGCAGTGCGAATGGCAAGGCGAGCGGGTTAAGGTGGTACCGCCGAGTTGTTTTTATCCACAGCCCTTGATCGATTCCACGGTGATGACACTCGAGCCCCGTCAGGCCGAATTGCCGGTGCATGATCGTCGTTTGTTTGATGAGTTGGTGAGGAGGGGGTTTGCACAGCGGCGGAAGCAGCTTAGGAAGAATCTGCCGGATGGAACTAATTGGGAAGAGGCTTGTGAGAAACTGGATTTGAGCCCAACGGCAAGAGCGGAGGAGCTCAGTTTGGACGAGTGGGTAGCCTTGACTCGATTGGCGGATCCCTATTTTGAGAAGGAAGAAGGGCAGGGCGCTGGTGAAATGCTCGCGGTTGTCGATGAGAATGATCAGGTGGTCGGTAGCGAGCGTCGTGATGTCATTCATCGTGATGACTTATTGCATCGCGCGGTGCATATTTTTGCCCTCAACAAACATGGAGAGATCTTTCTTCAAAAGCGGTCCCGTCTGAAGGACAAGTGTCCTGGATTGTGGGATTCCAGTGCCGCGGGGCATGTCGATGCTGGCGAGGAATACGATGCCTGTGCTGCCCGGGAGTTGGAGGAGGAACTGGGCCTCGCTGATCACGATATGCGGGAGATTGGCCAATTGGGGGCTCACGCCAGCACCGGATGGGAGCATGTTCGCCTCTACGCAACGCTTGTAAATGGTAAGATTCGCTTTCCCTGCGTCGAGATTGAATACGGTCAGTGGTTTAGTATGGAGCAGATTGAGCAATGGGTGGGAGCGATGTCCGAGGACTTTGCTCCAGGTTTTCTCGCCTGCTGGGGGCTTTGGAAAGAGGCTAACCCTGGGCGTTTTGGCGAATCCTAGGCTGAAAAGAACCCGAAAAAGTATCGCTCCGGACTCGACAAAAGGGTGCTCTGGCGCTTATCACGCGCGCCTCCCGAGACAGTTACCATGACAGACCTCAGCAAATACCGTAATATCGGCATCTTCGCGCACGTGGATGCAGGAAAAACCACGACGACAGAGCGCATTCTTAAGCTCACCGGAAAGATCCACAAAACAGGTGAGGTTCACGATGGTGAGTCCACAACTGACTTCATGGAGCAGGAGGCAGAACGCGGAATCACTATTCAGTCTGCTGCCACCACTTGTTTCTGGGATGACCATCGCCTGAACATTATCGATACTCCGGGACACGTTGACTTCACGATTGAGGTATATCGTTCCTTGAAGGTTCTCGACGGGGGTGTCGGTGTTTTCTGTGGATCCGGTGGCGTTGAGCCCCAGTCCGAGACCAACTGGCGTTACGCCAACGACTCCGAGGTTGCTCGTATTATTTTCGTCAACAAGTTGGACCGTATCGGAGCTGATTTCTACCGCGTGGTCCAGCAGACCAAGGATGTCCTCGGTGCCGTGCCACTTGTCATGACTATTCCAATTGGATTCGAGGATTCCTTTGTGGGTGTTGTCGACGTTCTCGAAATGAAGGCGTATGTCTGGGACGACTCCGGTCAGCCTGAGAACTACGAAGTCACTGAAATCCCCGATGATCTCAAGGAAAAGGCTCAGAAATATCATGAGGAACTCATCGAGACTGCTGTTGAGCAGGACGACGACGTCATGGAAGCTTATCTCGAAGGAAATGTCCCGGACATTGCCACGATTAAGAAGTGTATCCGAAAGGGCACGATCGCGCTTGATTTCTTCCCGGCCTTCTGTGGTTCGGCCTTTAAGAACAAAGGAGTCCAAAACGTGCTCAACGCCGTTGTGGATTACCTTCCATCACCACTTGAAGTTGAACCCGAGCCTGAGTTTGACGATGAAGGCGAATTGACCGGTGAGTTCGCAACAGTTGATGCCAATGGTCCTCTGCGTTCGCTTGCATTTAAGATCATGGATGACCAGTTCGGCGCCTTGACCTTTACTCGTATTTATTCCGGAACACTCAAGAAAGGTGACACCATTTTAAATACCTTTACTGGGAAAACCGAGCGTGTTGGACGCATCGTTGAAATGCACGCTGATGACCGTACCGAACTCGATAGCGCCCAAGCGGGTGACATTATCGCCCTGGTGGGGCTTAAGAATGTCCAGACCGGCCACACTCTTTGTTCCAAGGATAAGCCTGCCACTCTCGAACCAATGGTATTCCCGGATCCCGTGATCTCGCTCGCCGTTGCGCCGATTGATAAGGCGAACGCCGAAAAGCTCGGTAATGCTCTGGGCAAGATGATTCAGGAAGACCCCTCTTTCCGCGTTGAAACCGATCTTGATTCCGGTGAGACCATTCTTAAGGGAATGGGTGAGCTTCACCTCGATATTAAAGTCGATATCCTGAAGCGGACTCACAAGGTTGAGGTGAATGTCGGCGCCCCACAGGTGGCTTACCGTGAGACTATCACCAAGGAGATTTCCGATAGCTACACACACAAGAAACAGTCTGGTGGCTCAGGTCAGTTCGCTAAAATTGACTACACTCTCACTCCGCTCGAGCCGGGTGAAGGCTTCCAGTTCGAGTCTACCGTTGTCGGTGGTAATGTTCCCAAGGAATACTGGTCCGCAGTTGAGAAAGGCTTCAAGAAGTCCCTCGAAAAAGGTGTTCTTGCCGGCTATCCTTGCTTAGACTTTAAAGTCGCTCTCACCGATGGTGGATTCCACGCGGTTGACTCCTCGGCCGTTGCTTTTGAAATTGCTGCGAGAGCGGCCTACCGCCAGTCTGTGCCCAAGGCCGGTGCTCAGATTCTGGAACCGATCATGAAGCTCGACGTTTTCACCCCTGAAGATCATGTCGGTGATGTGATTGGTGACCTCAACCGTCGTCGTGGTATGATTCAGAGTCAGGACACTGCTTCTGGTGGTATTCGCATCAAAGCCCAGGCCCCACTTTCTGAGATGTTCGGTTACATTGGTGATCTTCGCACCATGACTTCCGGTCGTGGTCAGTTCTCCATGGAATTCGAACACTACAATGCATGTCCCAAAAATATCGCCGATGATGTGATTACTGACGTCAAGGAGCGTGATGAGGCTAAGAAGAAGTAATNATTATTTTCCTGTGATTCATAAAAAAGGCGCTCCGGAAACGGGGCGCCTTTTTGTGTTGAGGATGGTCCGGTTCGCTNGGCGATANCGACCATGCCGTAATCACCATTGGGCTGGNGCCACANGATGGAAGTGACGTCTCGNCGGGCATTGTCAAAGACGACGAAGGGACGGTCAGTNAGATCAAGNTCCATGATNGCATCTTCTTTTAAAAGTGTGCGCAGGCGAAATGACTNCTTGTGTATAAAGAAGGCCTCCGGTTCCTCCTGAACTTCTTCCGGAAGTTTTTCTAGGAAGTCGTTCTTGTAGTTTTTTCGTCGAGATACCTGATTGTTTCCTCACGCTTTGGTCGATGACTCTTGAGGAGGCGCGTCTTGTGTTTGCGCATCCGGCGCGCGATTTTGGCAACGGTGAAGTCGATGCTCTTATACATGTCCTCGGTTTCGCTAGAGGCATCGATGATAATGTGGTTGGCGCAAAAGAGGATGATTTCGGCTTTGTGCCTTCGGTCGCCTTCGACATCGAGAATCACCCGGGCTTCGATGATTTTTGGATAGTCGAGGTGGATCAATTCAATTTTTTCAGTGGCGTATTCACGCAGTGAATCGGTAGTTTCTTCGTGACGAACAGTCACGGTAACATGTGGGTTCGCATTTCTAATCTGCATAATAGGTGGTAAATTAAATACCTTACCTACAAGTAACAGCCGCCTCGTCAAATTGCCACAATTTTCATAACGGTGACGAGGAAATTTTCCCTCTACCAGCGGAAGTCGCTGCCGAAGTAGAGGCGGCGCGCGTTTTCGTCGCTTACGAGTTCCTCGGAGGAGCCCTCGATCATGACTTTTCCTTCGACGAGCAGGGAGGCTCTGTCCACGATTTCAAGCGTTTCACGGACCTGATGGTCGGTGATAAGAATGGAGAGGCCATCGTGGTCGCGGAGCTCGCGGATGATTTTGTGAATCTCCTGAACGGCGATGGGATCAATCCCCACGAAGGGTTCGTCGAGGAGCAGGAGCTTGGGATTGGTGCAGAGGCAACGGGCGAGCGAGAGGCGACGTTTTTCTCCTCCGGAAAGGGTCATTGCGAGCGATTTGCGGACGTGGGTGACTCCAAAGCGCTCCATAAGGTGTTCGGCGCGTTCGATGCGGTCTTTGCGGGAGAGACCTTTGCGGGTTTCGAGGACGGCGAGGAGGTTATCCTGCACACTGAGTTTGCGGAAGATTGATTCTTCCTGGGGAAGATAACCCATGCCACGTCGAGCCCGCTTGTGCATGGGGAGGCGGGTGATATTTTTGGCGAGGAAGTTGACCCGTCCGCGATCGGGAGGGACGAGGCCGGCCACCATGTAGAAGGTGGTCGTTTTGCCGGCGCCATTGGGCCCGAGAAGTCCGACGATCTCGCCTGGTTGGACTTTCAGCCGAACTTCATCGACAACGATGCGACCGGTGTAGGATTTTTGAAGTCCTTCGACCTCCAGAAGTGGTTCCGGGGAAGTAGCTGGGGAAGGCTCGCTCATTGGTTTTTCTTTTTCTCAGGGTCGGTGAATTGAATCTTCCATCCATTCTTGCTCAGTTGAGCGTTTTTGATGCGTTTGCCGTCAAACTTGGCTGAGATGTAAGCGTCTTTATGGGTTGCTCTGGCGAAGGTGTCGCCTTGTCGGAAGAAGAGATTGTCTCCCCGGACGAGCAGGCTTTCTTTGGATTTATCGTAGAGGGCACGGTCGCCTTTCATGACAATCTTCTTCCCTTTTTCATCGACTGCCTCCACCTCCAAATTTCCACTGGCGGTGAGTTGTTTGAGTTCGCCCAGTCCGACGAAAGTGCTCTTTTTCTCGTTTTTATTGTCTTTTTTTTCTTTGTTTTCGACCGCTTCTTCCAGGATGACCTTGAGGTCTTTGTTGCAGGTCATGGTGAAGGTGGTTCTCTTCAGAACAATGTTCCCGAGGTAGACGACCTCAAGATTGTCCCCGTCGAAATAAGCGCCGCCATCGAATTCAATCGAAGTTTGATTGTCCTTAAGCTCGTCCTCATTGAGAGGGTCAACCACGACCGGAGCCTTGATTTGAGTGAGAAGCTCGGTCTTGCCAATGGTGGCGAGGTAGTTTGTCAGACGTTTGGCGACTTTGAGATTCTCGGCGTCTGTTGCGGCTTGGACTTCATCGACGTCCGAGGCAGGAACAAGACGCGGAGCCACCATGCGTTCGAAACGACTTAATTCTTCAGCGGTAATTTCCGGCGGAGGAATGGCAATGAGAACTTGCAGGCTTGCGATGAGAGGAAGAAGTGGGTGGAAGTTCATGGCAGTGTTTTTTTTAGGTGGGTCGGTAATTAGGGTGTATCCGGGGCCAAGGAAGAGCCCCTGGCGGGTGGGGAGTTGGAAGATGCCACCGTCGCTTTTCACTTCGAATGCCTTGTCGGCGGATTGAAGGTGGATGTTGCCATTGGTGAGAAGCCGCTCTTCTTCGAGGAGGAAGTTAGCGGCGTTTATTTTCGCAGTCGCATTGATTTTTTCCTCTTTATCAAAAAGGTGCAGGAGTAGGCCCTGAGCCGAGAGCTTGGCCGCGCTGTCGACGACGACAATCTCTGCGGTGAGGAGGGAGGCTCGCTTTTGATGTTTGTCGTAGGACGGGATAGTGACGTTGGTTGAGGTGGCGCCGATAGGCACTCGGGTGAGAATGCTGTTGCTTTTTTTGTCGTCTTCTTCCTCCTCCGCAAATGCGGGAAGCTGCACTGCGATCAGCAGAGGAATAAGGATTTTTGAAATCATGAACCTGGGTGAGCGGCCTCGTGAATAGCGACGAGTTGTTTGAGGACTGTTTCAATTTGCGAGAGGGGAATTTGGTTGGGCCCGTCGGAGAGAGCTTTTGAGGGATCTTCGTGAACTTCCATGAAGACGCCATCAACCCCAGCGGCAACTGCACTGCGTGCAAGGACGGGTGCGAGCGCTCCATCGCCTCCAGTCGTGCCGCCAAGTCCACCGGGACGTTGCACTGAATGGGTAGCGTCAAAGATGACGGGGACACCTTGTTCTCGCATCCAGGGAAGAGAACGCATGTCAGCGACGAGGTTGTTGTATCCGAAAGTGGTTCCTCGTTCAGTAATGACGAATTGCTGGCAGTCGAAGTGCCCAAGCTTTCCAATGATGGGCTCGATATCCCAGGGCGCGAGGAATTGGCCCTTTTTGACATTTACCGGACGTCCGGTTTTGGCGGCGGCGGCGAGAAGGTCGGTTTGACGACAGAGGAAGGCCGGTATTTGAAGGAGGTCGATGGACTCGGCGGCGACTTCTATTTCCTCGGGGGTGTGAACGTCCGTGGTGACGGGGATGCCGAGTTCTTCCCCGATTTCACCGAGAATGCGGCAGCCTTCGGTAAGGCCGGGCCCGCGATAGGAATCAACCGAAGTTCGGTTGGCTTTGTCGTAGGAGGCCTTGAAAACAAAATTCACGCCGAGGCGGTCGGTGATTTCATTCAGAGCACGGGCCATGCGCCAGGCGAAATCTTCTTCCTCCAGTCCACAGGGTCCTAGAATGAAAAAGAGCTCGCCGGAGCCGACGGTGAAGTTGCCGAGAGGAAATTGAATCATGCGTCTGGGGGATCTTCGACGCTGGTGATCACTTCGTCGAATAGTTTGCGGAGGTTTTCGAGGGCAAAACTGAGAAGTTTTTCTTCGGCTTTGTTGAGATTGCCCTTGGATTTCTCGGAGAGCATTTCGAGGGAATCGAGCACGCTGCGGGCGGCTTTGATGTTGATGCTGGTTTCTCCGGTGGTGGGATTCGGGATGCGGCCAAGGAAAAGCCCGCCGTTCTGGGCCTGAAAGTATACGAAAGAGGCGAAGCGTGGATCTGGGGCATCTTCTTCGATGGTAGAATCGCTCATGGCGTAGTTGTAAGGTCTGAAGGGTAATTTGTTAAGGTGAAACCGTAACAATCATAGACCTGTCGTCCTGAAAGAGCTCTTTGGCCAGAGAGTGTGTCTCGTCTCCGGTGACGGCATTGAGCTGCTCGCTCAGGTGAAGATGGTTGTCAGCCCTCTCTCCCAGCAGAACATCGAGAGCGGCCATGCGGGCCCGGTTTGAGGGGTTTTGATTACGGAGCGACTCGCGCGCCTCGGTGTTGGCTTTGACTCGTTCAAGGGCATCGGCGGGAATGCCGGTGGTGACGAGCTTTTCAATTTCCTTGGTGAGCTCATTTCGGGCCAATTCGAGTTGATCGGGCGAGCTTCCGAGATAAAAGCTCATTAATCCCGTATCAAGTCCGAGGAACATTGCGGAGCTGACGTAGTAGGCTAGGCCGAGATCCTCGCGGATGCGCGTAAAGAGCGGGCCCGCCATGTCGGAGCAGTAGGAATCGAGAAGTTCGAGGGCGGAGCGCCGGGGATCATCGGTGGCGACTCCGGGGTATCCGATAGCGAGGACAGCTTGCTCCTTATTGAGTTGGAAACTGTGTTCGCCATGAGCAGCGCAGTCAGGGCTGGCGAGTTCGCCGGGGCTTCCGGTGGGGAGTTTCCCGAGGGTGTTTTCGAGTTGCACGATAGCGCGGTCGGGGTCGAGGTCTCCGAAGAAGGCGGTGGCCATGTTGCTGGCAACGAAGTAGCGGGAGTGTTGCGCAGAGAGAGCAAGGCGGTTGAGCGAGGCGAGAGATTCGTGGGTTCCGTTGGAGGGAATGCCGTATCCCTGGTTGCTCCAAAGGTGCGAGCGCATTTCACGGAAAGCCCGATTGGCGGGGTCTTCGAGTGATTCTTCAAGACCGGCAATCATAGCGGCGCGCTCACGTTCGATGGAGTCGCTGGGAAATGACGGCTCGCTGATAATTTCGCTCAGGAGATCGATGACTTGCGAGAGATCGTCCCGCAGGCAATACGAAGAAAGCATGAAGGAATTATTTCCGGATGAAGGGCGGATTGATGCACCGAGATCTTCGAGGGTTTCTGCGATGGCGAGGGCGTCGCGCTGGGTCGTGCCTTTTAAGAGAAGACTGGCTAGGAGGTGATTGAGACCGGCGTTTTTGGGAGATTCTGAGAGTCGTCCGGCTAGGAGTGCGGTTTGGCTGTAGACGACGGGGACTTTGGGGTCGCGTTGGAGAATGACGCGCAATCCGTTGGAAAGGGTGTGCTCAAGAATTTCTCCCGAGTCCTTCTTTGAATGTCTTCGTTCTTTCGGCTTTGGTGTATTTTCAGGTTCCAGGGAAGCGACAGTGAGCGTCTCCGGGACGAGCCATTTTTTGAGGGCGCGCCGAAGGTCTCCTTCGGTAACCTGACTGAGTCTCTCGAGAGCATGTTTTGTGAAATCCAGATCGCGGGTATTATGCCAATTGGAAGCGAGGTCGGATGCCCGGCCGGAGGCGGTGGTGAGGGTTTTGAATTGCGACGAGGCAATTTGACGGAGGGCTCGGGCCATGGGCCTGGTGAGGTCGCTCCCGCTAAGAGCCTCGATTTGATGGAGGATTTCTTTTTCGACTTCGGGAATGTTTTCGGAGTCCGCTTCGGCATAGGCGCTGAAAAGTCCCGGACCTTCGGGAGGCATCCAGGTGTAGGAACCGACTGAATGAGCGATGCCTTTTTCCTCGCGGATGACGCGATAAAGGGGGGAAGCTCGTCCGCCGCCGAGGACGACAGCAAGAAGATCAAGGGCTGGAGCATCCTCGTGGGTGAGGTTGGGGACTTGCCAGGCGAGGCTGAGATGAGTCGTGGGAATCGCAAAGGTTCTGCTGGTGCGGCGGGTGCTGATTTGGCGTGGCTCGGCAGGAAGGGAAATGGCAAACTCAGCGGGTGGACGAAGACCTTTGGCGAGTTCGCTCTCGATGGTTTGCTTCGCTTCCCTGAGATTAAATCCTCCGGAAAGAACCATGAAGGAATTCTTAGGACGATAACGGGCCGCGTGGTAGGTTTTCATTTGCTCATAGGAAATGGCATTGAAAAGATCGAGGTGTCCGATCACGGGGTGCCGACGGTGGTCCTTTTGGTAGGCAGTACGGAAGAGGAGTTGGCTGGAGACGGAATCGGGATCATCCAGCCCCATGGCGATCTCACGACGAATAACGTCTTTTTCACGCTCGTATTCGTCTTCGGGGAAGGTAGGACGGAATACCATTTCAATCAGTGCGGAGAGAAATAGTTCGAGTGACTTGGCCGGGCCGTCGATGTAGTAGACGGTGCGATCGAAACTGGTGTAGGCATTCCATTGACCGCCTGCGGCCTGAACTTCTTGCGAGAGTGACTCTCCGGTGAAGCGGTCGGTACCTTTGAAGACCATGTGCTCCAGGAGGTGGGAAATCCCAGAGCCAGCGAGTGCGCTTTCGTGTTGGGAGCCGGTTTCGACCCAAATTTGAGCGCTGATGACCGGTGAATCGTCGATAGGATCCAGAATGGTGTCGAATTCAGGCTGGAGAGTGTGCAGGCGAGCCGTAGTGGCAGGGAAATTCATCTGCGAGAACGTTGGCGTGAGGGAGGGGGGCAGGCAAGAAGTTTGCTTCTTGGGAAAAAAATCATGACCTTGGTCAGCTGAGATGATAGGTCTCGTCCATGAGTGGAAAGAAACTTGCAATCATTGGACTGGTAGTAGTCCTCGTTCTGGGTGGTTCGGCCTTCGGAATATACACATGGAGAATGAATGCAGTCGCTTTTCAGGGAATCAGTTTGCCAATGAAGGGAGCTGAGGCCGAGCAGCGGGACCGGTGGGTGGAAATGTTTGAAAAGATTGCCGTCGAAGAAGTGGTGGTTAGGACAATCGCTCAGGAAAGTGACTATCAGAATTTAATGGGATTGGACGGTGAGCAGGCTGCTATTGCCGATCTAACCAAGCGAATGAAGATCAAATATCGTCCGAGGAAGAACAGCATCGAGATCGGTCTCACCGGAATTCGCAAGGAAATCGAGGAGCTGAAACTCATTGCCGAGAAGATCTACGTAGTCTGCGCCACGGTGTTGGCGAAAAATGATCGGGAATTTAAGGCTTTTTCCTCACAAAAGCGTGAGTAGCTCTTTTTTTGGAAACCTCACTTTGGGAGCGCTGGCGTATTTGTCTGCCTCTGCGCGATAGCCAAGGGCGCACGCCACGGAAGCGGTAAGTCCCTTTTCTGGAAGTCCTAGGATGCGGTCATACTCGGCGGGCATAAACCCCTCCATTGGACAGGCGTCGATTCCTAGCACTGAGGCTGTTGTCATGAGTTGCCCGAGCGCAATGTAGGTTTGGAGTTTGGACCATTGCAGCTGTTCGGCGGGATCCATTCGTTCGAGAAATCCTACCATCATGTCGCGATAACCGATCAGGCTGTCCCGCTCGCCACCACGCACCTCGACCATGCGGTCAATCCAGACATCGATTTCCTCATCAGTAGTGCGGGACTTGGCTGCGAGAACGACGAAATGAGAACATTCGGTGACCTGTGATTGGTTCCATGAATGAGGAAGAAGTTCTTCTTTAAGATTCTGGCTCTCGACGACAACAAAATGCCAGGGCTGAAGGCCAAAAGAGGATGGGGTGAGGACGAGTGACTCTTCGATGGCTGACCAGGTGTCACCCGGTATTATTTGGTCCGGATCAAATTGCTTGGTTGCATAGCGCCACTGGAGTTGGGTGAGAAGATCTTCCGGAGAAAGGTGGGTCATAGGCGGAACTATTCCGAATCGAACGAAATTGGCAAGGACAGCTTGGGGATTTCCTTTAGGCCAAAGCTGAATAGGATTCCTAATTCGTCACGGTTCGGGTTATCACGGTGGAAAAGTCCGACCGAACCAACCCAGGAATCGAAGTCGTAGTGCAGGTTGTAGCGCTGCAGTTCTAGGGTCTGATCTTCGATTTCAAAATTGTGTTCGGTGCCAATGCCCCAGTAATCATTTAGGCGGGCGAAGGTTTCGAGTTGGATTCGGTTGGAGTCTCTGAGAATCGGGTGAGCCGACAATCTGCGATAACCAAGTCTGATTTCGAAATCCTCTTCGGGCATGAAGGTGAGGCTGGAGGCGATTTCTGTGAAGTTAGAATCATTGAAGAGAGGGAATTGGGTTTCCAGATCCAGTTCAAGCCAGGGAAGAGGCCGCCAGATGATATCGTTGTAGAGGTTGGAAAAGTCGCGATCGAACTCGGGGTCCTCGAAGAAGGCATCGAAGTATGTATCGACGCTGAGCCAATCGTGGGTTACCCCATCTCGATTATTCACAATCCGATTTCGGGCGCCGAGACGAAGGGTTTGCCAGTCTTCCAGTTCGTCGCTAGCGGAGAAGCGTCCAATCCTTCTCGTGCGGGGGCGGGTGGTCGGAGAGAGACGTTCAATGCGCTGGAATGAGTCGTCAAGCTCGTCAGTGGAGAGCCAACTGAACGAAGCGTAGGGTTCGATAATGTGAAGGGCTCCGTCGAGGCCCCATTTTTGATCAACCCACTCCGGGTATGAGCGGGTCATTTTGAAGGAGGCATCGAATCCGGCCGAGAGGTGGGTGCGGGTCGTCGAGTCGGCAGATCCCTGCACTGAACTGTATGAAGTGTATCCCGCCCCTATTCTGGGTGTGATGCTAAGGTGGCCAATTTTAAAGGGGCTTGAGAATTCATGGTAGGTGTGAAATCGCGTGTAGCCACGGTCGTCGAGAAGACGGTTGATCTCGGCGAGGCGGGGGTCACCGGGCAGACTCGTGGCTGCTTCATTTTTCAGGCTGTCCTCGTTGAAGTCGGAAAGGTGTTCGTCGTAAAACCCCAGTGAGCTTTGACTTTCGTAGAGAACAGAGGATTCAAAAAGGGGTTGGCGAACCCAGTCGTGGGTGATTTCGGGAAGCCGGGTGTCGGATTGATAGAATGAATTGACTTGTAGGCGTGCTCCCAGCGATGTGATACTTTTTCCGTTTCTCCGGGTGAGGGCAAGGAAGTTATCGGGTGCTGAGTCGATCCTCGCCATTTTTCGGTCGAAGTCTTCTAGGAAAAAGGGGTCGCTGAGTTTGGTGAGATTTGCTTCGAAGGAATATGTCGAGGATTGACCTTTTAAGATGTCGATCCGGTGGTCGAGGTCGATTCGAAATCGATTGGAGGTTACGGTTCCCCGATCGATTCCCGCTCGTTCGAGTTCACTGTTGAAATCGTGTATGTAGTATAACTTCAGCCAACCAAAATCGTCTTTGTTGTCGACTCTGGTGTCAAATAAGTCAGCTCCAAGTCCGATGCCGCGGAGGGTGTAAAGGTCGGCCTGAAATTGTGAGAGAAGCCAGCTGTCTGTTTTGATTCCGGTGACTGGGTCTTCTGTGCCGCCCAACATGACGCCGTAGCGATTTTTGAGAAAAAAACCGAGGTTGGATCTGCCGCCCGGAACGAAATGGTATCCCAATTTTTGGTCAAATGGCTGGGATAGATAGGGGAGCCAGAAAACGGTCTTGTCACCGGCGACAACCTTCAGGTCCTGAAAGATGACCCGTTCGCCGGGGATGATGGTGGTTTTGCGGGCACGAAGCCAAAAGTCGGGGTCTTGGGTGTCGTGGGTTGTGATCCCCATATTTTCTCCTACGAAAATATTACCACCCTGATAGGGCACAGATTGCAGATTTCCGGCCTCCATTAGAAAGGGGTCAACGCCGACCCTGAGTTTACTGGTGTCAGCTCTTTTTTTCTTGATGTCATAGGTTGTGGAGTCGCCGCGGTAGACCAATCCGTTTTGATAAATGGTGACATTTCCTGACAAGAAAACCTTGCCGCTGGCTTCGTTGGCGACTGCTCGATTGGCGAAGATCTGGAGGCCGTTGTCACCCCGAAGTTCGATCTTCCCATCCATGACGATGGTGAGATTTTCGGCATCGTCGGTGCTTAAATTGGTTGAGGTGTTTACTCCGGTAATCAGCTCGTAGGTCCGTGATTGGGGGATCCCCGATTCTCCATCGAGGATTTCGCTAAGGCCTGCGGTTTTTTTCGGTGCGTTGGGTTCTGTCTCTTGCGCCTGAAGCGGCTGAATAATCAGTGCAAGAATAAGAGAAAGACAACGCATAAATCTAGGTGTGAAACTATGAGCTGGAGAATTCCCTGTCGATAGCATTTCCGTCGAAGAGAAAAAAGGTGGCCTATTTGAGTGCAATCGCTGGATTTGTGGGGAAGAGCTCGTAGCATAAACACGTAATGGTTAAATCGATTGGCATCATTGGAGCCTCGGGATGGTTGGGAAGGAACTTGGCCGCCGCGTTACTCGAGCAGGGGCGCCAGGTCGTGGGTTTTTCTCGAAGAACGCGGGAGGATCAGGGCCTAGAATGGCGACAATGGGATGGCGATGGGGAGATTGATCTGAGTGGGGTAGTTGCTGTCGTGAATCTGGCGGGAGAAGCGATCGATCAACGGTGGAACGAAAAGCGGAAAGAGGAATTTTACCGAAGTCGTACTAAACTCACTGAAAACCTTGTGAATGCTGTTAGAGCGTCGGAGGTGAGGGTTTTCTTGAATTCCTCGGCTGTTGGGATCTACGGTGATCGGAAGGAGGTTTTGCTAAGCGAGGGGTCGAAGCCCGGAGAGGGGTATCTTGCGGACCTCTGCATCGCGTGGGAAAAGGCCGCGATGGTAGCTGAGCATTCGGGGATTCGGGTTTGCTGCCTTCGGACAGGAGTGGTGCTGGGTAAAGGGGGAAGGGCTTGGGAAAAGATTCGCAGGATTTTCTGTTTTGGACTGGGAGGGAAACTTGGTGATGGCCAGCAGTGGATGCCCTGGATTCATTTGGATGACGAAATCGGGGGAATCATTCATTGTCTGGATCACGAGCTTTCCGGTCCGATCAACCTTGTCTCGCCCCACCCGGTGAGAAATGAAGAGCTAACTCTGATGCTGGCACAGGCGATGTCGAGGCCGGCAGTTTTCGCTGTTCCGAGGTTCGCCTTGAAACTGGTCTTTGGGGAATTCGCGGAGGAGGGGCTCTTGGCGAGCCAGAGAGTCGATCCAGCAGTCCTCAAAAAAGACCGCTATCAATTTAAGTATAACCACATCGGGCATGCTCTGGCCGATCTGACAGCCTAGTCGCCGTATTCCTCATGCCACTGTTTGTAAACAAGAGGGGAGATTTCCGAGGGTTTGATCTCGGAGCGTCCACCCCAAAAAACATTAGTGTAGCTGACTGGGATACCCACTAATTCGAGGTGTTTGTCGATGGCCGCTTTGTGCTCAAGGACTTTGTTTTTTTCGGTGCCGTGGACCACGCCCATGATATTCACGTTGCCAAACTGTGGTCCGCCTTCGCGCCAGTATGCGTGGGTCATACAGTGATGACGTCCAACTTCTCCACCCGCTTCCTGTTCGCGATCTTTGGGGACAGCCCAGTGGAAGAGTCCGTTAAAGCGAGTGACCCGCTTCCCGGCGTCTGATGGTTTGACGTGCTCGAGAAAAGTGGAGAATCGTCCAATGACCTTCTTTTGGTCGAGGACTTCGGCTACGTTACAGAAACGGTCAAGGGAGACTCCGGCAATTTCAGCCCGCTTGTCCCAGCAGTTGCGAATGACTTCTTCCGGTTCGAGTTCTTCCTTGAGAGACAATAGAACCGTCCATTCCTCATCGGTGAGTTCGACCACGGTGGTTGTCATCATTTCAGCCGGGGTTTCAATTTTGGCGCCTGGTTCCAATCCTTTGCGTCGGACGTGGCCAACGCCGAGAGCGAAGACGCCATTGGCAGGCATGAGGATGAATTCGTCTGCGCCCACCAGCTTCTTCAAGACGTTTCCATGTTCTTCCAATGACTCGCCTTGTGGAACTTTCAAGGTAGTCCAAAGGCGGTAACCGGAGCCTGAGATCTTACCGTCGGTCGAACGAATCACAACGTGGCCCGAGAAGGGATCCTTCTTAGACATAAAATCGAAAGCGTCATTGAGTTTTTTTTCGGGGAGACGCCAGGCAACAAGGGCTCCGTGAGCAAGCTTGGTGGAAAGGAGAGTTTGGCGCACACGGCGGATCACGCCGGCTTCCAACATGGCTTGGATTCTCTCTAAAACGGTATCGAGAGGAATGCCTGATTCCTCGGCGATGACTAAAAAGGGATCGCGTTGAAAGCCTGCGACGAGGTCTTCGGAGACTCCGAGAATTTGAGCGTTAATCGGGTCGTCGTGTTCGGTTGGAATGGTAGTCATGTTGAGAGTGATTCTTCTACGAAGGCAAGGGCTCTCTCTTTGTCAGAAAGTCTTCCCTCCAGTTGTTCAGTTTGCACTGCGCGAAGGATTTCGCCAATTTTTGGGCCGGGGGAAAGGCTGAACTTATCGATGAGGTCTTTTCCGGTGAGTAGTGGAGCAGGGATGAGAGGTTCGTTGGCAAACTCCTCCTGCTTTAGATTGAGGAAGTCGTAGTTGCCCCGAAAGCCATTACTGCTGTCGCAATCAACGCGATGTAATTCGATTTCCATGGCGAAACTATTAGCCGCCATGAAGCGTTTGAGTTTTGCGGTGCGCATCTCTTGCACGTGCATGAATTTCATGTGGCGGGAGACCATGAAGGAAACTTCCTCGATGGTTTGATTGGGATAGCGGAGTCGACGAAGGATTTCCTCGGTCATTTTTGCGCCGACACGATCGTGACCATTAAATCGAAATCGCTTCGCTTCATTGTCCCAGGTTTGCGTGGGAGGTTTAGCGATGTCGTGAAGGAGGACGGCGAGGGCGAGGTGTAGAGGGGGGGAGTCAAGAAGAGATAGCGCAATCTTCGTGTGTATGTAGACATCACCTTCAGGATGCCATTGCGGCGGTTGTTCGCAACCTTGTAAGGTGAGGAGTTCGGGAAGGAAGATTTTGGCGAGTCCGGTTTCAGCAAGGAGGTCCAAACCCCGGCCCCGATTATTGGAGACGAGGATTTTCGAGAACTCGTCGCGAATTCTTTCCGGAGAAATCTGCTTCAGAAGAGGTGCACATTTTTTCAGGGCGTTTAGGGTATTCTCTTCGATTTTAAATCCTGTAACGACGGAAAAACGGATCGCTCTCATCAGCCTGAGTGCGTCCTCTTGAAATCGTTTTTTTGGATCGCCAATGGCCCGAAGAATGCCGGTTTCCAGATCGGTCTGCCCTCCGACGTGATCGATGATGATACCAGAGAAGGGGTCCTGAAAAAGACCGTTGATTGTAAAGTCCCGTCGCTGGGCGTCTTCCTCTGGAGAGGAGAACTCGACAGACTCCGGGCGTCTACCGTCTTTATATGAACCATCTGTTCGAAAAGTCGCGACCTCAATCATCTCACGATGCCCCTTGACGATGATGACTCCAAAGTGTTCACCGATGGCATCGGATTTGGGGAAGAGAGCGAGCACTTCAGCGGGTGTGGCGGAAGTTGCCAGATCAAAGTCCTTAGGTTCAATCCCGCGCAACTGGTCCCGAACCGCGCCACCTGCCAAATAGACGAGATGGCCAGCATCGCGAAGAATGCGGGCCGTGTCCAGGGCGAGTTCTTTCTGGGCGCTCATGGGTGCGCGCGGAGGCTTGCTCTGAACCAGCGTTAACGCAACTGGGAATTGATTCGATTTTTGAGAGAGAGCGCCTAGATTGCACTCGTGCTTGCAATTTGGAACAGCCCGGCCATGGGTTTGGGAATTCTCTTGATTGGACTTTGTGTGGGCTCCTTTTTGAATGTGGCCATCTACCGGATCCCGCGCGGACTTTCGGTGAACGAGCCTAAGCGGTCGTTCTGTCCGCATTGCAAGACGACGCTCCCGGCCTGGCAGAATGTTCCGATCTTCACTTGGTTGCTTCAAGCGGGGAAGTGTAAGACCTGTTCCGCGTCGATAGCAGTTCGATACATCATCGTCGAAATTCTTACCGGAATTCTGTATTATGCGGCCTGGCGAAATCTTCCCATGACCAGTGCAATCCTTGCGATTGTGATGCTAACAGTCTTGGTTGCCATTTCTTATATTGATGCTGAGCATCAGGTGATTCCCATCGCTTGGACGGGCGGGGCGAGCGTCATCGCCTTAATTGGGGGCTTGTTTCAGCCTCAACTGCTCGATTTGGTCAATGAGAGTCGGATTGATTCGGGATTGCAGGGATTAAAGTGGGCCGCGGTAGGATGGTGCACGGGCTTTGGGACGCTCTTACTGGTTGTTCTCTTTGGGAAGCTAGTTTGGGGCCGGAAAAAGGTCACTTTGGATAAGGCCCAACCATGGAAATTACAGGAGGGTTGGGGCGATAACCCCCAGCTTCATTGGGTGATGGGAGAGGAGGCTTATTCCTGGGATGATCTCTTTTTTCGGGATTCGGACGAACTCGTTATTAAAGGTCATGGGTTTAAGGTCGATGGGGAGCGTGTTCAGGGGGAAAAAGGGGTTTTGAGGGGAGATGGCTTCACAATTGCTGAAAAGCGTTGGAGCATTGAAAAATTGGAGTCATTACAGGGGAATGCGACCTCAGTGGTCATTCCAAGGGAAGCCATGGGGATGGGAGATCCTCATCTTTTGGGCATGATTGGAGCATTTTTGGGGTGGCCGGCCGTATTTTTCACAATTTTTGTCAGTTCGATATATGCCATCCTGGCGGCCGTAGTTTCCCGGGTGGGTTTTGGTAAACCATTGCCGTATGGGCCTTTCCTCGCGCTGGCAGCTTTCACGTGGGTGTTTGGTGGCTGGGAATTGTGGATTTGGTACTTCCAATTGCTTCTCCTTTCGGGGCCTTGATTCACTTCAGGGTTTGACAGGAAGGGGGAATTATCTATATTTTATGGAAATCCTCTTATGGATTTGAACACCTAATTGTATTCCCACTGATGAAGAGTAAACTCCTCTGTACCCTCTTGCTTGGCGGCGTGATGTCTCCGCTTGCCGCCCAGAGCGACAAGAAAAGTCCGGCAGCCTTGAAAAAAGCTGCTTATAACGTCGATAAATTTGTCGCTGAAATCTTTAAAAGTAAGAAGCTGCCCGTTCCCAAAGTCGTGGATGATCCTACTTTCCTACGCCGAAGCTTTTTGATTGGAGCCGGACGGATTCCAACTTTGAAGGAAGCATCCAACTTCTTGGAGATTGATGATCCTAACAAGCGGGAGATGATGACGACTTATCTTCTACAGAGCGACGGATATCGCAGCCATATGCAGAACTATATTATGGATCTGCTGCGAGCTAAGGAACGCTTTGATAATGGTCAAGGGTCCGATGCCAGCCCGTATATGAGATTTATTACGGAATCCATTCAGGACAACATGCCTTGGGACGAATTTGCGCATAAATTAGTTTCAGCGAAAGGGATTGCTTGGGAAAAGGGCAATGGAGCCGTTGGTTACTACATTCGCGATAAGGGAATGCCACTCGATAACATGTCCCTGACGATGCACATTTTCACTGGTGAGCGTCTTGAGTGTGCCCAGTGCCACGATAGCCCGACTAACAAGTGGGAGCGTATGGATTTTTACGAACTCGCTGCCTTCACAAATGGTCAGAGTGAAATAAATTCCAGAATTTGGCGCGAGACCGTTAATTACGTCAATGATGAGGACTTCCGCCGTTCTCCACTTGGAAATGTAATGTACTGGATGCGTGATAATATTCACTACAACACTCTTGGCGGTGGAGGTGATGGACGCATTAAACTTCCGAGCGATTACCAGTATAAGGATGGTGACCCCGGTGAGTGGGTGGGAGGAAGAACTCACTTCGCAAAGAAGATTCGCTCCTCGGATCGCAAGAATTCTGGAACGTCGCGCGGCGCCTTCGCTGAATGGTTGACCAACGATAATCCAAATTTTGACTACGTAATCGTAAACCGTATGTGGCAGCGGATCATGGGTAGTCCGATTACGGCGCCAGTTGATGAGTATCAAGTTCCCGAGAAGGCGCTTTCTCCCGGGTTGGTTCGTTATTTGATGCGCCTCATGGTCGATCTCGATTACGACCTCAAGGCCTTCCAGAACGTCTTACTTTTGACTAAGACCTTCCAGTTTTCAGCCAACCCGCAGGCCTTCGAGGCTGGTGTGCCGCAGGCATTTAATGGTCGACAGGTTGAGCGAATGAGCGCAGAGCAGGTTTGGGATAGTTTGGTTACTTTGGTTGCAGAAGATCCCGACAAACTTGCCAAGCGTAAATACAGCGATCACATCTACTACAAGGGGCGTCCTGTTATGGTTGGGGAAAAAACAATGGCCGAGCTTTCCAGCGAAGTAATGGCCCTCAAGACACCCCAGGAATACCGCTCCTATGCCGAGAATCTCCTCGATATGTTTACCTCCGGCAGCAAAAGTTCCGGGAAAGGCACTGAAATGATGATGATGGCCCAGAAGTCCCGCCCGGGGCCTGCCCGCGGAATTGCCCGGGCTTCGGAACTGTCTTCACCAGCGCCATCAAACCACTTGCTCCGCGAGTATGGTCAGTCCGACCGTCAGCTTGTCGGCAATGAAACCAGAGAAGCCAACATGGCTCAGGTGCTCGAAGTGATGAATGGTCACGTCGAAAAGATGGTGGTCAGTAACCGTGGCGCTGCCGTCTACAATGCGCTAGAAGCCGGGACGACTGATGCCGACAAGGTTCGCTATATTTACTACGCCATCCTCAGTCGTCCCCCAACAGATGACGAAATGAACATGCTCATGCGTGACGTCATTGATGGTTCACGTGACAGCTATCAGAATCTTGTCTCCGCCCTTGTCGCTACTCACGAATTCATCTTCGTGCAGTAGCAAATCTCACCACAAAAAAACGAAAACCCAACCAACTCGAACAATGGATAAAGCATCCTTTCTCAAAGCCGACGAACTTGGCCGCCGCCAGTTTATGATCAATGCCGCCCATAGTTATCTTGGAGTGAGCGTCGCACCCATGCTTGGTGCAAGTCTCGCTACCGGATCTCTCGGAGCGCAAGAACGCAGCAAAGGCAAAGGCAGTGGAACTGCCGAACACGTCATCTTCCTGAATATGGGAGGTGGTATGAGTCACCTTGATACTTGGGATACGAAGCCCGGGAACAAGGAGGTTCAAGGACCCGTTGAGTCAATCGCAGCATCGGGGGATATGCAGCTTTCGCAGTATCTTCCCGGCTCTGCAAAGATTGCTGACAAGATTTGTGTCATTAACTCAATGACCTCCAAGCAAGGTGCCCATAGTCAGGGACAGTATCTCCTTCACCGCAGCTACTCACCTCGTGGAACCATCGTCCATCCTGCGATTGGTGCTTGGGTTGTTCGGATGAAAGGTCGCAAGAATACCACGCTGCCTGGATTTGTGACAGTGGGTACAAGCCCTTCTGCCTCTTCGCCCGGATTCTTCGGGGCCGAATTCGGTGGCGTGCCCCTCGGTCGCCCTGACGAAGGCCTTAAGAACTCATCGCGTGCCGGGTCCGTTAGCGAAGAAGATTTTAATCGTCGACTGGCAATTGCCGATGCCTTGAATAAGAGCTTTGGTGACAAGTATAAGACGCCTGACGTGAAGGCTTATGACAGCTTGTATGACGAAGCTGTTAAATTGATGCAGAGCGAGGATCTCAAGGCCTTTGACATTAGTCGTGAGCCCTCCAAGGGGCGCAACAAATATGGTTCTGATCGATTTGGTCAGGGCTGTTTGCTTGCCCGTCGCCTTGTCGAGTCCGGAGTTCGCTTTGTCGAAGTCTCGCTTGGTGGATGGGATACTCACTACGACAACTTCAATGCGGTCGAGTCACGCGCTGCAGTTCTCGATAAGGGCTTCTCCACATTGGTGAAGGATCTTGATGAGCGTGGTCTTCTGGAGAGTACCCTCGTGGTTATTGGAACTGAATTTGGCCGGACCCCACGGATCGTGGAAGAGCACAATAGCGGTCGTGACCACCACCCCGCATGTTTCTCCACGGTCATGGCCGGTGGTGGAATCGCCGGAGGTCAGAAATACGGTGAGTCCGACAAGAACGGTAATCGTGTTGCTGAAAATGCGGTCACCGTACAGGACTTCAATGCTACGATTGGATACGCCCTTGGTATTGATTATACTCAGGTCGTTAGTTCTCCAAGCGGACGCCCATTCCGAATGGCCGGCGCCGAAGCTGAACTTGGAAAGCCGATTACTTCGATCTTCGGTTAAGCAATCCCAGCTGATTCTTTCAAGGCAGCATCTCTTCATTGAGGTGCTGCTTTTTACTTTCCGCGAATCACCCGGTGGAGAACCCAAATGACAATCAAGGCGAGGATGGTGATGATCGCGATGAACCACCAGGGGAGAGGAGTGTTTGTCTCCAGCCTCAGGATCAGCGGCTTGGTGACATGATCTTTAAGAAGGAATTTCCACTTTACCGTCTTCCGGTCTTCGCTGATATGGTGTGCGTTTGTTTCTTCGATGGGGAGCGGGAGGTGATAAATGTAGCTGAAATTGGATTGCCCGAGGGCATTGGGAAATTTGTGAACCGCTTCGGGTAGGAGTTCTTCCAAGGAAACCGATCGCTCCGCCCGGAGCCTTGAGAAATTCATCTCCAGATCAATATCGCCCAAAATGGTTTCGAGCTTGTCGGCATTGGCTCCGGTCTCGGAGACAAAGCCATCTTTATTCCTCTTGACGAGCTCGAAAAACTGCTGGATGTCATCGAATTCGGTTTCCAAAATGAATCGTGAACTCCCCCCGAAAAGCGATTGCTTGCCGACTTTTTCGAAACTCAGCTCCGTGATTCTTGCTCCGTCTTCCCTGCCATCGATATCCCGAATGGCGCGAATGTAGGCGTCGGGATTTCCCATGGTTTTGACCATTTGGGTGGGGATGGTGTATTCAATGCGAATCTTACCAGCTCCATCGGCTTCGATCCAGATTTCTTCCTCTCCCTCGATCAGGCAGGACTGGAGAAGAAGAGTGGGGAGAAGAAGGAGGATTCGAAACCAGCGATGCACAGAAAGAGGAGTATGTCTTTTCTGAGAAGATGGCACTCGAAAAAAGGTTGCAACTTTCATTTGCTCAGTACACCTTCTGGTAGCAAAATCTGACAAAGATGATTAACTTTATAAGGTTTACCGAATGATTCCCTCGCACGCACCATTTTCTGCAGACCAGAGCGCTTCGCTTTCCGCCTTAATCTCGGGATTTTCCCCCGAGCAATCGTCGTGGTTGAGCGGGTATCTCGCTGGTCTTGGCACTTCTGCAGCGACCGGGCCAGTCAATCTCACCGTCGCATACGGCACCGAATCGGGAAATAGTGAGGAGTTGGCCGCCCGCACTGTGAAAGCGGCTAAGGGCAAGGGAATTAAAGCAGTGTTGAAAAATCTCGCCGACCTAAATCCAGCTGATCTCGCCAAGGCCGATAATCTTGCCGTGGTAATCAGCACTTGGGGAGATGGCGAGCCGCCTGAAACGGTGGAAGGTTTTTACAATGCCTTTCTCAAGGAGTCTCCCGACATGAGGGGGCTGCGTTTCTCAATCTGTGCATTGGGAGATACCAGCTACGAAAAATATTGCGAGATAGGCAAGATTTTCGATGAACGCCTAGAAAAGTTGGGAGGAGAAAGGATCACCGCTCGCGAGGACTGCGATGTCGATTTTGAAGAGGCCTACGCCGCTTGGCTGGACCGTTTTTTATCCGAGCTGGGAGGTGGTGGCCCGGTGGCGGTTACCCAAGCATCAGCAATTCCCGCAGTGGAGTATGGGAAGAAAAATCCCTTTCCCTCGGAAGTTTTAGGTAATGTTCTCTTGAATGGCGAGGGGACTGCCAAAGAGACGATTCACGTGGAGTTGTCGCTTGATGGATCAGGTTTGGATTATCAAGTGGGCGATGCCTTGGCCGTCGTTCCCCTGAATGCCGAGGATGTTATCAGCGATATTTTGAAGATCACTGGATTTTCAGAATCCGAGGAAGTTGAGCATAAGGCATTTGGAAAAACTTCGTTTGGTGACGCCCTTCGCAATAAGCTTGATATCACCGGCCTTTCGCGGGCTGTCGTTAAAAAGTATCTTGCTCTTGCTCCAAATGCGGAGCTGGAAATATTACTTTCCGATGAGTCGAAAGCCGAGTTTTCCGGCTGGATTTGGGGGCGCCAAATCGTCGATCTTATAGAGGTCTTTCCGATTGAAGATCTGACCGCGCAGCAGTTGGTGAGTATTCTGAGAAAGCTTCCGCCTCGTTTGTATTCCATTGCATCCAGTCCCAAGGCGCACCCGGGTGAAGTTCATCTTACCGTTGCCGCCGTGCGTTATCAGGGTCACGGGAAAGAGCGTAAGGGAGTTGCTTCCACCTTCCTCTCCGATGAAGCGCGAGTTGGCGAAAAAGTGCAGGTTTATGTTCATGGAAATAAAAACTTTCGGCTCCCCGAAGATGACGCAACGCCCATCATCATGGTGGGCCCGGGCACCGGGGTCGCCCCGTTCCGTGCCTTTGTTGAAGAGCGGGCCGAGCGCAAAGCGAGCGGGGAATCTTGGCTTTTCTTTGGCGATCAAAAGTATAATTTCGACTTCCTCTACCAACTTGAGTGGCAAGATCATTTAGAGAGTAAAGCTCTCACCAAGCTGGATGTGGCATTTTCACGTGATCAACCGGAGAAGGTGTATGTCCAGGACATCATGCGAAAGAATGCCGCCGAGCTTTTTCAATGGCTGGAGAAGGGGGCTCACTTCTATGTCTGCGGTGATGCCGAGCGCATGGCCAAGGATGTCCACGAAGCTCTCATCGAAATCGTTTCCGAGTATGGCAACCTCTCTGCAGAAGATGCGGCGGCCTATGTTTCCGAGCTTAAAAAAGACAAGCGTTACCAGCGCGACGTTTATTAGAATTCCAATTTTCCAGAATGATGAGTGACGAAAAAAAACTCGCCCACAACGAGCATCTCAAAATCGATAGTAACTACCTCCGCGGAACGCTCGCCGAAGGTTTGGCTGATACATCGACTGGAGGATTGACCGAAGATGAGCAGCAGTTGTTGAAATTTCACGGATGCTATCTGCAAGATGATCGCGACATTCGCGCGGGTCGCCGAATGAATAAATTGGAAAAGGCGTTCAGCTTTCTGATCCGCGTCCGCGTCCCAGGCGGAGTGGCGACGCCTGAGCAGTGGATTAAGATGGACAACTTGGCGTCGGATTTTGCCAATGGAACAATCAAGTTGACGACCCGCCAGGCTTTCCAACTTCATGGTGTAATTAAAACCCAGCTCAAAAGAACGATTCAGGAAATCAATGCGGCTGCAATGGATACCATTGCAGCTTGCGGCGACGTGAACCGCAATGTCATGTGCAATCCCAATCCATTCTTGAGTCAGGCGCATGCGGATGTTCTGAAGATTTCCCAGGATATCAGCGAGCATCTCACTCCGGCGACCGGAGCGTATCACGAAATTTGGTTGGATGGAGAGAAGGTTGAATCAACAGCGGAGGAAATAGAGCCGATTTACGGGAAGACCTATCTCCCGCGTAAATTTAAAATTGCGGTAGCCGTGCCGCCATCAAATGATGTCGACATTCACGCGAATGATTTGTCATTTGTGGCGATTGTCGAAAATGGAAAAGTTGTCGGTTACAATGTCGCCGTTGGAGGTGGAATGGGAATGACTCACGGTATGCCCGAGACTTATCCTCGTCTGGCTGATATCATCGGTTTTGTCACTCCGGATAAGGTTATCGATGTGGCTGAGAAGGTGGTCATGGTGCAGCGTGATTTTGGGGATCGAACCAACCGTAAACATGCACGGCTCAAGTATACCATCGATTCCCACAGTGCTGATTGGTTTCTTGAAAAGGTAAATGAGTATCTCGGTTATGATTTGGAGCCTTTCCGGGA
Source organism: Verrucomicrobiales bacterium (assembly GCA_002729295.1). GTDB lineage: Bacteria > Verrucomicrobiota > Verrucomicrobiia > Verrucomicrobiales > Akkermansiaceae > SW10. The sequence goes on along the minus strand of PBTU01000033.1, from coordinate 26,817 downwards.
ATTTAAGTTCGATGATAATGGCGACCGCTTTGGTTGGGTTGAAGATCATCAGGGAAATTTTCATTTGAATTTGTTCGTGGAAGGTGGGCGTGTTCGTGATGATGGTGATTCGACGGTGAGGACCGGGCTCCGCAAGATTGCCGAGATTCACGAGGGAGATTTCCGCCTGACCGGGAATCAGAATTTGATCATCGCCAATGTAACGCCCGAAAATCGCCCCGGAATCGAAGCCTTGCTGGAGGAGCACGGAATGCTCAATTCCCACAAGCGTTCGGCGCTTCGCTTGAACTCTATCGCTTGTGTGTCGTTGCCAACCTGCGGGCTTGCGCTTGCGGAAGCTGAACGTGGTCTGCCGGGAGTGATTACCGAGCTTGAAGAGGTGATCGAGGAAGCGGGATTGCGGCACGATGCCATTACCATTCGCATGACCGGATGCCCTAATGGTTGTGGTCGACCTTTCTTGTCGGAGATCGCCTTCGTTGGGCGTGCCCCCGGAAAGTACAATCTCTATCTCGGTGGGGGTCATGCTGGTGATCGCTTAAATAAGTTGTATCGCGAGGCTCTGCCCAGAACGGAGATTAGAGCAGTGCTTGGCCCAATCATTCTTGATTACGCGAAGTCGCGGGAGGATGGTGAAACCTTCGGAGACTTCGTGATTCGTGCTGGATACGTGTCCGCCACAGTCAATGGACTGGACTTCCATGATAATTTGAAACCCGAAGTTAGTTCGGCTTAGAAAGATATGTCGGCTACTATTACTGAAGCAGAAGAGATTGCAGCTACGCTCAGGAGCCAGAAGGCGGGTGAGCGGATTTCATGGCTCTACGAAACTTATGGAGATCGGGTGGTGGCAAGTTCGAGTTTCGGGCTGCAAGCGGCTGTGATGTTGCATTTGATTTCAACCCATGCACCAAAGGTCCCGATCATTTTTGTCGATACCGGTTATCTTTTTCCGGAGAGTTATCGCTATATTGATGAGCTGAGCGGAATGCTTGATGTGGATCTTCGGCGTTATGTTCCCCGTTACACCGCAGCTCATCAGGAAGCTCTTTGGGGTAAACTTTGGGCCGGTGATAAGGAGGAGCAACAAAAGTATGCCACGGTCAATAAGGTTGAGCCGATGAATAGGGCTTTGCAGGAAATTGGGGCAGACATTTGGCTCAGTGGATTGCGTCGCAGTCAGTCGTCGACTCGTGCCAACCGAGTATTGGTTGAGCAACAAAGTGCGACCCTTAAGGTTTACCCAATTCTTGATTGGGCGGACGCCCAAGTGTCCTCCTACTTTTACGACAACAAACTTCCGAAACATCCGCTCGAAAGAGAGGGCTATCTCACCATGGGCGATTGGCATTCAACGCGGAAGCCGGTGGCAGGCGAAGATGCCGAGTCGACGCGCTTCGGGGGTCAAAAATATGAGTGTGGACTCCATGAGCAATCTGGAGAAAATGACTTTCAAATTTAACCAAAAAGATAAGATGAGTACAGCCAGTAATATTGTAGACACCGTCGGAAGCACACCACTAATCAAGCTGAACCACGTAACCGAGGGTCTCGAGGCCGAGGTGTATGTGAAGGCTGAATTCTTTAACCCACTTTTTAGTGTTAAGGACCGAATCGGAAAATCGATGATTGAGACCGCCGAGGAAAACGGTCAATTGAAGCCCGGTGGATCGATTATCGAGGCCACGTCAGGCAATACCGGAATTGCGCTGGCCTTTGTGGCTCGCGCCAAGGGATACAAGTGCATCCTGACGATGCCAGAAACGATGTCGATCGAACGTCGTGTTCTTCTTCGCAGTTTGGGAGCTGATATCGTTTTAACTCCCGGACCAAAAGGAATGGGTGGAGCGATTGCCATGGCCAAGCAATTACTCGCCGAAGATCCCTCCGCTTTTGGTCCCAGTCAGTTCGATAATCCAGCTAACCCGGAAATTCATCGTCAGACCACAGCTGAGGAAATTTGGGCTGATTCAGAAGGCAACATTGATGCCATCGTGGCGGGAGTGGGAACCGGAGGAACGATTACCGGAGTTGCCGAGGTGATTAAATCGAGAAATCCTAATTTTGTAGCGATCGCAGTTGAGCCCGAGAACAGTCCAGTCATCGGGGGTGGATCCCCTGGCCCTCATAAAATTCAGGGAATAGGGGCAGGTTTCATCCCTCCTAACCTCAATACCGAGATTGTCGATGGAACGATTACGGTGACTAATGAGAATGCCTTCGAAATGGCGCAGAAATTGGCCCAGCTTGAAGGAATCCCGGCAGGGATATCAACAGGTGCCAACGTATGGTCTGCCATCGAGGTTGCGAAGCGTCCTGAATTTAAAGGAAAGCGCATTGTGACCGTCGGATGTTCATCAACCGAGCGTTATTTAAGTACTCCGCTGGCTGAAAGCTATCGCGAGGAAGTCATCAATCTTCCCGTGGCTGAGTTGCCTGATTAGACAAAATGTTTCCAAAATCTGAGTTCCTCGCTTAAATGGCGGACTTTTTGCCCTAAATGTAGAACATCGGCTCGGCGCTGGTAGCCATGGACTCAAGCGTATGTTTTTCAAGAATTTCCCGGCTGATTTGTCGCACTTCCTCCCAAGTCTTCGATACGGCCGCTCCCGAATCGCCGGAAGTGTCGAAATGTTGCCCAAGACTCTCAGGTTCTAGGGCTTCCACGACGGAGAGCAGAGTGGTTTCGGCGGGGGCGGAAGCAAGTTTCCAACCTCCGGTTTTACCACGTCTACTGGTGACCAAACCAGTTCTCTTGAGTTCGTGAAGTATTTGTGCCAAAAAACTGGATGGTATTGCCTCACTCTCTGCAATATCATCCGCCCTAACTACTGACTGCCCGTCGTGCTTGCGTGCCAGATGCACCATTGCCCGACTTGCGTAATCTAGTTTCTGGGAGATTCTCACTCATGGAAGGAAAGCATAAAAAATCGTCGAGCGCTAGTCCGGAGACAGATCTTCTCTGCGCTAAAGGGCATCCCGATATCGGTAAAGTATGGCAGAACGTTTTGCAGGAGGCAGAACGTGTTGCTGCGACTGAGCATCGTCTGGTTTCCTTGATGGAGGACGTTTTTCTTTCAAGGGCTTCATTTCACGAGGCCATATCCGCTCGTTTGGCCCGAAAGCTCGCCCGCGAGGATATGACGCGCGGTGAGCTCTTTCCTTTATTAGAGGAGATTCTTGCCGCCCATCCAGAGCTCGCGCTGAGTATGGCATCGGATATGATTGCGATTAAAGATCGTGATCCGGCGTGCACTTCAATGATTCAACCTTTGTTGTTTTATAAGGGTTTTTTGGCGATTTCGACCTACCGATTGAGTCATCAGTTGTGGGAAAATAGCCGATGCGATTTAGCTTTGTATTTTCAAAGTCTGTCCTCTGAGGTTTTCGGCGTCGATGTTCATCCTGCAGCCCGCTTGGGTAGCGGGATCTTCCTTGATCACGCTACCAGTGTGGTGATGGGGGAAACGACAATTGTGGAGGATAACGTTTCTATTCTGCATGAGGTGACTCTTGGGGGAACCGGAAAAGAGTCGGGCGACCGACATCCCATTGTTCGCTCCGGTGTTCTCATTGGTGCGGGTGCCAAGATTCTGGGCCGGGTTGAAATTGGTAAAGGCGCCAAGATCGGCGCCGGTAGCGTCGTCTTGAATGATGTTGCTCCACACAAGACTGTTGCGGGAGTTCCTGCGGTCGTGGTTGGGGAGAGCACCTCTGAGAACCCCGCTCAGGCAATGGATCAAAGCCTGATTTGCTCCGGGCTTTAGCTCTGTTATTGCAATTCTTTCATTTTATTGGAGTTTGGACATCTTGGGAGCTTGCAAAGGCTTGGAATACGCGCTTCATTTCTGGGCGTCACACCAGCCCACGCACACAGAGTATGTCTGACCAAGAAATCCGAGAAATCACTGAAGTAGAACTCCCCGCAAACCTGAAAGATCACTGGAAAAGCGCTAAAGCCAGTGTGGAGCGTAATAATCCAGGATATGCCATCAAATTCCTTCAAGCGATCTTGAAAGATGTGCCAGGCTTTCTCAATGCTCGCAAATTGTTACGTCAGGCTGCGATCATGGCGACGGGAGCTTCTCCTGGATCAGCCAAGAAAGGTATGTTTGGGTCCGGAGGAGGAGGGGCAATTTCCCGCCAGGCGAAAAAAGATGCTCCCGGTGCTTTGGTTGCCATTGAAAAAGAACTTGAGAAGGATCCCTTTAACCTTGGGATCAATGAGACTCTCCACGATGTCGGCTTGCGCATGAACTTGCTCGATACAGCGGCATTTGCTCTCGAAACTGCCAGAAAGGGGAATCCTGAGAATACCAAGGTAGCTCATAAGTTAGCACAGTTTTATGTGGCCCGTGACATGCACATGGAGGCCGCTTCCGTTTTTCGTGATATCGTCAAGCATGACCCCTCTGACGGTGCTGCGGTTAAGGGTGAAAAGGATTCCTCAGCAAAGGCCTCGATGCAGCAAAACCTAACTGATGATAACTCCGGACTTAAAGTAGATTCCGCTGGCGCTGCTGAACTAGAAAAGGCCTCTCGAACGGCACTTACCAAAGACCAATTGCAGGATCGTGCTGCGGAGTTGGTCGGGAAATACCAGCAGGATGCCAACAATCTCGCCGTGGTGAAGCAGCTCGCAAATACCTATGAGCAACTCGAAGAATGGTCTAACGCTTATCAATTTTACGATTGGGCTCACCAGCTATCCGATGGCGATGTTGCCCTCAAGAATAAGGCGGCGAACATGAAGGATAACGCCGCTGATCAGCACATCAAAGATGTCACTGCAGCTGCCAAGGCCGACCCAGATAATGAAGAGCTTCAGACCCAGCTTGCCGAGATCAGCGCGTCACGCGTTAGGGAGCGTGTCGAAGAATGTGAAGAACGAGTGAAGCAAAACCCTACCGATCCAAAGCTCCGTTACGACCTTGGCTTGGCCTACTACGATTCAGGGGAGCACAGTGAAGCGATTCCGCACCTTCAGCAGGCTACCCGCAATCCTCATATTCGCACCAAGGTGCTTCTGCTTCTTGGTCGGACATTTTCAGCCAAAGGCATGACTGACTTGGCAATCAAGCAGCTGAGTGATGCAAACTCCGAACTCACCGTGATGGATAACGTGAAAAAGGAAATTCTCTACGAATTGGGCTGCATTTATCACGAGGCGGGGCGTCAGGAGGAGGCTCTCGATTGCTTNAAGCAAATTTACGAAGTCGATTACGGTTACCGTGACGTGGCCGCNCGGGTAGAAGGTTCCTACGAAGACTGAAGCTACTTANTTTACAAAGCGCCATGGGTAAAGATTCTCCNTGGTGCTTTTTGNTNCTTCGGTGGCGANCCGTTTTTGCCGATCGAATTATTCCCAGACCTTNGGNTCATCGTAGGCCTTTNGCCGGGATGCGTGTCCAACACCGATGAGCCTGGTGAATTTAATTTTTGTTCCGCCTGCTCGTTTCACGGCTANAACCATATCGCTCGATTTTTCGATGGNNACGATCTTGTCGTTTGTTCCGTATTAGGCTCATATTGGAGTTTTTAGGAGCTTGGNTCCGTTCTTGGGATTGCNGCCGCCACAGATCGGGAGGACGGCGGCGAAGGTCCTGGGGTTTCTTGCCGCTAATTTCCAAGAGCCGAAGCCTCCCATGCTGAGGCCGGGAAGGTAGATACGGGATTTGTCGATTGGGAAGGTTTTCTGAACTTAGGCGAGGAGGGACTCGAGTATCACTTGTTGGTCGTCGTTGGACCACCAGCCATTTTTGGGCATTGGGGTAAAATGATGATGTAGGGAAGCTCTTCGCCTTCCTCAACTAACCGGCACGGGCCCCATCTTTTGAGGCCGGAGAGCGGTCCATCGCTTTCTCCCCGGCCATGGAGGAAGAGAAAGAGCGGCCATTTTTTTGATTTTTGGAAATCTTGGGGAAGATACCGGAGTTAGGGAACGCTCGTTTTTTCGTCGATTCTCAGTGAGCGCTCAATCTGCGCACCTGGGAGTCGCTCGGAGGCACGTTGCCGAGGGTGCTGAGAGGAAAAGGAAGCGGAGCGTTATGGGAAGAGCTCAATATTCACTGAGTCGCTTTGTCTTGTCGATCAGTTTTCATTTCTTTAGAGCATGGTGATGCTGATCGATTTGCGTAGTGACACGGTGACTCGCCCGACCTCTTCCATGAGGGAGGCAATGGGGCGGGCGGAGCTTGGAGATGATGTCTTTGGTGACGATCCTTCGGTGACCCGGCTCGAAGAACTCGCAGCCGGAATGTTGGGAAAAGAAGCGGGGATGTTTGTTCCCAGTGGGACGCAGAGTAATCTATGTGCCTTGCTGACCCACTGTGGTCGGGGCGATGAATACTTGGTCGGGCAGAGCGCGCATGCCTACCTTTTTGAGGGCGGCGGCGGAGCGGTTTTCGGCAGTATTCAGCCTCAGCCGCTCGAGCAGGAAGCGGACGGGACTCTGGATTTTAAAAAGCTGGCAGCGCTGGTGAAGCCTGATGACTTTCACTATGCTCGGAGCTGCCTCCTTTGTCTGGAGAACACGACCTGGGGAAAGGTTCTCCCGGTGGAGTATCTTAAAGCAGTTAGGCCGTTCGCGGAGAAGTATGGGCTATCATTGCATTTAGATGGAGCGCGAATCTTTAATGCGGCTGTTGCTTCTGGGCTGCCGGTATCGAGAGTCGCGGCACCATTCGATTCGGTGTCACTGTGCCTCTCGAAGGGGCTCGGGGCGCCGGTTGGTTCCGTTTTGGTTGCGTCGGAGGATTTTATCAAAGAAGGGAAGCGTTCTCGAAAAATGTTAGGTGGGGGGATGCGCCAATCAGGCTTGTTGGCCGCAGCAGGAATTCATGCCTTGGAGAATCACGTGGAGCGATTGGCGGAGGATCATGCCAATGCGCGGGCTCTCGCCGAGGGACTTGCAGAGATCCCGGGGGTGAAGGTAGACCCTGTGCAGACGAATATGGTTTTTGTGGACGTTGGTAGACATACGACCCATCTGGCGGAAAGAATGGAAGAGAGTGGGATTTTGATTTCTGGATACACGGGTAAAAAAATTCGTCTGGTCACACATTTGGATATTTCCGCGAAAGATATCGAAAAGGTTTTGTGTGAATTTCGCGAGGCGCTTATTTAAATCTGAGATGAATTCTATGCGATGCATTGCTCTAGTATTTGTTACGCTATCCATGATTACGGCGTATTCTCAGGTTGTCGTTGGCGGCGGACAGGAGAGAGGTGATGCGATCTTAAAGGGGATTGTTTCTCAGAATTGGGCCAAGGATTGGAAAGATGCAAAATTGAATGCCGTGAAGCTGGTTTTGCAGAAAAAGGATTTAGCCCACCCGACCGGTTTACCACCGGTGTGGGTCGCGGAGATTGAGGGACCGGGTAGAAGGAAGGGGATAATGATGTGGGATCAGGGCGGAGAGGGACGAATTGTGGAATTTACTCTGGACGCGAAATTAAAAATCGAAACTGTGATTTCGGAGGTTCCGAATTTGCAACAGTTTCCAATTGAGGAAGAAGGTGGGAAAGTGGTCGCTTCCGGATGCGTGCCGACTGCTGCAGCGAGTGTGGTGTCCTTTTGGGTGGATAAAAAGTTTCCGCTATGGCGGGGTGAAGACGGCAAAACGCCTGCGGACATTGCGAGCCGATTACGGGCTCGGTTAAAGATGGCCACGTTTTCCGACACTGATGGATTTACGTCCAACGGAATGATGCTTGCAGGAGCGTTTCCTCATGATCTCGCTAGGGTGATTCAGGCTGATGCGATGGAGAAGAATGTTGGGATCGACTGTCGTATCGCGCGATTTTCAATTGAGTTACTGAAGGAAGAAATCAACGCGGGTAGGCCGGTGCTGCTTTCCTGCACGGTGCGGGTTCCTCATCAACCCCATCTTTCGTGGGGACACGAAATGGTGGGAGTGGGATGGACGAAGATCGATGAGGTGAATTTGGTTGGGGTGATGGATAATTTTTACCCAACCAAGCATGCGGAAACCATCCGGTGGATTAGGGCGGATGTTTTCCGGTCATTAATTTCTATTCGCCCTCGGAAGAGGGATTGATTTTCTCATTTCGCTTTTCAAACCACCTTGCTTCGTCAGTCATTTTGAGATTATTGAGGATGGTGGCGATTTTTTGTGATCGAGCGGTGGGGTCGAATTTGAGGCCGCAGTGGATTTTACGGAGGTAAGCAGGTTAGAAGCCGAGCGAAGCGCGGCCGGTTTTGTTGAGGTGATGCTAGCCATACCGAAGACGAAATTCCATTCTTCGCTTGGATAAAGGTCGGTCATAGCGATGACAAGACGATGGAAGCATCGCAAGGGGTACGGAGTTGGAGGAGGTTGAGAACGTCGACGCACTGCCATTGAAGATTTCCTCCGTTCATGCAGGATTTGACAGGGCCGTTCTCTGCGACACCGAGGACGGGGGTTGCTCTAGCTTTCGTGGGATGAAAGAAGGCCTGTGGAGACGCTCGATTTTCGGAGCGACCTTGGGGCATTTTCCGGGTGGTTGGAGATAAATGATCTTTCGCCCTTGATACTGGGAATGTTGGGTAGGGAGCTGCCAAACTGGCGATAGTCCGGTCAGAGATTCGACCGCGCTTTTATGAGCATTGATATCCGAGATTACAATGGAAATGATACGAGTTGTAATAGAGAGGTGAAGGGTAATAATAAGATTTAGTTTGATTATAGTGGAATTAGATTGTGGTATTGACGATAGTAGGTCGGGATCATTTGCCCGGTTGAGTAAAAGGATTTTAAGTCTCCGCGTTCGCAATTTGAGACGAGGAAGTGGTCGTATAATTTAGAATTTTGAACCCAATGAGGTGCTTCGATTGGACTGATGCTCGACGGTCGCATTTTACATTTTTTTGGGCGGAGGGATTTTTCCGCTTTTTCTTCTTTAAAGACGCAAGAGAGAGGAGTGGTTTCCCGTAGGATTCGTTCGACATGAGTGACGACAAGGAAGCAGTAGAACGGTTGCATAGAAGCTATCAGCGAATGAAGGAAGAGCTGGCCCAAGTAATTGTGGGTCAGGAAGAGGTGGTTGAGCAGGTTCTGATGGCGATGTTTTGCCGGGGACATGCCCTCCTAGTAGGTGTTCCGGGCTTGGCGAAGACGCTTTTGGTCTCGACGGTTTCCGAAGCTCTGGAGCTTGAGTATAAGCGAATTCAGTTCACGCCCGATCTCATGCCTGCTGATATCACCGGAACTGATGTGTTAGAGGTGGATCCGGAAACCGGTCGTCGTGGCTTCCGATTTGTGAATGGCCCGCTTTTTGCGAGCATGGTGCTGGCGGATGAAATTAACCGGACACCGCCCAAAACGCAGGCAGCTCTTCTTGAGGCGATGCAGGAACACCACGTCACTGTCGGTGAGCGCACGCTGCAGCTCCCCGATCCATTTTTTGTTTTGGCAACTCAGAACCCCATTGAGCAGGAGGGAACCTATCCCCTTCCGGAAGCCCAGCTCGACCGATTCCTTTTTAACATCATTGTCGATTATCCCACTGGTGAAGAAGAGAGGGAGATTATCCGTCGTGTTACGAGCCCGAATTCTGCGAAAGTTTCCGCACTCATGTCGGGTGCGGAGATTGTCGAACTGCAGCAGATTGTGAAGCGGGTTCCGGTTGGCGACCATGTTATCGATTTTGCAGCCAAATTGGCTCGCGCCACCCGACCTGGTTCGGATGAAGCTCCAAGCTTTGTGAAGGAAATGGTGGGCTGGGGAGCTGGTCCCCGTGCTGGTATCTCCCTAATTTCAGCGGCCAAAGCGCATGCAGTACTTCGGGGACGGCTTCATGCGACCACCGGCGATGTGGCAGCGGTTGCCTTGCCTGTCCTTCGACACAGGGTCCTTACAACCTTCAACGCCGAAGCTGCCGGAGTGAAGAGCGACGATATCATTCGTCGACTCGTTGAGGAGCTCGGTGGCGGTGACAGCAAGATCGAAATTTAAGCGACTACCCAACTAGGATTACGATGGCCGGGGAGAATGAGCATTTGAAAATGCCGGAGTGTATGCGTCTCCTTGCGCCCGAAGTGCTTGGCGGCATAAGACGGCTCGAATGGCTGGCCCGCCTTCGAAAGCAGGGCACTCTAACCGGAAAGCACACCAGTCCGGACAAAGGAGTGTCAGTGGAATTTGCGGAGCACCGCGAATATACTTATGGTGATGACTTACGAAATCTTGATTGGCGGGTCATGGCCAAGAGTGACCGTAATGTCATCAAGCAGTACATCGAGGAAACCAACCTTCGGGCTACCATCGTTCTGGATGTCTCTGGTTCGATGAATTTCAAAGGTGATGAAGGAACCGAGATCAACGGGGAAGCGATTTCGAAATTTGAATACGGTCGCTATTTGGCAGCGGCGCTTTCGTATCTCTACATCAAGCAGGGCGACGCTGCCGGATTGGTGACTTTCGATGACGAAATCAAAACCTTGATGCGTGCGGAGAATCGCCCAAGTCAGGTTCGCCGAATCTGTGAAGAGTTGTACAAGACCGAGCCGGGGAAGGAGACGGGAGTTGGAAAAGTCCTCCACGAAGTAGCTGAACGAATTCCCAAGCGTGGCCTAGTGATTTTGATTAGTGACCTCTTTGATGACCCTTCTGAGGTTGTCGAGGCGCTGCACCATTTTGACTTCCGTCAGCATGAGCTTGTTGTGTTCCACGTATTGGCTGAAGAGGAACTGAGTTTTCCTTTCCAGTCTTTCCAGCGGTTCAGGGATCTGGAGGGGGTTGAAGAGATGATGCGCATCGATCCGCAGGCCGTTCGGGCGGCTTATCTCGAAAAACTTCGTGAATTTATTGATTCGATCGAGTCGGTCTGTGGGAATCTTCGCGCAGATTATGTGCCGGTGACGACGAAGACGTCGGTTCCCGATGCTCTGGTGCGTTATTTGGGAAGGAGGAAAAAGTAAGCGATGCTCTTTCTGAATCCATTACTTTTGTTTGGCCTCGCAGGGGTCTTGGTCCCGATAATCCTACATCTGATCCGGAAGCAGGCTGCCAAGCCATACGACTGGGGCGCGATGCGCTTTCTTTTCGATACTGTGGCGGCAAGACGCAAGCGGATGGAGTGGGAGGACTTTCTTCTGATGGCGGCGCGATGCCTTCTCATTGCGCTGATTGTATTGGCTGTCTCACGGCCGTTCGTGCCGCCCAATTCGCAGATTCCATGGCTCTTTGTCCTGCCGCTTGGTTTGCTTGGGATGGCATTTCTGGGAGGTTCCTTCGTTCTCTCTTCATTGAAAGCAACCTGGATTATGCGTGTGATCGCGTTAGCTCTGATTGGTGGGGCGGGATTCATTAGCTGGTATGAGAAGAATCTAAATTTGAGCCGTTTCCAAACGAGCCCCCGAAGAGATGTCGCGCTTGTGATTGATGGGTCGACTTCAATGTTGATTCAGACCGAGGGACAGACCGCCTTTTCCCGTGCGATTGAAGAAGCTCGCCGCTTTGTCAAAGATGCGCCAAAAGGAACGGCGTTTTCAGTGGTGCTTGGGGGACCTGCGCCAGAGATGCGGACCGGGAATCCACTGACACATCGGGCCGACGTTCTTGAGGTTCTCGATCAATTGGAGCCGGTAGGCGGTCCGTTTAGGGCCCACGAAGCACTCGGTGTGGCAACATTGACATTGGCCGAAGGTCGGGCAGCGACAAAAGATATTGTCGTCTTTACCGATCAGCAGAGGGTCGGATGGCAATTGGAGAGTACTACGGCGTGGAGTAATTTGGGGGATGCCTGGGAGGGACTTCCAGCAAAGCCAAGATTGTTGGTAAGGTCATTTCCACCACCTGAAAATTTAAGAAATATTTCTATTTCAGAAATTGAATTATCCCGTGAGATCGTGGGGACAGATCGTGAGGTGATGATCAGGGTGCGTGTTGAGAACACCGGAACGGAAGTGATTACGCCGGGATTGTTAAAGGTGACTGTTGAGGGTAAGGAATTGGAGTCAAAAGGTGTTGGGCAACTGATCCCCGGGGAAGGAGAAGTTATTGATTACCGTTATCGTTTCACGAAAGCGGGCCCGCAGGTGATTAAGGCAGCCTTGGCTAGTAAGGATGATTTAGTTGGTGATGATATTAGCGAGCGGGTACTTTGGGTGAAGGAAACTCTTCCGGTCTTAATCGTGGAAGGAAATAGCGGCGCATCGTTTTTTGAGCGGGCAGGTGGATATTTGGGATTGGCTTTGGCGCCTGCTGATACGGAATCTTCGGTATTTGTTGATCCCCGGGTGGTTGAGGCAAATGCTTTCGTCAATGAGAGTCTTGAGAATGACACCGTCGTTGTTTTGGCTGATGTGACGAGACTCCCCTCGGAGACTTCTGCGAAGCTGGTTGATTTTGTCCTAAGAGGTGGCGGCCTTTGGATTTTGGCGGGTCCGAATATTGAGGAAAGCTTTTATCAGAATTGGCAAGGGGGCGACGGCCCGGTTGTGCCTATCAAGTTGGGAAAAATGAACCTTCCGGAGAATGGAGTTCGTGTGGCCCAGGGAACGTTTGATCATCCTGTTTTGAGAATTTTCAAAGAGGCGGCAGGTGATGATTTGGCCGAGGGGGTTGTTCTTGGATATCGCGAATCTGCGGGCCTTGTAAGTGGGGCCCAGGCGGCAGCCCGCTTTGCCGACGGAGAAATCTTCATGGCGACCCGGGCATACGGCCATGGCCGCGTTGTCGTGACTACGACTGGCCTTGATGCCCGGATGGGGAGCCTGCCAGCCCGGCCGAGTTTTGTGCCTTTGGTTCATGAAATGACCAACTGGTTGGCGGGAGGAAAAGGAGTCGAATTGAATGTAAAGGCGAGTTGGAGTCCGACCTTATCCCTTCCAAGCGGAGGAGGATTGCGAGCCACCTATCTAAGGGGAAAGAATGGAGAGAAGGGCGAAATGCTTAGTCGTGTTGATTCGGCCATCAATTTCAATTGGCGGGGCGGTCCTCCAGAGAAGGGACTCAAGGCAGATGAATTTGTTGTGAAATGGCAGGGCTCTCTTTTGCCGCCTCAATCGGGTGAATATGTTTTTGAAGCGATCGTTGATGACGAATTTAAGATGTGGCTTGATGGCGATGAAGTTCTCAACGCGGAGGGGGGGACGAGACGTTCCAAGAAAATTAATTTAGTGGCGGGAGAGATCGTACCATTCCGGGCCGAATATCGAGAAGGTTGGGGGGAGTCCTTTGTTTCATTGAGTTGGAAGCGTCCGGATCGGGTTTCTGAAATTGTTCCGGCTTCGGCCTTTCTGGCGGTTGTGGAAGATGATGAAGATGTCGTTCTGGCAACCTCAAGGGCACTCGATCCCAAAGGACGGGAGAGAGATGTCGCTGCGACGCAGGGGCGGAGAGGTCGTCTGCTTGAGGTGGAAGGGTCAGCCCTTCCTGGTCAGTATCAACTTGAGGTGCCGGCTGGTATGCGCTCCGATGTCGAAGGTAAAGAGACTCTTCCCTTGGTTGTGAAACGTGAAGGTGGGGAAAGTCGATTCGACCGTTGGAACGATGATGACCGCAATTTGATTAAGCGGGAGATCGATTTGATGGAATTGGGCTCGATTGACAACATGCTCTCGGTTCTGCGTGGCGAAGGTTTTGGACGGGAGATTTGGAAGGTTATCGCGATTGCTGCTCTTGTTCTATTTTTCTTGGAAGGCTTGCTTGCCCGCTGGGTTTCAAAGTCACGAAGAGCGGGTGAAGAGGTACGGGTTGATTTTGAAAAACGCGATGAGGTTCCGAGTGAGTTTTCGAAATTAGTGGCTCAAACGAAAGGAGGAACCCGATGAGAGTGATTTTGCGAGGAGCCGTGATTTTCGGCCTATTTTGGGGCCTGGTGCTCTTTTTGAATCGTTGGCTTGATCTGAGTCCTGATTGGCCTCAGTGGGGTGTTCCCCTGATCGTTGCGCTGGGGGCAGAGCTTATTTTGTGGTCTTATCGCTATGAGCGGGAGGCGGTCGGGGAGAGACGAGGGCGTTGGTTGGTGGCCCTGAGGATTTCCCAGCTTCTCTTGTTGTGTTGGATTTTACTGGAGCCGGTTTGGAGTCGTTATGTTGATCGTGAGATACGCCGTGAGATTGTTCTTTTGATTGATGATTCGGCGTCGATGCATTTAATTGATGAAGGAGGAGCCAAGACGCGGCAGGAATTAGCGGAAGAGATTTTGGCTGAAAGTGGTGTTGTTGAGGCGCTGGATGGAAAAGTTGGAGTTCGAACAGTTCGAGCGGCAAGACGGGCGTTAATGGATGATGACGATGCTGTTGAGGGTTGGGATCAGGCGACGGATATTGCTGGAGCATTGGAGAGTGTTTTAGATCAAGTGCCGCCTGATCAGCTGGCAGGGGTGGTGATGTTGAGTGATGGCCGTCACAACCGTCCAGGCAGTGTTGACGACGCGGCACGGCGTTTTGGAATTCTTGATGCACCAATCGCGGTGATTCCAGCTGGCAGTGAAAGTCCGCCTAAGGATGCGTCAATCATTTCGGTAAAGTCACCTGATGCAGTCTATCTTGGGGATCGAATCCGGGTGGCGACCTTGTTGAAGTTTAATGGTTATCGCGGTAAGAAAGCGACGGTGGATTTATATTCCGGCGATGAGAAAATCGACTCGCGGCAATTTTCCATTCCCCAGGATAATCACCGTGAGGAAGTGAAATTTCGTCACCTTCCCGAAGAAGGTGGGATCGGAGAATACCGGGTTGTGTTGAACGGCTTGGAGGATGAAACCTTCGATAATAATAACGAATGGGGATTTCAGACTGTAGTGAGTGATGCCCGAACCAACGTGTTGTTGATTGATCAAACTCCAAGGTGGGAGTTCCGTTATTTACGCAATCTCTTCTACGGGCGTGATCAGTCGATCCATCTACAGTCCGTTCTCATGGAGCCGGATCGTATTTCAGGACAATCGGCGAAGAGAGTGGTGGCTTCCGCCAGCCGTCCCTTCGGAGAAGCTAATGCAACCGCTCTTCCTGAAACCGAAGAGGAGTGGCGAAAATTTGACGTGATCATTATTGGCGATGTAGGCCAAGATGCCATCACCAATGAGCAGTGGGAGATTATTTCGAGCTGTGTCCGCGACCGCGCGGCTTTGTTGATCATGGTTGCGGGCCCACAGTCGATGCCACATGCTTACAAATCGGAGGTCGCTCAGAGTTTGGTGCCTGTTAATTACGAAGTATCAAAGCGGACATATTTTGGAAGTGATGGCACCTTTAATTTTGCTTTGACAAATACCGGGCGAACCCATCCGGTAACTGCCCAGGTTGAAGGGCAGATGAGGAATGAACAACTCTGGGAGCGGTTCCCAGAGCTTCGCTGGCGCCACCCTGTTAAAGGTCTGAAAGGAGGGGCTGAGGTGCTCCTACATGCCGCAGGTGTTGATGAGACCAAACGGACGGTGAATTCCGCAGCGTCCCTCGATGCGGCTCTCATGGAAGTTGCTGAACGACGGGAGCGCGAAGCTCAGAATGCTCTTTTGGTTACCCGCCAAACTGGTAAAGGGAAAGTTGCGATACTGCTCACCGATCGCACCTGGAGATTGCGGGAAGGTGTTGGCGATGTTTATCATCACCGTTTTTGGGGACAGCTGGTGCGGTGGGGCGCCGGGCCGAATCTCCGTTCGGGAAACAACAAAGCACGTCTGGGGACTGACCAGCTGACTTACACCGGAGACGATGAAGTCCGCATTATGGCCCGCCTTCGGGATGAATCGTTAAATCCTATTGACGATAGTTCGTTGACTGCCGAAGTTCGCCATGAGTCCGGGCAAACAACGACTGTGGATCTTTCTTACCGTGAGGATTCTAATGGACTGCACACGGCCCTGGCGGGACCATTTCGGAAGCCGGGAAACTACGAGATTTTTCTAAATGGTGACACCGTTGAGGATGAGCTTTTGACTAATATTCGGGTGGTGGGCTCTCTGAGTGCGGTGGAGCTTTCCGAGACGACGTTAAATCTTCCGCTTCTTGAAAGCGTGGCCCAAATGTCCGGCGGGCGGGTTTTCGATGGGGAAGGAAATCTGGCTGATCTCTTCGTCACAGAGGAAGAAACCCGAGAGGAACTCAGGGAAACATCTTTGTGGGATCGATGGTTGATCTTCGGGTTGCTGGCACTTTTCCTGACCACGGAATGGGTCATGAGGCGTCGTGGAGGGCTGAGTTAGGGCGATTCTGCTCGCGGGTTGCGTGGTGAATTGAGTAGAAGATTCGGTGAAATGGTATTTCGGTTGATCGCTTTTTTCCTCCTTTTGTGTCCTTTGCTCGGGCAGAGCTACGCTCCCGGCCGTGAGAGAGTTCCGGTGGTTCCGCGGGAATTCCGGGCCGCCTGGGTGGCTTGTGTGTTCAATATCGATTGGCCAAGCAAGAAGGGTTTGGGAGCGTCAGCACAGCAAGTGGAAATGAGGCGGATTTTGGACAAGATGGCCTCCATGCGCATGAACGCGATCATCTTCCAGGTGCGTCCCAATGCTGATGCCGTCTATCGTTCGAATTTGGAGCCGTGGAGTCATTGGGTAAGTGGGACCCAGGGGAATTCTCCGGGTTATGACCCGCTGGCTTATTGTATTCAACAGGCGCATGCCAGAGGGATTGAAGTACATGCCTGGTTTAATCCTTTTCGCGCTTTGCCGAATAGTGAGATTCCTACTGCTCGCAATCATGTGACGCGAACGCACTCCGGCGTGATTAAGAATTTTAAATCTTATCGGTGGATGGATCCCTCGAGCCAATTCACCCAACAACGGGCCTTGGCGACGATTCTGGATGTAGTGAATCGTTACGATGTGGATGGCGTGCATATTGATGACTACTTTTATCCGTATCCGGATGTCGCAAAAAATGGTGAACCCAAACAAATCTTTCCTGATGGGAAAACTCCGGCAGCACGTCGGGTGATCGTCGATGGATTCGTCCAGCGGATGTATCGTTCGGTGAAGCAAAAGAAGCCCTGGGTCAGGGTTGGCATTAGTCCGTTTGGAATTTGGCGGCCAGGCGTGCCCGCCGGGACGACAGCTTCGATTGATTCCTATCGTCACCTCTCTGCGGATTCACGGAAATGGCTGGCTAATGGCTGGTGCGATTATTTGTCGCCTCAATTGTATTGGCGAATTAAGGGTCCGCAGAGTTACACCAAGCTCTTAAGCTGGTGGCGTGCACAGGGGGAACGTCCGGTTTGGCCGGGGATTGCTGCTTCGCGGGTGCTGTCATCGGAGGACCCGGGACGTCCGGCGAGCGAGATCATAAACCAGGTGTCGCTTTCCCGGAGTGTGGGTCGAAACTATGTCGGGCATGTTTTTTGGAGCATGAAATCCTTGATGCAGAATCGAGGCGGAGTAAGTGATGGTTTGGCGAAGAATTTCTATCAGCAGGCGGCTCTGGTTCCTCCCATGCCGTGGATTAGCAATGCTCCACCTGAGACTCCGGCGGTCAAGGCTGGGAAAGGAAGTGGCGGTGTTTCCGTGGCCTGGTCACCGGTTGCGGGCTGTTCAAAATACGCGGTTCAGGCCCGCTACGGAAAGCAGTGGGTTTTCATCTATGCTACGAGTGGCAAAAGTGCGACGCTGCGCGGGGCACCAGATGCGGTCGCAGTGAGCTCCGTGGATCGCTATGGTAACACCAGCGCTCCGGCCGTTCTAAGCCGCAGATAGTTGGAGGATTTTTTTTATGTTCAGCCTAATCTAGGTGAAAAGGTTATTTACCCCCGATGAAATCATGCTCAAAGACTTTAAATAATTCGCCTTTAAAGGAAATCTCATCGGTATGGCTTCTGGAATCATCATTGGAGGTGCCTTCGGACTCGTGGTCAAATCGCTCGGCGATAACATCATCATGCCCGTGATCGCCGGGCTTTTCAAGCTGCCGGACTTTAGTTAGTTATACTATGCTTTTGCTGAGGGCGCTCCGAAAGGGGATCTTGAAAAGTCTCAAGAAATGGGCGCTGTGATTGCTTAAGGAACCTTCATTAATACCGTGATCCGACCTTCTTATAATCGCGGCCTCGCTCTATATCGTGATTAAGAAGGTTATGGGATCAATGAAGAGGGAGGAGGAAGCTGCCGCTCCAGCCGATCCTCCTGCGCAGGAGGTGCTTCTCTCTGAGATTCGCGATCTTTTGATAGAGGACTCCTGATTATTCGACTTCGTTACGTGGGCTTTGTCTGAAGAGTCGGTCGAGAGCTTCGGCTGGTGGGACATCTTCGTAAAGCATCGCATAAACGACATCGATGATCGGAGTGCGGGCGTCGACTCGTCTGGCGGCTTCGTAGATCGAGCGTGTATTGGGAACCCCTTCGGCAACCATGCCGAGTTGTTCGACGGCATCTTGGAGTTTCTGTCCTTTTCCAAGAGCCACACCAATGCGTTGGTTTCGGGAATGAGGTGAGAAACAAGTTGTCATTAAATCCCCGAGACCAGAGAGGCCCGGGAATGTATCTGGATTTCCTCCGAGTTGGGTGCCGAGACGAATCATTTCGGCGAGGGACCGGGTAACGAGAGCGGAGATGGCATTGTCGCCGAGTTTGAGGCCTGCGGCCACTCCGGCGGCGATGGCGAAGATGTTCTTAAGCGCTCCGCCAAATTCGATACCCGCAACGTCTTCGTTGGTGTAACAGCGGAACCGATCATTGGAAAAGGTGTGCTGCAGAGCTTCGCCGATGGCGATATCCGAGCAGCCAATAGTGGCTGCAGCGGGAAGACCGCGAGCAATTTCCTCGGCATGGTTGGGTCCGGAGATTACCGCGACGGGATTTTCCGAGAAACTATCCGAAATGATTTCGGACATGCGTTTACCGGTTTCTCTTTCGATACCTTTGGAGCAGGAGAGGAGAACGGCTGTCTTTGAAATAGACTGTTTGGCGAGGTTCTCGGCAGCAGTGCGGGTTGCGGAGGTGGGAATGACGAAAAGTATGAGGTCGGCATTATTGGCGATACCCGGATCTGTTGTTGTGACGAGATTGGGCGGGAGAGTGATTCCGGGGAGGTAGTGTTTGTTCTCTTTCGATGAGTTGATTTGGTCGACGGTGCCCTGGTTTCTCCCAAGGAGGTGGACTTGTGGGCACTTGTTCGTCAGCAGAAGTGCCAGAGCGGTTCCCCAGGATCCGCCGCCGACAACAAGAGGCTTCTCAAATATGGAACTCACGCTGAATCCTCCTTTTTCTTTTGTCCGATACGGTTTTCGGTCCCCGCCTTGAGGCGGGCTATATTGGCCCGGTGTTTCCAGATCGCCAGAATTGCGGCGATCAGAGAAAAGATGAAGAGCGGTTTGTTCCAGGTGCCATTGGCGAGCTTGCCGTGAAAGGCCGAACCGGTAATGACGAGAATGGGAAGGGAGGCGGCCGCGGCGATGCTACCCACTGAAACATACTTGGTGGTGAAGGTGAAGATGGTCCATACCAGAATCAGCAAGAGGAGTCCGAAGGGCATCAGCGCGGTGATTACTCCGGCGGTGGTGGCAATTCCCTTACCGCCTTTAAAGCCGATCCATGGCGAGTAATTATGTCCCATGATTGAAGCAAGGGCGGTGAGGACTTCGATGGATTGAGCCGTAAATTGTTGTTCAGCCATCATGGGTTCAACCATATTCCTGGCGATGAGAACCGGGACAAGACCTTTGGTGAAATCGAGAAGGAGGCAAGTGATACCCAATTGTTTCCCCAGAGTGCGAAAAACATTGGTGGCTCCAATATTACCCGAGCCATGTTGGCGGATATCGATTCCTTTAATTTTCCCCATTAAAAGGCCGAAGGGAATGGAGCCCAACAGGAATCCAAGGAGTGGTAGAAGCCAGGACATCTTGATTTACTGGAATTTGAGGGTACGGCGGATCGATTTAATCACGACCGGCTCAACCGGGACATCCTTCATCGATGTTGGCATGGCGATACCCGTGGCATCGAGCACATTGGCGCTAGTCGTGCTCGATTGAACTGCTTTTATAACATCAACAGCTTCCATGCCTTTGATGATTTTACCGAAAACTGCGTAGCCGCTGCCATTGGCGTTTGGGTGATTGAGTTGGTTGTTGTCTACGACATTGATAAAGAATTGTGACGTGGCGGAATTTGGATCAGGCTTGCGGGCCATGGCGAGTGTGCCGCGGGTATTAGGATAGGTTTGGGCGCTCTCGTTATCAATGGGGGCTCTGGTTGTTTTTTCGATGAGGATGCCTTCCTTTAGGGTGAAGCCACCTCCCTGAATCATAAAGTGGGAGATGACGCGGTGAAAGGTAGTGTTGTCATAGAAGCCCTGATCCACGTAGCTGAGGAAATTTTTCACCGTGACCGGTGCTTTCTTGTCGTCTAGTTCTGCGAGTATGCTCCCCCGATTGGTGTCAATCACGACGGTAGTTCCGACGGGGGCCTTGGTTTTGGCTTTTGGTGGCTCTCTTCTTTGGGCATCGGTCTGGCAACCAATGAGGAAAGTGAGTGAAAGAAAGAGAGGGAGTGATTTCATGTGGGGCGAAGTGTAGAGGGTTCTAGTGGGCTTGCAACCAGTTGTCGCCCGCGCCGGTGTCGATTCGAACGGGGACGTTTTTAGGTAAAATGACGGCTGTTTCCATCGCTTCGACAATTTTTGGCGTTAGATCCTCTTGTTCATCGAGATGGAGATCGAAAAGTAGCTCATCGTGGACTTGGAGAATCATTTTGGATTTTTTGCCAACAAGGAGCTCTTGAACCTTAATCATGGCGATTTTGATCATATCGGCTGCTGTTCCCTGAATTGGACTGTTGATCGCGGCTCGTTCAGCATTGCTACGGATGGTTGCGTTGGATGAGGTAATGTCTTTGAAATAGCGCCGGCGCTTTGCGAGGGTCTCTACGTATCCTTTTTCACGGGCATCTTCAATAGTGTCTTCCATGAACTGCTTGATGGCAGGATACTCTTCAAAGTAGGTCTTGATGATTTCACTGGCTTCTCCGCGGGGAATGCCCAGACGTTGTGATAGGCCGAAGGCTGAAATACCATAGATGATGCCAAAGTTTACCATCTTGGCAGTGCGTCGCATGTCCGGAATGACCCCATCAATCTCGACTCCGAACACCTTGGCGGCGGTTGCGGTGTGAATATCGAGATTGTTTTGAAAAGCTTCGATCATGGTTGGGTCGCCTGAAAGAGCTGCCATAACACGGAGTTCCACTTGAGAGTAATCCGCTGCGAGGAGGGTAAATTCGGGGCCACGGGGAACAAAAGCNCGGCGCAACTCCCGNCCNGTTTCCGAGCGAACCGGGATGTTTTGTAGATTGGGATCGCTGGAGGCGAGTCGTCCGGTGGTGGTCACNAGNTGATGAAGATGGGTNTGGACCCGCCCGGAGTGTTGNGCGCGATGAGCNGGGAGNGCNTCGANATAGGTTCCCTTCAGTTTNGTTGCTTCNCGGTATGAGAGGATNTTGGCAACGATGGGATGNTTGGGGGCAAGAGAAGAAAGAGTTTGTTCNTCGGTCTTGAATTGACCGGTCTTTGTTTTCTTTGGTTTTTCCACCAGCTCCATTTCGCCAAAGAGGATCTCTCCGAGTTGTTTGGGTGAGTTGAGGTTGAAAGGTCTTCCGGCGGAAGCTTCGATTTCGACACTGAGTTTCGCGATTCGTTCCGCGAGGGTTTCACCAACTTCGTCGAGGACATTTTGATCGACCGTGATTCCTTCGGCCTCCATCGCAACGAGGACAGGAAGAAGCGGGGCTTCGATAGATTCCCAGAGCGGGAGGAGTTTCTTTTCTTCAAGCAGAGGTTTGAGGGAGTGGAAAAGCTGGATGGTCACGTCAGCATCTTCGGCCGCGTATTCAGCTAGTTTTTCAGTGGGGATCTCCGACGGGTCAAGGTTTCCCTTGGCCGCTTTCTTTTTGGCAGCAGCAGCGAAGAGGTCGTCGTCGGGTTCTGCGCTTTCAGTGAAAAGATCGACAAGCTTGACGGGAGAATAATTGAGAAGGCTTTCAGCCAAGCTATCCATGGTGTGTTTTTGATCCGGAGCCACCAAGATATGGGCCAGCATGGTGTCAAAGAATGGACCTTTCACGGCGATACCGTGGGAGAGGAGAATGGCGAGGTCGAATTTCAGATTGTGTCCGACTTTGAGAGAGTCAGAAGTCAGAACAGGAGCAATTTTTTTGCGGAGAGATTCCCAATCTGAAACTGGTAGATAGTATGCTTCTTGTGGAGTGGTGGAGAATGCGATGCCGAGGAGTTTGGCTTGAAAGCGATCGAGAGAATTTGTTTCGACATCAAAACAGAAGGACTCAGCGGTCATGAGTTTTTTGATGAGGTCCTCGATCTCGTCGTCGGACCGGACGAGGTGGTAGTTGTGTGGGACGTCAGAAATATTTTTTAAACTCTCGAAGACCGGAGCGTCGCCGCCGTCTGAATCGTCATTCTTCGAAAAGAGGCGCTTGGTCAGCGTGCGGAATTCCCATTCTTCGAAGGCTGCCCTCAGGACTTCCTCGTCTGGTTCCTGACGAACAAGGTCGTCCAATGTTTGTGCAACCGGAACATCGAGAATGATGGTCGCGAGATTTTTGGATAGGCGGGCTTGTTCGGCAAAGTTGGTAACGTTCTCCTTCTGCTTGCCCTTGAGTTTGTCGATGTTGTCGATCAGTCCTTCAACCGAATCGTAGAGACCGACGAGTTTTTTTGCCGTTTTTTCTCCAATTCCAGGAACGCCGGGAATGTTGTCGGAGGCATCACCCCAAAGTCCTAGGATATCGATCACTTGTTTGGGCGATTTGATCTCCCATTTTTCGAGGATGGCAGGGAGGTCGAGGACTTCGTGATCCGATCCCTGACGTCCGGGTTTCCACATCGCGGTTCGTGGGGCGACTAATTGCGCAAAATCCTTGTCGGGCGTGACCATAAAGGTGTCGAAATTCCCGTTTTCCTCAGCCTGATGAGCGATTGTGCCGATGATGTCATCAGCTTCGAATCCGTCCATTTCAATGACCGGAATACGGAAAGCAGCGCACAATTTCTTCACTTCGGGGATCGCGGCGGCCAATTCTTCGGGCATTGCCTCCCGCTGGGCCTTGTATTCGGGATAGGTTTTATGACGGGAAGTAGGGGCCGAGGTATCGAAGGCTACCGCAAGATGAGTGGGCGATTCCTTCCCGATAATGGTCAGGAGGGTGTTGGCGAAACCATATATCGCAGAGGTATTTACACCATTTGAGTTGGTGATGGGGTTCCTGATGAAGGCGAAGTGGGCCCGATAGACCAAGGCCATGCCATCGAGGAGAAAAAGACGCGAATTTGCCATGCCCCAGCCTTTGGTCTGAAAGAGAAAAGGTCAAACCTGAGTTTGGTGACGTGACAAATCGTCAAGATCACTCTAATTTTCTGCCTGCACCCACCCGATCTTATGAGATACGCAAAATTTGCCATAATCGTAGTAGTCCTCCACCTTCTTGGTTTAATGCTCGGACCGAGCATCGGACCAATGCTGGTGAAGGAAAAAAAGACTACATCCTCCCTTGTCAAGAAGGTCAAAGTTCAGAACGCCATTTATGAAATAGATTTGGCTGAATACCGGGCAGATGACCTGCCCACGATCGTTAAAATCGCAAAACAGGTCAAGTTAGCGACTAATAGCGGGGAGGGAGTCAAAATGCTCACTCGTGGAACCGAAGTGAAGTTACTGAATCGTGACGGATTAGAATTGATCATCGAGACCACTGATGGCGTCGCTAAAGGCCGTGTCGCTGTTGAGACGACCGACCTGTATGGGGTTTTGGCTCAGGCCAAATTTGACAAGGACGCAGGGAAGGTCGCTGGAGGACCCACTACGGCTCCTCCCAAGCCTCCGGTCAATCCGCCCGCTCCGGTGAATCCTCCACCAGTTGCCGAACCAACCCCTACTGTCGCGACTCCTCCAGCTCCAGCTACCGGTGGTCCCATGGTTGCAAGCGGGGACGGTGGGACAGATGGATCGGACAATTCGGCACCGACCCCTGAACCTGCTGATAAGAAGCTTTCACCTGAAGAACTTGTGGCGTTAATGAAAAAGTTCATCGCTGCGGGTACTTTGAAGGAGTTTAAGCCCGAGCAGGTAGTTACCTGGAAGGCTGGCGAAGACGAAAGTATTGACGGAGTGAACTATCAGATCGGTTTGGTGACTTACAAAGCCCAGACCATTTTTGGAGAGAAGCCCGTGAATGCCAAAGCCCTCATCAAGGGAGGCGAGGTCAATCGCTGGGTCTTTGCTAAGAGCGGTATGGAGATGCGCTAACTCGCGTCAAGTCCCTCCAGCAAGTCGGGATAGGCTTCTTGCGCCATTGCCTTGGTGCAGTCAAAAACCTCCCGACTGGTGGCCAGAGTAAGGGCCCTCGCTGCCATTTCCTGACACCTGCCAAAATCCAGTGAGAGGAGGGCTTTACGAACGGGGGCGAGGTCATGGGGCCCCACTGAAAGTTCATCCACTCCGAGTCCAACCAGAAGTGGTGTCATGTGGAGATCCGTGGCCATTTCGCCACAGACTCCGGTCCAGATACTGGCCCGTTTGGCCGCATCAGTGGTCATCTTGATCAAGCGAATGACGGCCGGGTGGGAAGATCGGTATAGCTTGGCAACGCGGTGATTGATCCGATCCACTGCCACAGTGTATTGGATCAGGTCATTTGTCCCGATGGAGAAGAAGTCAACCTCTTTGGCAATCTCGTCGGCGACGAGAACAGCCGAGGGGATTTCAATCATCGCGCCGATTTCGAGATCAGCATCATAGGCATGGCCTTCCGCATCGAGTTCACCCATGCACTCTGAAACGAGCTTTCGGCAGGCCTTGATTTCCGAGAGGCCTGAAACAAAAGGGAACATCATTCCGAGCTTTCCCTCGGAACTTGCACGAAGGATTGCGCGAAGCTGTTCCTTGAACATTGCCTGACGATCGAGAGACACCCTAATGCCGCGCCAGCCCAGGAAGGGGTTGGGTTCGGGTTCGCTGAAGGCTTCGACGGCCAACTTATCGCCACCGGAGTCAAGGGTGCGAATGATTCCTTGATGGGGCTTAGTTCCCATCGCGAGTTCCCGATAGACCTTGGTTTGTGCTTCTTCGTTTGGGTGGTTGGAAGATTCGAGAAGGAAAAATTCAGTTCGAAATAATCCCACGCCTTCGGCTCGGTTTTCGCGGACAGTATCTAGCTCATGGGTAAACTCGATATTTGCGGAAAGCGTGATGTGGTGGCCGTCGGTTGTCGTACTCTCCTTGTCACGAAGGGCTTCGAGAGCTTTTCGGGCTGATTGCCGTTCAGCTGCGAGTTTTTGATAACGCGCAGTGGTCTCCTCTGAAGGATGAACAATGAGTTTCCCGGAATATCCGTCGATGATTGCGGGAGCCAAAGCAGTCGTTTCCAGAACCGCGCCTCCAAGTCCCACGATAGCGGGAATTCCCAATGCCCGGGCCAGGATGGCAGTGTGGGAATTGATGCTTCCGGCCTCAGTGACAAAGCCGAGAAGCTTGGCACGATCCATTGACGCTGTGTCCGAAGGGCTGAGATCGTAAGTGACCAAAAGATGTTGGTGGTCCGGGCCAATTGCGCCGTCGTCAGCCTTGAAGTTACGGAGGACCCGCTGGCAAACGTCGTCGATATCGACGGCGCGTTCCCGGAGGTAACTGTCGGCAACCCGACGCATTGCTTCGAGGAAGGTTTGCATCACGGCGTAGAAACAAAACTCGGCGTTCTGTTTCCGCTCCTCGATAGCCTTACTGACTTTTCGCAGGAGGCCGGGGTCTTCAAGAACAAGGCTGTGAGCTTCAAAGACCAGCCCTTCATCATCAGAGCCGGCGATGCCCTCAATGTGCTCTTGCAGTTGGCCCAGTTGTTCCTTGGTCTTGGCGATAGCGAGGTCAAAGCGAGCTTGCTCGGCTGGAATATTTTCTTCCTTGATGGGATAGACATCAGGAGCAGCGAACCCTCGTGCCACGACATGGATCGGGCCGAAAGCAATTCCACGGGACACCGCAGTGCCGTTGAAAGTATGTTCGCGATTTGATTTCGATGCCATGTGCCCAAGCGTATTTTGACGGGATTCAACCCCGCAGCGGTTGGCGGGAGAGTGATCGAGGCTTAGTTTGCCGCGGAGACTTCCTCGAAGTCTCGGGTGATCAACTCACCCAAAGCTTCTAGGGCTTCATCTGCCTGCTCGCCTTCCGTTGTGACGGAAATGACCGAGCCGTGACCTGCAGCGAGCATCATGAGTCCAAGGATGCTCTTACCATCAACTTCATCGTCATCTTTCTCGACACGAATGTCGCAGGGAAAGGTATTGGCGATTTTCACAAACTGCGCGGCTGGGCGAGCGTGGATTCCGAGTTGATTGGTGATGGTAAAATCCTTTTGAGGCATAAAAATGGTCTTGTGGCGCGGCCATAGTGACGGGTGGGAAGAGCCCAGAAAAGACAAATATTGCGCTCTCAGCTGCCAAAATGATCATTTTGAGGTATTATAATCCCTCATTCATCTGCTCTAGGATTCTCTTATTGAACTCGTCGGCCATGTCATACCCAATTCTCCGGAGCTGTAAATCCAGTGCTGCCACCCCGATTAGGCGGGCAGTTTCACGCCCGGCAGCAACGGGAACCTCTATGAGTGGGACCTCAACATCAAGAACCTGAAATTTCTTTCGCCGAATGCCGGTACGGTCGACTTTATTGAGATCAGTGTCCGGTTTTAGGGCAACGACCAGATCGAGACGTTTTTCGGGCCGAATGGCGGACAATCCGTAGAGGTTGGCGACGTTTATGATGCCGATTCCCCGCATTTCGAGGTATCCTCGGGCGAAGTTTTTGGCCGAGGTGGACAGTTCTCCGCCGATTTGGCAGATTTTCACGGTATCATCGGCGACGAGAG